>NZ_CP135079.1:6300000-6600000 GCF_032121415.1 Streptomyces parvus | reverse complement strand
GGGAGCCGCGCCGCCAGCGCTACGGCACGGTGAACGCGGACGGTTTCGGCGTCGGCTGGTACGCCGAGGGGGACCCGGTACCCGGACGCTACCGCCGCCAGGGCCCCATATGGGGCGACGAGACCTTCGCCGATCTGGCCCGGGTGGTCCGCAGCACCGCGCTGCTCGCCGCCGTACGGGATGCCACCGAAGCGGGTGCGGACGGGGAGGCCGCAGCCGCGCCGTACGCTGCCGGGCGGCTGCTCTTCAGCCACAACGGGGCGGTGAAGGGCTGGCCCGCATCACTCGCCGGCGCGGCGGCCGTCCTGCCCGCGGAGAAGCTCCTGTCGCTGGCCGCCCGGAACGACTCGGCACTGGTCTGGGCGCTGATCCGGCACCGTATCGACGCCGGGGACGATGTGCCGCGTGCCGTCGCGGAGACCGTGCGCGAGGTCGCGGCCGCCGCGCCCGGCTCCCGGCTGAACCTGCTGCTCACCGACGGCGCCACCATCACGGCGACCGCCTGGGGCGACACCCTCTGGTACCTCACGGAGCCGGGCCGCCGCACCGCGGTCGCCTCGGAGCCGTACGACGACGACCCGCTCTGGCGCGAGGTCCCCGACCGCACGCTGCTGGTCGCGACCGCCTCGGACGTCCTGCTCACCCCGCTCAAGGAGCCCCCCGCGTGAGTCCTTATTCGCTGACCCGCACCCTGCCGGTGGACGCGACGGACGCGGCGCTGCGCGCCGATGTCCTCAGCGGCCTGACCCGGCGCCCCAAGACGCTGCCGCCGAAGTGGTTCTACGACGCCCGCGGCAGCGAGCTGTTCGAGGAGATCACGCGGCTGCCGGAGTACTACCCGACCCGCGCGGAGCGGGAGATCCTGCAGACACGGGCCGAGGAGATCGCCGCCGCTTCGGGGGCCAGGACCGTGATCGAGCTGGGCTCGGGGTCGTCCGAGAAGACCCGCCATCTCCTGGAGGTCCTCCCCGACCTGGACGCCTACGTCCCGGTGGACGTCAGCGAGAGCGCGCTGACGGGGGCGGCCGAATCGCTGCTCGCCGAGCACCCGGGCCTGACCGTCCACGCGCTGATCGCGGACTTCACCGCCGGCCTGACCCTGCCGGGGACGCCGGGCCCCCGGCTGGTGGTGTTCCTGGGCGGCACGATCGGCAATCTGCTGCCGGTGGAGCGCGCCACGTTCCTGCGGTCGGTGCGCGCGCTGCTCTCCCCCGGAGACGCGCTGCTGCTGGGCACCGACCTGGTCAAGGACGAGGAGACACTGGTGGCCGCCTACGACGACCCGGCGGGGGTGACGGCGGCCTTCAACAAGAACGTCCTGAACGTCGTCAACCGTGAGTTGGGGGCCGATTTCCCGCTCGACGGCTTCGATCACCGCGCGGTGTGGAATCCGGAACAACGGTGGATCGAGATGCGGCTGCGGGCCCGGCGGACGCTGAGCGTCAAGATCCCGGAGCTGGACCTCGTGGTGCCGTTCGAAGCCGGTGAGGAGCTGCGTACGGAGGTGTCGGCGAAGTTCCGGCAGGAGGACGTCCGCGAGGAGCTGGCCGCCGCCGGTATGCGGCTGGCTCAGTGGTGGACGGACTCGGCGGGCCGGTTCGCCCTCTCGCTGGCCACGGCGGTCTGACCGGACCGGCGGGGCTCTTCGGGGCCGAGGACGGCCGTTCGCGCCCTGCGCGCCAGGGCGCGGCGGCCGTCCTCGCCGTCCGCGGGAATCGGCGCGAGCACGTCGATGCGGGCGGTGAGCCCGGCCGCCCGCACGACCCGCCACAGAGAGGCGGCGAGCGGGTCGGCACCGACGAACGCGACCGCGCCCGCGCCCGGACCTGAGCAGTGCCCCGCGCCGTCGTGCGCGGCGGAATGGTGCGCCGCCGTGCGGTAGGCGATGCGGACCGGCCGGACCGTCGCTCCGGCGTCGATCGCCGCCTGGAACGCGGCGGGCCGGAACGTGCCGCCGCCTCCCCGTCCGCACCATGTGCTCCCCTCGGGGAACACCACCACCCGGGAGCCGGAGCGCAGGGCCGTCGCGATGGTCCGTACGGCGGCGGGCAGCGCGCGCAGCCGGTCGCGGTCGATGAACAGGGTGCCGCCGAGCGCGGCGAGGGGCCCCAGGAGCGGCCAGTAGCGGATCTCGCGCTTGGCGACCATCCGTCCGGGCAGTGCGGACGCGACCAGCGGTATGTCGAGCCAGGAGATGTGGTTGGCGACGACCAGTTCGCCCTCGCCCGGGGCGCGGTCCGGCTCGTGCGGCCGGACCATGACGCGTACGCCGAAGGCCTGTGGAACGGCGCGCGCCCAGCGCCGGGTCAGCCGGCGCCGCGGGCCGGCCCCGAGCAGCCGGACCAGCGGTACGCAGACCACCCCCAGCAGGACCAGGGTGCAGCCGGACAGCAGGAGGAGCGCGGCGGGCAGCGGAGCGCGTACGGCCCCGGTGTGCCGGGCGCAGCGGTCCGGGATGCACGGGGCGGCGGGCAGCCAGCCGCTCATCGCAGCGGGGCCAGCGAGAGGAAGTGGCGCAGGTAGCGCGGGTCGGTCCGGCGCAGCGAGAGCAGGACGTACAGGTCGGCGACGTTGAAGTCGGGGTCGTACGCCGGGGCTCCGCAGACCTGGGCGCCGAGCCGGAGGTAGCCGCGCAGCAGGGGCGGGAGGTCCGCCCGGGAGCCGGCTTCCGGGCCGTGCGCGGAGGAGTCCCAGAGGCGGTGCGGGGTGACCCAGTACTCCTGGGGCGCGAGGTGTCCCGCGCGTACGGTGTTCCAGCTGCGGGCGGCCGACGCGCCGCCGTCGGCCAGCGGGAGGGAGCAGCAGCCCGCGATCCAGGTGTGGCCGGTCCGCTCCATGTAGCGGGCGAGTCCGGCCCAGACGAGGGCGATGACCGCGCCGTCGCGGTGGGCGGGGTGGACGCAGGAGCGGCCGACCTCGACGAGGTCGTCGCGGATCGGGGCGAGCCTGCTGAGGTCGAACTCGCTCTCCGCGTAGAGGCGTCCGGCTGTCCGGGCACGGTCGGGCGGCAGGAGCCGGTAGGTGGCGACGACGTCCCCGGTGGCGGTCTCCCGGACCAGCAGGTGGTCGCAGTACGTGTCGAAGGCGTCGCTGTCCAGGCCGGGTTCGGGTCCTTCAAGCCGGGCTCCGAGCTCCCCGGCGAACACCAGGTGGCGCAGTCGCTGTGCCGCGCGTACGTCTTCCTGGCAGGTGGCGAGGGAGACCCGGTAGGCCGGTTCCGGGCCGGTGGCGGGGGTCGGGGCGGAGGCGGGAGCGGGGGCGTGGTGCGGGGCGAGGGGCAGCACGGTCATGGCGGTCTCCGGGGACGGGAGCGGTCAGGGGCCGGGCCGTCGCGGGTGCGACGCACCGACCCCTTACTTCTTCCGTCACCGGCTGGATTCGACGTGACCGCCGTGGGGAGCGCGGATGTGCGACGGCTGAATCCCAGGGACGGAGCGTCCGCCGGGCGCCGCCCGCCACCCCGGGGGCGGGATCAGCCGGTGCCGGTGCCGGTGAGCAGGGCGGTGATGCGCTCGGATGCGGTCTTGGCCTCGCGGGCCGGGTCTCCGCCCTGGAGCACAGCCGTCATGTAGGGCTTGATCGGGTTCTCCGCCTCGACCCTGGCCCACTGCGCCGAGTTGGGGGTGGCGCGGCCGCGGGTGGCGCCTTCCGCCATGGCCGCCGTCCCCTCGTCACCCTCGATGACGTGGGCGAGGCTCGGCTTGTTCGGGACGTAACTCATGCCCCGGGCCAGCTCCGTCTGCCACTTCTCGCTCGCCAGCGCCTTGACGACGGCGATGCCCGCGCTGCGCTCGTCGGCGTTCTTCGGGACGATGAGGTCGGAGCCGCCGGTGAACACCGAACCGGGCGCTTTCGCGGTCTTGCCGGGAATGGGAAAGTAGCCCAGCTTTCCCTTGAGTTCGGGATTCTTCTGCTCGATGAGCGCGGCGCTGCCCGGCACCGAGATGATCTGGGCGACGTCGCCCTTGGCGAATACGTCGGTCTGCGGGGGCTTCTCCTCGTCGGCGTCCTTGGGTCCGTCGCCGAGCGCCTGGAGTTTCTGGTAGAACTCCATGCCCGCCAGGGCCTCCGGGGTGTCCAGGGCGCCCTGCCAGTCGCCGCCGTTCTCGTCGGCGAGCTCGCCGCCCTCGTCCCAGATGAATCCGGCGAGCACGTACCAGTTCTGACCGGCCAGGTAAATGCCTTGGTTTCCGCTGTTGTTGAGCTTCTCGGTGGCCTCGATCCACTCGGCGCGCGTCTTCGGGACGGCGTCGATGCCCGCTTCCTGGAAGATGTCCTTGTTGTAGATCACCACCCGGTTGGCCGCGTACCACGGGATGCCGTACTGCACGCCGTTGATGCTGCCGGGCTGGGCCAGGCCGGGCAGCCAGTCCTCGCTGCCCAGGTCGCGCATCGATTCGAGGGTCAGATCCCGCAGGCCGCCGCTCTCCGCGTACTGCGCGACCTGCGTGTTTCCGACCTCGATCACGTCCGGGGCGTCGTCGCCCTCCAGCGCGGAGACGACCTTGGGGCCGATGCCGCTCCACTCCTGGATCTGGAAGTCCAGCTCGATCGAGGGGTTCTCCTCCTCGTACGACCGGGTGAACTTGTCCAGGAAGCCGGGCGAGACGCTGTCCTTCATCAGCCAGACCGTCACTGTGCGGTCACCGCCGCCCGAGCCCGATATGTAGCCGCATCCACCGAGTGCGACGGTCGAGACAAGCGCGATGGCTCCAGCCAGTATGCGGTTCTTCACGTGGTCACCTTCTGCGAAACGGCACAACGAAATCGGACCCGGTGTGGGGGGATTGCGGGCGGCGCTCGCACGGGCGGTTGGCTGAATTTTGGTATGGACCAATGGGTAGGTCAAGGCGGACGCCTGTCCCGGTTCGCCCCGTTCCCCCCCTCGCGGGACACCCCGGATTGGGGCACCGTGGTCACAGGAGAGGAGACAAACAATGGCGAATCACACCTATCGGGTCACCGAGATCGTAGGAACCTCCGACGAGGGCATCGACGCGGCGATCCGGAACGGCGTCGCAAGAGCGGCGGAAACGTTGCACAATCTCGATTGGTTCGAGATTAATCAAGTTCGTGGCCATATCGAAGACGGCCGAATCGCGCACTATCAGGTCGGCCTGAAAGTGGGCTTTCGGCTCGACGAAAACAGCTGATCAGGTACGCCCCTCGTGCTCCTGGGCAGCCTTCAGCGCATCCGACGGATCGGCCCAAGGGGCCCGCACCACGGTAAATCCGGCCACCTCGGCCGCATCGCAGACCAGTTCGTCGTCGTCCACGAGCATGTGCACCCGCCCCGTCCGCCCCAGCCGCCGGAGGATGTCCAGCTTCGTCCGGCGGGCGGGGCGCCGGTCGTCGTCGCGTCGCATGAACAGCGTGCCCTCGGGCAGCCCCTGGCGGCTCAGCCAGCGCACGGTGTCGCGGCGGCACCGCTCGGGGCGTCCGGTCAGATAGACGATCCGGCACTCCTCGGCGCTCGCGAGCACCAGCCGTACGCCCTCCGGGAGCGGCGGGTCGTCCACGGCCGCGGCGAAGAAGCCGGCCCAGTCGCGCTTGGCGCCCTCCAGGAAGGGCTGCCGGTGGGCGGTGTCCGCGAGCGTGCCGTCCAGGTCGAATACGGCCAGCGGCCGTGCGTCGTTGTCCACTCCCCCAGCTTAGGAAGCACCTCGGGAATCCCTGCGGAACGAGCGCGTTGAACAGGGCGTGAGCTCTGTGATCGCGTCGACCCGCTTCTCCGTCCTGGACCGTTCCCGCACCCGCGAGGGGCACGACGGCCCCCGGGCGCTGCGCGACACCGTGGATCTGGCCCGGGAGGCGGAAGCGCTCGGCTTCCACCGTTTCTGGGTCTCCGAACACCACGGTGTGCCGGGGGTCGCGGGGTCCGCGCCGACCGTGCTCGCCGCCGCCGTCGCCGCGGCGACCTCCACCATCCGGGTCGGCACCGGCGGAGTGATGCTGCCCAACCACCGGCCGCTGGTCGTCGCCGAGCAGTTCGGGGTGCTCGCCTCCCTCTTTCCCGGCCGGATCGACATGGGTCTCGGCCGCTCCGTGGGCTTCACCGACGGGGTACGCCGGGCGCTCGGCCACGGCAAGGAGGACGCCGACGACTTCCCCGGGCGCCTGACCGAACTGCTCGGCTGGATCGACGGCACCCAGCAGGCCCACCCCGGAGTGCACGCCCATCCGGCGGAGGGCCTGCGGATCCCCGCGTACGTGCTCGCGATCGGCGAGGGCGCGTCGGTCGCCGCGGCCGCCGGGCTCCCCCTCGTCATCGGCGACCTGCGCGGCCGGGACAAGGTGTTGCGCGCCATCGAGGTCTACCGCCGCGACTTCCGTCCGTCGGCCCGCGCCGAGCACCCCGAGGTGATCGTCGCGGGCACGGTGGCCGTCGCCGGCACCGAGGAGGCGGCCCGCCGGCTGCTCGTACCGGAGGCGTGGGCCATGGCGTACTCCCGTACGCACGGCGACTTCCCTCCGCTGGCCCCGGCCGAGCGCATCGAGGCCCTGACCATGACGGCCAAGGAGCGGTCGCTGTACGAGCAGGGGCTCGAAGGCCATGTCCACGGCACCGAGGACCAGGTGGCGGCCCAGTTGGAGCGCGCGGTCGGGGAGACCGGGGCGGACGAGGTGCTCGTCACGACCAGCACGTACGACCGGGAGGCGCTGGTGGACTCGCTACGGCGGCTCGCCCGGCTGGCCCGGCCGCCGGGCCGGGCAGCCGAACGGAGCCCGAGCCCCGTGGGTCGCGCGGCGGGGTCCGGCAGGCCCACCACCGGCGCCGACGCCTAGAATCGGACTGTTTGTCCCCCACGTTGTTCTCCAGGGCGCCCCCAGGCGTCAGCATCCCACCCGTACGGAGCCGAGCCCCATGCACTCCCCCCACGATCCGTACGTCCGGGTGCGCGGCGCGCGCGAGCACAACCTCAAGGACGTGCGGGTCGACATCCCGCGCGACACCCTGACCGTATTCACGGGCGTGTCGGGGTCGGGGAAGTCCTCCCTCGCCTTCGGGACCCTCTACGCGGAGGCCCAGCGCCGCTACTTCGAGTCCGTGGCCCCCTACGCCCGACGGCTGATCCACCAGGTGGGCGCGCCGGCCGTCGGGGAGATCACCGGACTGCCGCCCGCCGTCTCGCTGGAGCAGCGGCGCTCCGCCCCGGGCGCCCGGTCGTCCGTCGGGACGGTGACGACGCTCTCCAACTCGCTGCGCATGCTCTTCTCCCGGGCGGGCGACTACCCACCGGGGGCCGACCGGCTGGACTCCGACTCCTTCTCCCCCAACACCGCCGTCGGGGCGTGCCCGGAGTGCCACGGGCTGGGGCGGATCCACCGGACGGACGAGGAGTTGCTCGTCCCGGATCCCTCGCTGTCGATCCGGGAGGGGGCGATCGCCGCCTGGCCGGGGGCGTGGCAGGGGAAGAATCTGCGGGATGTGCTGGACGCCCTCGGCTACGACGTCGACCGGCCCTGGCGGGAGCTGGATCCGGAGGACCGCGAGTGGATCCTGTTCACCGACGAGCAGCCGGTGGTGACGGTGCATCCGGTGCGGGACGCGGGCCGGATCCAACGCCCCTACCAGGGCACGTACATGAGCGCGCGGCGCTATGTGCTGCACACCTTCGCCGACACCAAGAGCCGGTCGCTGCGGGCGAAGGCGGAGCGCTTTCTGACCAGTGCGCCGTGCCCGGTGTGCGGCGGGAGCCGGTTGCGGCCCGAGGCGATGGCGGTGACCTTCGCCGGGCGGACCATCGCGGAGCTGGCCGGGCTGCCGCTGTCCGTGCTGGCGGAGGTGCTGGCCGGGGCGGGCGCGGGCGGCGAGGAGACGGCCCGGGTGCTGACGACCGATCTGCTGGCGCGGATCGGGACGGTGACGGAGCTGGGCCTGGGCTATCTGAGCCTGGACCGCACGGCCCCGACGCTTTCCTCCGGCGAGCTGCAACGGCTGCGGCTGGCAACGCAGTTGCGGTCGGGTCTCTTCGGTGTCGTGTACGTCCTGGACGAACCGTCGGCCGGGCTGCATCCGGCGGACACCGAGGCACTGCTCGGGGTGCTGGGCCGGCTCAAGGAGGCCGGGAACTCGGTCTTCGTGGTGGAGCACCAGATGGACGTGGTGCGACGGGCGGACTGGCTGGTGGACGTGGGTCCGCTGGCCGGGGAGCACGGCGGGCGGGTGCTGCACAGCGGTCCGCCGGAGGGGCTCGCCCAGGTCCCGGAGTCTGCGACGCGGCGCTTCCTTTTCCCCGAGGACGGCCGGGGCCCCGCGCCGGTACGCGAGCCGCGCACCCCGTCCGGGTGGATCCGGCTGACCGGCGTTGAGCGGCACAATGTGCGGGGCGTCGACGCGGAATTCCCGCTCGGGGTGTTCACGGCGGTGACCGGGGTGTCCGGCTCGGGCAAGTCGACCCTGGTCGGCCAGGTCCTCGCCGGGGTGCTGGCCGACCGGCAGGCGGGCGAGGAGGCGACCGGGGCGGGCGAGCGGTTCTGCGCCTCCGTCACCGGGCTGGAGGCGGTGGACCGGCTCGTCCAGGTCGACCAGAAGCCCATCGGGCGGACGCCCCGGTCCAATCTGGCGACGTACACCGGTCTGTTCGACGCCGTACGGAAGCTGTTCGCGCGGACGGAGACGGCCCGGGAGCGCGGCTACGGGGCCGGGCGGTTCTCGTTCAACGTGAGCGGCGGGCGGTGCGAGACCTGCCAGGGCGAGGGTTTCGTCTCGGTGGAGCTGCTGTTCCTGCCCAGCACGTACGCGCCCTGCCCGGACTGTCATGGTGCGCGCTACAACCCGGAGACGCTGGACGTCACGCTGGACGGCCTGACGATCGCTCAGGTCCTCGATCTGACCGTGGAGTCGGCGGCGTCGTTCTTCGCCGGGACGCCCGCCGCCGAGCGGGCGCTGAGGACCCTGCTGGACGTGGGGCTCGGTTATCTGCGGCTCGGGCAGCCCGCTACCGAGCTGTCCGGCGGCGAGGCGCAGCGCATCAAGCTGGCGGCGGAGCTCCAGCGCACCCGGCGCGGGCACACGCTGTACCTGCTGGACGAGCCGACGACGGGGCTGCATCCGGCCGATGTGGAGGTGCTGATGCGGCAGTTGCACGCGCTGGTCGACGGCGGGAGCACGGTGGTGGTCGTGGAGCACGACATGGCCGTGGTGGCGGGCGCGGACCATGTCATCGACCTGGGGCCGGAGGGCGGGGACCGGGGCGGCCGGATCGTCGCGGCCGGCACCCCGGCCGAGGTGGCGCGTACCGCCGGGAGCCGTACGGCCCCGTATCTGGCGAAGGCGCTGCGGCGCTGACCGTGCGCCGCTGGTCCCGTACGGCTCCGGGGGGGCGAGCCCCGAGTCCATACGGGATCGGCTCCCGCGTCAGCGGCGGACTTTGCGGGTCGCCCGCAGCCACTCCTTGTTCATCGCGGCGATCGAGGGCAGCGGGATGCCCTTCGGGCAGGCCGTGGCGCATTCGCCGGTCAGGGTGCAGCCGCCGAAGCCCTCCTCGTCCATCTGGGCCACCATGTCCAGGACGCGGGTCTCACGCTCGGGGGCGCCCTGCGGCAGGACATTGAGGTGGTTGACCTTCGCCGAGGTGAACAGCATCGCCGAGCCGTTGGGGCAGGCGGCGACGCAGGCCCCGCAACCGATGCACTCGGCGTGCTCGAAGGCGAAGTCGGCGTCCGGCTTGGGCACCGGGGTGGCGTGGGCGTCCGGAGCGGTGCCGGTGGGGGCGGAGATGTAGCCGCCGGACTGGATGATCCGGTCGAACGAGGAGCGGTCCACGACCAGATCCTTGATGACCGGGAAGGCGGAGGCGCGCCAGGGCTCGATGTCGATCGTGTCGCCGTCGGCGAAGGACCGCATGTGGAGCTGGCAGGTGGTGGTGCGCTCCGGGCCGTGGGCGTCGCCGTTGATGACGAGGCTGCACGCGCCGCAGATGCCCTCGCGGCAGTCGTGGTCGAAGGCGACGGGCTCGTCCCCGGCGAGGGTGAGTTCCTCGTTGAGGGTGTCGAGCATCTCCAGGAACGACATGTCCGCGGAGATGTCGTCGACTTCGTAGGTGGCCATGGCGCCGGGCTCTTCGGCGTTGCGCTGACGCCAGACGCGCAGGGTGAGCTTCATGCGTAGCTCCGCTGGGTGGGGTGGACGTACTCGAAGACGAGGTCTTCCTTGTGCAGGACAGGGGCGCCGCCGGTGACGGTGAACTCCCAGGCGGCGGCATAGGAGAACTCCTCGTCGCGCCGTTCGGCCTCGCCGTCCGGGGTCTGGGACTCCTCGCGGAAGTGGCCGCCGCAGGACTCGGCGCGGTGCAGGGCGTCGAGGCACATGAGTTCGGCGAGCTCCAGGTAGTCGACGATGCGATTCGCCTTCTCCAGCGACTGGTTGAACTGTTCGCCGGTGCCGGGGACCTTGATGCGCCGCCAGAACTCCTCGCGGATCCGAGGGATCCTGGCGAGCGCCTTGCGCAGGCCGTCCTCGGAGCGGGCCATCCCGCAGTACTCCCACATGAGTTCACCGATCTCACGGTGGAAGGAGTCGGGGGTGCGGTCGCCGTCGACGGAGAGCAGCAGGTTGATACGGTCCTCGGTCTCCGCCACCGCCTCGGCGACGGCGGGGTGTTCGGCGTCGACGTTCTCGGTGTGCGGGTTGCGGGCGAGGTAGTCGTTGATGGTGGAGGGCAGGACGAAGTAGCCGTCGGCGAGGCCCTGCATCAGGGCGGAGGCGCCGAGCCGGTTGGCCCCGTGGTCGGAGAAGTTGGCCTCACCGATGGCGAAAAGGCCGGGGATGGTGGTCTGGAGGTCGTAGTCGACCCAGAGTCCGCCCATCGTGTAGTGCACGGCGGGGTAGATCCGCATGGGGACCGTGTAGGGGTCCTCGTCGGTGATCCGCTGGTACATGTCGAAGAGGTTTCCGTACTTGGCCTCGACGGCCTTGCGGCCCATGCGCTGGATGGCCTCGGCGAAGTCCAGGTAGACCCCTTGCCCGCCGGGGCCGACGCCGCGCCCTTCGTCGCAGACGTTCTTGGCGGCGCGGGAGGCGATGTCGCGGGGCACCAGGTTCCCGAAGGCGGGGTAGATGCGCTCCAGGTAGTAGTCGCGCTCGTCCTCGGGGATCTGGTTGGCCGGACGGGTGTCCCCCTCGGCCTTGGGGACCCAGATGCGGCCGTCGTTGCGCAGCGATTCGCTCATCAGCGTCAGCTTGGACTGGTGGTCGCCGGTGCGCGGGATGCAGGTGGGGTGGATCTGGGTGAAGCAGGGGTTGGCGAAGTACGCTCCGCGCCGGTGCGCGCGCCAGATCGCGGTGGCGTTGGAGTTCATGGCGTTGGTCGACAGGTAGAAGACGTTGCCGTAGCCGCCGGTGGCCAGGACGACCGCGTCGGCGAAGTAGGTGTCGATCTTCCCGGTGACGAGGTCGCGGGCGACGATGCCGCGCGCCTTTCCGTCGACCACGATCAGGTCCAGCATCTCGGTACGGGCGTGGAGTTCGACGCCGCCGGTGGCGATCTGCCGGGAGAGCGCCTGGTAGGCGCCGAGGAGGAGCTGCTGTCCGGTCTGGCCGCGCGCGTAGAACGTACGGGAGACCTGGACGCCTCCGAAGGACCGGTTGTCGAGGAGGCCGCCGTACTCGCGGGCGAAGGGGACGCCCTGGGCGACGCACTGGTCGATGATCTCGACGGAGATCTGGGCGAGGCGGTGGACGTTGGACTCCCGGGCGCGGAAGTCGCCGCCCTTGACGGTGTCGTAGAACAGCCGGTGGATGGAGTCGCCGTCGTTACGGTAGTTCTTCGCGGCGTTGATGCCGCCCTGGGCGGCAACCGAGTGGGCGCGCCGGGGCGAGTCCTGGAAGCAGAACTGGACGACGTGGTAGCCCTGTTCGGCGAGCGTTGCCCCGGCGGCGCCGCCGGCCAGGCCGGTGCCGACGACGATGACCGTGTGTTTGCGCCGGTTGGCGGGGTTCACGAGTCTGGCCTGGAAGCGGCGGGTGTCCCAGCGTTCGTTGACGGGGCCCTCGGGGGCCTTCGTGTCGACGGCGGGCTCACCCGTGCGGTACTGCGTGTAGTCGGGCATGTCAGCTCACCACTCCGGTCATGACGGCGACGGGTACGGAGACGAAGCCCAGGGTCAGCACCGCCGCGAGGACGTTTGCGAGGGTCTTCAGGATGCGGTCGCGGGCCGCGTTGCCGACGCCGAGGGTCTGCGCGGCGCTCCAGAATCCGTGCTGGACGTGGAGGCCCATGGCGAGCACCGCGACGATGTAGATGACGTTGCCGTACCAGGTGGAGAAGGTGTCGATGACGTTCTGGTACGGGTGCCCGGCCTCGAAGCTCGTGTGCACGGTGCCGGTCGTCAGGTCGAGGATGTGCCAGACGATGAAGAGCGCGAGGATGATGCCGCCCCAGCGCATGGTCCGGGTGGCGTAACTCGCGCGGGGCCTCTTGTGGACGTACTTGGCGGGGCGCGCCTTGATGTCGCGGCGGCTCAGCTGGTACGCCGAGACGCCGTGCAGCACGACGGCGGCGACGAGCCCCACGCGGACGATCCAGAGCGCCCACTCGTGGTGCAGGACCGGTTCGCCCATGGTGCGCAGCCAGTGGGCGTACCCGTCGAACTCACCGGGTCCGAAGAAGATCTTCAGGTTGCCCACCATGTGGGCGACGAGATATCCGAGCATGACCAGACCGGTCACGGCCATGATCGTCTTCTTGCCGACGGTCGAGTCCCAGAGCGTACGCGTCATCGACGGCCGTCGGTCCGTCCGCGTTGCCAATGCCATGGACACGAAGGTAGGGGCGGGGGACCTGATCAGTCCAAGACATGGTCCGGCTGATCTCCATAGGCAGTACCTATCAGTGAGGTCTATCGTCGGCGTATGCACTTCCAGCAGCTCACCTACTTCGTGGCCGTCGCCGAGGCCCGGCACTTCACCCGGGCCGCCGAGGCGGTCCATGTGTCGCAGCCCTCGCTCTCCCAGCAGATCCGGGCGCTGGAGGCCGAGCTGGGCGCGGACCTGTTCAGCCGCGCCCGGGGCAACATCACGCTCACCGACGCGGGCGAGGCGCTGCTGCCGCTGGCCCGGCGGATCCTCGCCGACGCGGAGACCGCGCGCCACGAGGTCCAGGAACTGGTCTCGCTGCGCAGCGGCCGGGTGCGTCTGGGCGCGACGCCCAGCCTGTGCACCGGGCTGCTGCCGGACCTGCTGCGTGCCTTCCACGACCGGCATCCGGGGGTGCGGCTGCTGCTGGAGGAGGGCGGCTCGCACGATCTCGTACGTCAGCTGGCGCGCGGGGCGCTCGATCTGGCGCTGGTGGTGCTGCCGCTGCCGGCCGCCTCCCCCGCGCTGACCACGGTGGAGCTGCTGCGGGAGGACCTGGTGGTGGTGTCCGCGGCGACGGAGCCTCCGCCGGGTCGGGACGGTGCGATCCGGATCGCGGATCTGGAGGGGGCGCCGCTGGTGATGTTCCGGCACGGGTACAACCTGCGGGAGCTGACGCTCGCAGCGTGCCGCGCGGAGGGCTTCGAGCCGACGTTCACCGTCGAGGGCGGCGAGATGGACGCGGTGCTCGGTTTCGTACGGGCGGGGCTCGGCATCGCCGTGGTGCCGAGCATGGTCGCCGCCCGGGCGGGCCACGACCTGCGCAGGACCGCGCTGGCCGGAGGCGGGCTGCGACGCACGATCGCACTGGCGCACCGCAGCGATGTGGACCCGCCGCGGGCCGCGCGCGAACTCCAGCGGATGCTCCTGGAGCACCGGCCGGTACCCGGCTGACGTGGGCCGGCGGCCGGGCGGGGTCCCCCGCCCGGCCGCCGGATCAGACCGCGTCCGCCAGCAGCAGGGAGTGGATGCGGTCCGGGGCCCCGGGGCGGGCGTAGTACCAGCCCTGGGCGGTGTCGCAGCCGATCCGGCGCAACTGCTCGGCCTGCGCGCCCGTCTCCACGCCCTCCACCGTGACGGCCAGCTCCAGGCTGTGGGCCAGCGACACGATGCCCTCGACGATCTTCAGATCGACCGGGTCCGCCGGATGCTGCTGCATGCCCCGGGTGAAGGAACGGTCCAGCTTGAGCACGCTCACCGGCAGCCGGCGCAGGTTCGCCAGGTTCGAGTAGCCCGTGCCGAAATCGTCGAGCGCGATGTCGACGCCCATCTCCGCGAGCTGCCGCAGCGGCTTGAGGAGATCGTCGTCGGCGCCGATCAGGGCGGACTCGGTCACCTCCAGGCAGAGCGCTCCCGGCTCCAGACCGGAACGTTCCAGCACGTCGACCGTCTCCGCGACCAGCCGGGGGTGGTGCAGCTGGGTCGGCGAGAGGTTGACGTTGATCCGCAGCGGCCCGCCGTCGCTGTGCCGCTCCTGCCAGAAGTTCGCCTGCCGCACGGACTCCTCCAGCACCCAGCGGCCGAGCGGCACGATGAGGCCGGTGTGCTCGGCGAGCGGGATGAACCGGTCGGGGCCGAGCACCCCGTGCTGCGGATGGCACCACCGTACGAGCGCCTCCGCGCCGTGCACCGTGCCGTCGCCCAGGTGCACGAGCGGCTGGTACTCGATGAAGAACTCGCCCCGGTCCAGGGCGGCCGGGAGCGCGGTGGTCAGCCCGTGCCGGGTGATGGCGCGCGCGTCGGCCTCCGCGTCGGCGAGCTGGAAGCGGTTGCCGCCCGCCGCCTTGGCCCGGTACATCGTGATGTCGGCGCTGCGCAGCACCTCGGCGGCGCTGCGTTCCCCGGACGGCCCCTCGACGATGCCGATCGAACCCCGCACGGAGAGCTCGCGCCCGTCGATGCGGATCGGGGTGGCGAGCGCGTTGAGGATGCGGCCGGCCAGTTCGTGCACCTCCTCGGCCGTGTCCGGTCCGGTGGTCAGGGCGACGAACTCGTCCCCGCCGAGCCGGGCGACCATCTCGCCGGGCGCGGTGGCGCAGCTCTGGAGCCGGTCGGCGACCTCGACCAGGAGGCGGTCGCCGGCGGCGTGGCCGAGGCTGTCGTTGATGGCCTTGAAGCCGTCGAGGTCCAGGTAGCAGAGGCCGAAGCGGACGCCCTCCTGGGCCGTGAGGGCCTTCTCCAGGCGCTCGAAGAACAGGGTCCGGTTGGGCAGGCCGGTGAGCGCGTCGTGGGTGGCCTCGTACCGCAGCCGGAGATTGAGCAGCCGGCGCTCGGTGGTGTCCTCCATCAGCGCGAGCTGGTACTCGGGGCGGCCCTCGGAGTCGCGCAGCAGGGAGACGGTGAGGTTGGTCCACAGGACCGTGCCGTCGTTGCGGTAGTACGCCTTCTCGACCCGGTAGTGCTCGCGTTCGCCGCGTACCAGCTCGCCGTAGTACTTCCACACCTGGGGCGAGTCCTCGGGGTGGACCCACTCGTTCACCTTGTGGCTGCGGACGTGGTGTTCGAGACCGCCGAACATTTTTGTGAGCGTGTCGTTGATCTCCAGGATGTTGCCGTCCAGGTCCGCGATGCCGATGCCGATGGCGGCGTCCTTGAAGACCGCGCGGAAGCGGGCCTCGGTGGCGTGCAGGGCCTCTTCGGCGTGCGAGCGGGCCGTCAGCGCCGAGCGGGCGATGGCCTCCTGCTCGGCGAGCGTGCGCTCGCGCAGGGCCCCGGTGAACCCGGCGGCCAGCGTGTGCTGGATCCGGGCGCAGCGGGCCCGGGCGTCCTCGGTGGAGAGCGGGCCGGGTCCGTTGCCGCCGCAGTAGAGGACGAGGTAGGAGTCGACGACACCGAGCGTGGAGCTGAGGGCGTCCGGATCGGTGCAGTGGGCGTCGATCAGGGCCGCGCCGATCCGCTGGGCGGGCGAGGCGTCGAAGGGGTGGGCGTGCAGGATGCCGTTCAGCTCGCGTGCCAGGGGCAGCAGATGCTGTTCGAACTCCGGCCGGGTCAGGGAGGTGGCCGTCAAGGGGAAGATGGCCCGGCTCCAGATTCTGGCGAATCTCCGGAGCCGCCCCTCGGGGCCGTCGGGTTCCGCGTCCGGCTCTCCGGACGCCTGGGCGGGAATGCTCACGCCTTGCGCCCGACCCCGCCGAAGCCCGAGAAGGCGTACGGGTCTTCCTGCTCCGGCGACTGCGGGGTGTCGGGCCGCCATTCGGGCATCGACACGAGTCCCGGTTCGACCATCTCGTAGCCCTCGAAGAACTGGCCGATCTCCTCGCGCGAGCGCATGATCAGCGGGTTGCGGATGTTCTTGTAGACGCCGACCGTGCCGGCCGCCTCCTCCTTGGGCAGCGGGATGCCCTCGTACGAGGCGTGGGTCAGGATGAGCAGGCTGCCGGGGGCAAGTGCGTCGCGCAGTTCGGCGACCGCGCCGCGCGGGTCGTCGGCGTCCTCGATGAAGTGGAGCACCGCGACGAGCAGCAGGGCCACCGGCCGGTCCAGGTCGAGCAGTCCGGTGATCTCCGGGTTCGCCAGGATCTCCTTGGGGCGGCGCAGGTCGGCGGCGGCGATGACCGCACGGTCGTTGCTCTCCAGCACGGCCTGGCTGTGGGCGACGGCGACCGGGTCGTGGTCGACGTAGGCCACCTTGGCGCCGGCATCGGCGGCCTGGGCGACCTCGTGGACGTTGCCGAACGTCGGGATGCCGGAGCCGATGTCCAGGAACTGGTCGATGCCCGAGTCGACGGCGTGGCGGACCGCCCGGCGCATAAAGGCGCGATTGGCCTGCATGATCTTGGGAAGGCCCGGGAGGAACTCCATGGCCTTGCGCGCGGCTTCCCGGTCCACCTCGAAATTGTGCGATCCGCCCAGATAGAAGTCGTACATGCGGGACACGCTCGGCACCGAAATGTCTATGCCCTGCGGTGCCCAGGCGGGACGCTCCATCGATGTCTCCAACAAGTTCGCCACGGCGATCCGGCCATGTTCATGGTCAGTGTTGACCAGAGGCTACTGATCGGCCGCCAAGAGAGCGAGTGGAAACGGAAATTAGCGATCCGTTATTGGTCACACTCAGGTG
This sequence comes from Streptomyces parvus, assembly GCF_032121415.1. NCBI lineage: Bacteria > Bacillati > Actinomycetota > Actinomycetes > Kitasatosporales > Streptomycetaceae > Streptomyces > Streptomyces parvus. Next base: position 6,583,081 of record NZ_CP135079.1, on the reverse strand, counting down.
CCATACCCGGCCGGTCCGTCGCTGCGCGTGTACGGGCAGCGACGGACCGGCACTCCGGGCGCCGTTTCCCGGCGGTTCGGGGCCACTTGGGGCTCCTGGGCGATTGTTCTGCGGAGTCCGTGATTACTTGGCGGCGCCGACGAGTTTGGAATCCGGGGAAACGGCGTACCAGGTTCCGCCGACGCCCTGCCCGTTGGTGTCTCCAGGCTTCTTGTCGCCCGCGAAGGTGTAGATCGGCCAGCAGTCGATGGTCTGCTGCTTGATGCCGTCGGGGCGGTCGAAGGTGACGAAACCCTTCGTCGTGACACCGTCCACCGCATTCTTGGCCACGGGGGCGACTACCGGCCACTTCTTGAGGCACTCGCCGGTGCAGGCCGTCTTCATCGGCCAGGCGGAGTCCTTGGTGAAGCGGTAAACCGTCATGCCCCGGCCGTCCACCACGATCTCGCCGAGTTCCGGGTCCTTGCGGACGGAAAGTCCCGCGGGATCGGCCGGTTCGGCGACCCCCTCGCTGTCGGCGTTCTTCGCCGCCTTCTTCCCGTCGGGGGCCGCGGCGAACCAGGTGCCGCCGACTCCCTGTCCGTTGACCTGGCCGGGGGCGGTGTCCTTGGCGTACCGGTACATCGGCCAGCCGTCTACGGTAAGTTGGCTGGTGCCGTCGGGGCGGGTGACCTCGCCGAGCAGTTCGTCGTCGGTGCCGGCCGCGGCGACGGCGTTGCCCGATGCCACCACCGGCCAGGCCTTGGCGCAGTCGCCCTCGCAGGTCGACTTCGGCGGGTTCGCGGTGTCCTTGTCGAAGCGGTAGAGCGTGAAGCCCTCGCTGTCGGTCAGCACCTTTCCGAGCTTCTTGCTCTCCTGGACGGCGAGTTGACCGGCCTCCTTCGGTTCCGCCGCCTCCGCGTCGGCCCCGGAGCCGTATCCCCCGCCGGCCGACCCGTACCCGCTGTCGGCGGGCTGCTGGGCCGGGGCGGCGTTGCCCACCGCCTGGCCGTTCGGCGACGTGCCGCCCTGTTCCTGACCGCACGCCGTCGTGAGCGTCAACAGAGCCGCCGCGGTGACCGCGAGCGAGGCGTTGCGCCAGGTGTTCATGTCGACTCCCGTGGTGCTTCGTCGTAGCGCTGGTGATCCCGGCGCGGGACCGCGCCGTTCGTGGCCCTAGGTACGGGACGCCGACGGGGTCGCGTTCAAAGGAAGTCCGAGGAGAATTCGGCGGGTCGGGCCGACCGGGGCAAACACGAATGGCCCATTAACCGCACGATCAGGCGAATCGTCGGCGACGACCGCGTGTTGCCCGGGGGCGTAGTTCATGCTCCCCCTCGTGTACGGATCACGCATCGCGCGGCTCACGGCGGCCGCCGCACTTCTCTGGCTGACGGCCGTACCGCCGCCCGCGACCGCCGACGCCTGCGCGGTGGCCTCGATCGGGCAGGACGGGAGCGGTTCCTCGGTGGCCGTGGCGGGCGACGGGGATTGCGTCGCGGTCTCCGAACCGGAGCCGCCCCCACCGCCGCCCCCGCCGAAACCGGCCCCTCCACCGCCACCTCCTCCTCCACCACCACCGCCACCTCCGCCCGTGGTCGCGGAACCGCCTCCACCCGTGGTCGCGGAACCACCGCCTCCACCTCCTCCCCCGCCGCCTGCGCCACCGCCCCCTCCGGCACCCGCACCGCCCCCGAAGCCCTCGCCCCCGCCGGAGCCCCCGGTGCGGACCGAGCCGCCGGAACCCCGGCCCGTCGCACTGCCGACGTACCGCAAACCGGCCCGTAAAGAGCCGCGGAGCGGTCCGTCGCTGGTGTCGCTGACGCTGCTCATCACCGCCCCGGCGGTGTTCGCCGTTGCCGTCCTGCGGCCACGGTCATCCCGCTGACCAGGAGAGATGCATGTCCGAATGGCTCGTACTGAGCATTGCCATGGCGTCCGCCTGCGCGGTCGTCCTCATCATCGTCGTCCTGAACAACCGGCGGCTGGGGGAGGACGACGATCCCTCCGAGACCCCCGACGTCATCGAGTACATGACGATGATGATCGGCGTGGTCTACGCGATCGTCCTGGGGCTCGCCATCGCCGGGGTGTGGGAAGGCCGCAGCGCCGCCCAGGAGTCCGTACGCATCGAGGCGCAGGCGCTGCACGAGGTGCAGGCCCGGGCGTCGGTCTACCCGGCGGAGGTCCGCGACCGTATCCGGGCGGACGTCGACGCCTATGTCAGCCATGTCGTCAACGACGAGTGGAAGGTGATGTCGGAGCGGAACACGCTCACCGAGCGCGGCACCGAACTGCTGGACAAGGTGCGCGCGGACGTCACCGACTACGAGCCGAAGACCGACCACGAGGGGCAGGCGTACCAGCCGCTGGTCGACCAGGTGGCGACGGCGGACGACGCCCGCAGCTCACGGGGGCAGAACGCCGGGGCGACGATGCCCGGGGTGGTCTGGTTCGGGCTGATCATCGGGGCTCTGGTGACCGTGGGGCTGATCTTCACGCTACAGATCCGCAGAACGTTCCGCGAACTGCTCCTGGCGGGCCTGTTCAGCGCGCTGATCGCCTTCCTTCTGTTCCTGATCTGGGACTTCGACGCCCCCTTCGGCCGGGGCATCTCGGCCACCGCCGACCCCTTCATCGACATGTTCCCGGGCATCACCGGGTGACCGCCGCTCCCCCGGCCGGTGCGCCGGTCGGGGGAGAGCGTGACCCATTCGCCGGACCCCGATCGCGGGTGGGGAGGACCCCTCTTAGCGTGTCGGGCATCGAGGTGCATTTTTCCTGCTATGTGGAAATTGGTTCCGCAGCTGCCCCTCGGGGAACCCGGAGGATCCACCATGCGCGCGATACGTGTCGCACCGCTCGCCCTGCTCGGCGCCGGTGCCCTGACGCTCCTCGCCCCGTCCGCCGCCTTCGCCGCGCCGGACGGGGCCTCCAGCACGTTCAATCCGACGATCGCCCCCTCGGTCATCGCACCGGGCGGCCGGGTCACCCTCGGCTCCGGTGGCTGCACGGGCGAGACGACCGTCAGCTCGGGCATCTTCGACACCGCCACCATCCCCAGCGGCTCCACGTCGGCCACCGCCACCGTCGACTCCGACGCGCGGCGGGGCGCCGTCTACGCGGTGACGTTCACGTGCGGCTCCACGGGCACCTCCCGGAACGTCAACCTGACGATCACCGGCGGTGCGACGAGCAGGCCCACGCCCACCCCGACCCCGACGCCCACCACGGTCCCGACCGCCAGTTCGACGGCGCTCGTGCCGGGCGGGGTGCGCGGCGGCCTCGGCGGCAGCTCCGGCACCACCGACACGGTGGAGGTCGCCGCCGGCGGGGCCCTGGTGGTCGCGGCGGCCTCGGGCGCCCTCTACTTCGCGCGTCGCCGTAACGCCGACCGCCGCCATTGACCCGCGAGCATGCGGCGCACGGCAGTCGCCCCGGGTCCTGATCCAGGACTCGGGGCGACGGGCGTATCGGGCCGGGCGGGAGGTTCGACGCCTTAGAACGCCGCATGGCTCGTCCGCCGGCGCCGGACGAGGAAGACCGCGCCACCGACGGCCGCAGCCGCCACCAGACCGCCGCCGACCTGCATCTCGACGGAGCTCGGGCCCATCGAGCCGCCGAGCCCGCCCTGCGCGCCGTTGCCGGCGAGCACGGTGAACTGGCGCGTCGCGATCCGGTTGTTGTCGTTGCACTTCACGGACAGGTGGTACTGCCCCGGGGTCGTGTTGTCCCGGACCCGGGCGTGGGCGTAGTTGGTGCCGTCACCCGCGGAGAGGGTGGTCGTCGGGAACGCGTTCGACCAGACCTTGCCGCCGTGGCCGCAGCCCTGCGCGGTGATCTTCACCGTGCCACCCTGGTGGACGGACTGAGGGTTGACGGCGACGTTGACCGGGCCGTTGGTGGCGGCGGCCATGGGGGCCGCGAGCCCGACGGCCGCGAAGGCGGTCGCGGTGACCGCGAGAGCGCGTGAAGCACGCATCGTGTGAACCTCCAGCGGGAAACGCCCCCGGGGGCTGTTCCCCCGGAGCTGGATCGACGAGAACGTCTCCCATGACGAACACTCACCAGCCGATGAGTGCCTCGCACTTCGGCACTGCTCCACCTTGATGACGCGACACGCCGTGCGAGCAGCTCGCGATCTGACAGAGCCGCAGGTCACGGGCCGTCAGAACTTTTATCTGCTCATTACTCCGATGGGCAGTCAGCCATCAGGGGCACCCACCGGGGACCGGTCCCGCCGCCACCCGTTCGCCTCTCCCTGATCGCCGCCCCGGCGCGACGCCCTTAACGTTCACAGCGTCGCGACGAAGGGAGAACCATGGGCCGGGACTACACCGGGGGCGAGCGGACCAGACGGGTGCCATGGGGTGCGATCGCTCTGGTGATGCTCAGCGGCCTCGCTCTCATGCGCAACGGCACGGAGTTCTCGGAGGCCGGCCCGCCGCAGCCCGCGGCCGCCGCCTCGCTAGATCTGAGCAAGGACGCCCCGGGCCCGCCGGTGGAGGGCGAGCCGGTGCAGCCGCTGCCGTACGCCCCCGCCTCCCGGGTGAAGATCGGCTCCATCGACGTGGACGCGCCGATCATCGACGTCAACCTGGACGCCAACGGGTGGATCGACGCCCCGCCCGCCGAGGACCCCAACCTCGCCGGCTGGTACCAGAACGGCATCGCCCCCGGCCAGCGGGGCACCGCCGTGGTCGTCGGCCATGTCGACAACATGTCCGGGCCCGCGGTCTTCTACGGCCTCGGCTCCCTCCAGAAGGGGCACCGCGTCGAGGTCTCCCGCTACGACGGCCGGGTCGGGATCTTCGAGGTGTACGGGGTGGAGGTCTTCGCCAAGAACGACTTCCCCGGCCCCCGGGTCTACGGCGACACCGGCCATGCGGAGCTGCGCGTGATCACCTGCGGCGGGGGCTACTCCAAGGCGGGCGGCTACGACGGCAACGTGGTGGTCTTCGCCCGGCTCGTCGACACCCGCTGACCGAACGCGCCCCCCATGGTGGTGTCCCCGGCGGTCCGCCGGGGACACCACCATCCGCGCGCCCGCTCAGACGCGGTGCGGCACGGTGATGCGGTATCCCGCTGCCAGCAGCCGGGGGAGATAGCGGCGCAGGGCGGCGACACTCTGCGAGCGGTCGCCGCCCGCGTCGTGCGAGAGGACGACGACGCCGGGCGCCGCGCCGTCCAGCACCCGGCGGACGATCGTGCCGGTTCCGGGCTCCTTCCAGTCGAGAGTGTCCACGGTCCAGGCCATCGGCTCCATGCCCAACTCGGCCCCGATCTCGAAGGAGTTGCGGTTCCACGCGCCGTAGGGGGCGCGGTACCACAGCGGCGGGGCGCCGAGCACCCGCTCCACCACGTCGCTGGTACGCCCCAGCTCGTCGCGGATCGCGGGGCGGGAGAGCTTCGGGATCAGCGGGTGGGACCAGGAGTGGTTGCCCACCACATGCCCGTCGTCGGCCATCTCGCGCAGCAGGTCCGGGTTGCCGACGGCCATCTCGCCGCAGACGAAGAACATCGCGCGGACCCCGTGTTCGCGCAGGGTGGCCAGGATGTCCGGGGTGTACAGCGGGTCGGGGCCGTCGTCGAAGCTGAGGACCATCGAGTGCCCGAGGTCGGGAAGGCGCTCGAAGGGCCGGGTGCGTACGGGCGGCCTGGCCGGCCGGAACCGGGCCGGGGTGCCCGCGGTCATGGGGTCGAGCCGGTACGGGGAGGGCCGGCCCCGCACGTTCGCCGGAGGCCCGGCGGCCGCGGCGGGCGGGGTCCCCGCGGTGCGGGCGGGGCGGCCGGGCGTCGACGCCGGATCGGCGACGACCAGGTGCACGGCGGCGGCGGTTCCGAGGCCGAGGGCGATCCTCAGCAGGGTGCGGCGCTCGGGTCCGGTGTGATCACGTGTCATGGCCAACTGCTCGCACGGCCGGACGCCCGCCCCGGCCGTCGACACCGCATGCCGACCGTTTTGCACCCGATCGACGCAGTATGTTCATATTCGCTGGAGGTCGGCCGACGGCCCGGCCGCTCCCTCTCCCGACGAGCCGATAGCCTCGGAGCCGTGACAGAGCAGCAGCCTCATCAGTTCGAACGCGGTACGGACGGCCCCAAGGTGATCGTCGCGGGGCTCGACGGCTCCGATTCGTCGATGCGCGCGGCGGCCTACGCCGCCGGTCTGGCCCGTCGGCAGAAGGCCGTGCTGGCCCTGGTGTACGTCCAGCCGGTCATGACGGCGGGCGCCGCCCTGGGCGTACCGGTCGGCGATGCCACGGGGGAGGTCGCGGACGCCCTGGTCTCCGAGATCCGGGAGGCGACGGAGCGCTTCAGGGACGCGTGGGACGTGCGCTGGGAGTTCCACACCTTCCGGGGCGACCCGTACAACGGGCTGGTGACGGCGGCCGACGAGCTGAAGGCGGACGCGGTGGTGGTCGGGGCCTCGGAGTCGGCCGGGCACCGCTTCATCGGTTCGGTGGCGGTACGCCTGGTGAAGGCGGGGCGCTGGCCGGTCACCGTGGTGCCGTAGGGCCCGCCCACGACCGCTACTTGCCCATGAGGAGCCCGTCCTCGTCCGCTCCCCGGCCGAGGACGACGGTACGGATACGGTCGCGGACCTCGCGCAGATGCTCGGCCCCTTCGTCGAGGGAGGCGTTGAGGTTGACGGCGCGGCCGGTGACGGTGTCGTACCACTGCGGGACGAACTCCGCCTTCTTCACCTTCCAGCGCTCACCCGGTTCGGCGGGCGGTGCGAAGGTGAAGCGGCCCATCGAGCTCTGGTTGCCGCGCGGGTCCTGGGCACCCTCGTAGTTGATCATCGCTCCGGCGATCTGGTCGCCCATGCCGTAGACCACCCAGGTGCCGTTGACCTTCTCGTACGCCTGGGGCACATGGGCGTGGGTGCCGATGATGAGGTCGATGTCGGGGCGGCCCTCGTCGGTGGAGGCGGTGAGCCGTTCGGCGAGCTCCCGTTGCTGCGCGTCGGGCTCGTCCTGCCATTCGGTGCCCCAGTGGGCGGAGAGGACGACGATGTCGGCGCCGGCCCGGCGGGCCGCCCTGGCCTCCGCGACGATCTTCCGCTCGTCGGTGACGTCGACCGTCCAGGGCCGGCCGGCGGGCAGCGGGATGTCGTTGGTGCCGTAGGTGTACGCGAGGTGGGCGACCTTGGCCGCACCCTTCCCCGGTCCGGCGGGCAGGATGGTGGGCCGGGCGGCCTCGGCGGCGGTGCGGGCGGAACCGGCGTGCCGGATGCCCGCCTCGTCCAGGGCGTCGAGGGTGCGCCGGACCCCCTCGGCCCCGTCGTCGAGGGTGTGGTTGGAGGCGGTGGAACAGGAGTCGAACCCGGTGGTGCGCAGGGCGGTGGCGATCTCGGGGGGCGACTTGAAGCTCGGGTATCCGGTGTAGGGTCCGCCCTCCTTCCCGTACACGGTCTCCATATGACAGAACGCCAGGTCCGCGCCGGAGACGACCGGGGCGACCCCGGCCAGCATCGGGGCGAAGTCGTAGCCGGCGCCGCCCGCGTCGGCGGCGGCCTGTTCGATGACCGAGGAGTGCGGCAGGACGTCGCCCGCGGCGAGGAGCGTGAACGGGCGGGGCCCGTCGGCGCCCTGGCTGCCCGCGCCCCGGGCGGCGGGCGGTCCGCTCGGCGCGGGGGTCGGGGGCTGGTGCCCGGTGCAGCCGGTGGCCGCGGCGAGCAGGAGGGCGATGGCGGCCACGGTGCCCGGTCGGATGCGCTGCGTCATCTGCTCGACTCCATGTTCGGATGATTACGACCATCCGACTACACAGATTTTCATATCGTATAAGCAAGGAGCATTGCCGCATACCTAGCTGAACTGGTCGTACCGGCCGACCCCGACGGCCCCTCGACCGTTCACCGCACCATTCGCCGCACTGAGCGACCGCTCGTCGCACGCCTCGGTGCACCGCCTGTTCCCACGCCGCCGAATGCGTTCGGATACGCCAGTCGGCAACGCGGCCGTCAGGGGCCTCGGCGGGAGAGGACGTTCATGAAGACCACCACGACGACCGACGAACGGACCCTGGCGGAGATGCAGCGGGAACACGGCCCCGCCCTGTTCCACTTCCTCCTCGGTCTCACCTTCGGGGACCGACAGCGGGCCGAGGACCTGGTGCAGGAGACGCTCGTCCGTGCCTGGCAGCACCCCGAGGCGTTCGACGCGCCCTACGACTCGATGCGGCCGTGGCTGTTCACCGTCGGCCGCCGCCTCGCCATCGACGCGCGGCGCTCCCGCCAGGCCCGCCCCGTCGAGGTCAGCGACACGGTGCTGGAGAGCACCCCGGACGCCCTGGACACCGCGGACCGCGCCGTGCGCACCCTGGACGTCCGGGAGGCGGTCCGCACGCTGAGCCCCGAGCACCGCGCGGTGCTGGTGCAGATCTACTTCCGCGGGCTGAGCGTCGGTGAGACCGCCGAGGTGCTCGGGATCCCGGCGGGGACCGTCAAGTCCCGTTCGTACTACGCTCTGCGGGTCCTCGCGCGCACACTGCCCGGCTACTCCCGCAGGTCCTCCGCCCGGAGCAGCGCCAGCAGGCCGGCGGCCTCGGCCACCTCCGCATAGACCCGGGCGCAGCCGTCGCAGACCTGGAGGTGACGGGCGACGCGGCAGGTCTCCTCGGCGTCCAGGGCGTCCAGGACGTACGCACCCAGCAGCAGGCGCACATGCGGGTCGTCGCCGGGGTCGGCACTCATTCGCAGCCTCGCATCTCCTGGGCGATCCTCCCCTTCTGCCCACGCGGGGCGTCCGCCCCCGGTTCAATGCTGCGTGAAGCCCGGTACCGAGCAAGGAAAGAGGCGAGACGGGATGCGTCCCGAGGATACGGATGAGGCCGGTGGGAACGGGCTCCGGGTGCCGATGACCTGGCTGACCACCGAGTGTCTGGCCGACGAGCTGCTGCGGACCGGCGATCTGATGGAGCCGACGACGCTGGAGTTCCGGGCGGGGCGGGACGCCCTGGCTCTGACGATGTTCCTGTGCGAGTTTCCCCGGGACGCGCCCGCCCTGCGGGCCCTGCCCGAGCCGCGGGTCGACGAACTGCGCGTGCTCACGGCGTACGAGGGCACCTGGCGCAGCTGGATATGCGAGCGGCTGGCGCAGGCGGAGCGGTGCGCCGACCCCGGCGACCCCGATCTGGCGCTGGCCCGAGCGGCCTGGCGCTGGCTGGAGGAGACCGAACTGCTCGCGGCGGACCTGGACGCGATCGGCCCCGCCCCCTGGGAGGCCGCGGCCGGCGCGGCGGGCGGCGACCAGGAGGTCCGCATCTGGACGCCCGCCTGGCAGTTGGGTCTGCCACTGGGGCATCTGGCCGTCCATCTGTGCTGAGCCCGCGCCGGGTGGGGTCAGGAACCGTGCACCCCGGCGCGGTACTTGGGCAGCCGCAGCGTGACCTTCATGCCCGCCCCGAGCCCGGTCTCGATGACGAGCCCGTAGTCGTCCCCGTAGACCTGGCGCAGCCGCTCGTCGACGTTGAGCAGGCCGATGCCGGTGGAGGCGTCGCCCTCGCCGCGCAGGATCTGCCGCAGCCGCTCGGGGTCCATCCCCGTCCCGTCGTCCTCGATGACCACCTCGGCCTCCGATCCGGCGTCCAGGGCGCTGATGGTGATCCGGCTGCGGGTGACCGCCCCTTCGAGGCCGTGCTTGACGGCGTTCTCCACCAGCGGCTGGAGACACAGGAACGGCAGCGCGACCGGCAGCACCTCGGGGGCGACCTGGAGGGTCACAGCGAGGCGTTCACCGAAGCGGGCGCGGACGAGGGCCAAGTACTGGTCGATGGAGTGCAGTTCGTCCGCCAGGGTGGTGAACTCCCCATGCCGGCGGAACGAGTAGCGGGTGAAGTCAGCGAATTCCAAGAGCAGTTCACGGGCTTGCTCGGGGTCGGTGCGGACGAACGAGGCGATGGCGGCAAGCGAGTTGAAGATGAAGTGCGGGGAGATCTGCGCCCGTAGCGCCTTGATCTCGGCCTCGATCAGCTGCGTACGGGAGCGGTCCAGCTCGGCCAGTTCCAGCTGGACGCAGACCCAGCGCGCCACCTCCCCCGCGGCCCGGGCCAGCACCGCCGACTCACGCGGGGCGTAGGCGACGAGCGCGCCCAGGACCCGGTTCTCGACGGTGAGCGGGACGGCGACGGCCCAGCGCAGCGGGCAGTCGAGGTCACCGCAGCCACTGTCGAAGGCGGTGTCGCGGCCGTTGTCGAGCAGCACCTTCAGATGCTCCATCACCTCCTTGCCGTGGTGGTGCCCGGCACCGTCCCAGACCAGCACCCGCTCCCGGTCGGTGAGGCAGAGGGCGTCGGTGCCGAGGAGGGAGCGCAGCCTGCGGGCGGCCCGCCGGGCGCTCTCCTCGGTGAGCCCGGACCGCAGCGGCGGGGCGGCCAGCGACGCGGTGTGCAGGGTCTCGAAGGTGGCGTGCTCGACGGGCGTGCCGACATCGCTGGGGCGCACCGGACGGGCGGTGCGGCGGCCCAGCAGATAGCCTGCGCCGAGCAGCAGCGCGGCGAGGACGACGACCACCGCGACCGCGGCCCCGGTCATCGCTCTCTCCCCGCTGCGGCCCGCGCCGAGGAGAGGGCTTCGGGGAGGTGGAAGCGGGTCATCGCGGCATTGGTGCCCGTGGGGATGCGCCCCGGGGTGGCGAGCGAGACGAGGATCATCGCGAGGAAGCCCACGGGGACGGACCAGACGGCAGGCCAGGCGAGCAGGGCGTGGGGCCAGCCCGGTGGACGTACGGCGCCGCTGACGGTGATGGCCACGGCAAGGAGCGCGGACCCGCCGCCGAGCAGGAGTCCCGCGACGGCTCCGGGCGGGGTGAGGCGCCGCCACCAGATGCCGAGGACGAGCAGCGGGCAGAAGGAGGAGGCGGAGACGGCGAAGGCCATGCCCACCGCGTCGGCCACCGGCACCCGGCTCACCAGGAGGGAGCCGGCGAGCGGCACGGCGATGGCGAGGACGGTGGCGAGCCGGAAGTGGCGTACCCCGCGCGAGGGCAGGACGTCCTGGGTGATGACCCCGGCGACGGCCATGGTGAGCCCGGAGGCGGTGGACAGGAACGCGGCGAAGGCTCCGCCGGCGATCAGCGCCCCGAGGAAGTCCCCGCCGAGTCCGCCGATGACCCGGCCGGGCAGCAGCAGGACGGCGGCGTCCGCGTCTCCCCCGTACCGCAGTTCGGGGGTGTAGAGCCGGCCGAGCGCCCCGTAGATCGGCGGCAGCAGGTAGAAGAGGCCGACCAGGGCGAGGACGGCGACGGTGGTGCGGCGGGCGTCGCGGCCGTTGGGGCTGGTGTAGAAGCGGACGACGACATGCGGCAGGCCCATGGTGCCGAGGAAGGTCGCCACGATCAGCCCGTACGTCGCGTACAGCGGGTGGTCGGCGCGGAAGACGGCGAGCTGGTCGTCGAGGCTGACCCGGGGGCGGCCGTCGCCCTGCCAGGCGAGGACCAGGAAGAGGGCGGGGACGAGGAGGGCGGTGAGCTTGAGCCAGTACTGGAAGACCTGGACGAAGGTGATGGAGCGCATGCCGCCGGCCGCGACGGCGGCGGCGACGACCGTGGCGACGAGCACGTCGCCGAGCCAGCCGGGGGCGCCGGTGAGGATCTTCAACGTCAGCCCCGCGCCCTGGAGCTGCGGTACGAGGTAGAGCCAGCCCGCCCCGACGACCAGGGCGCTGACGAGGCGGCGGACCTGCCGTGATTCGAGTCGGCCCTCGGCGAAGTCCGGCAGGGTGTACGCCCCGGAACGGCGCAGCGGTGCGGCGACGAAGACCAGCAGCACCAGGAATCCGGCGGTGTAGCCGACCGGGTACCAGAGCATGTCGGGGCCGTGGACGAGGACGAGCCCGGCGACGCCGAGGAAGGAGGCGGCCGAGAGGTATTCGCCGCTGATCGCGGCGGCGTTGAGACGGGGCCGCACGGTTCGGGAGGCGACGTAGAAGTCGGAGGTCGTACGGGAGATGCGCAGGCCGAAGCCGCCGACGAGGACGGTGGCGAGGACGACGAGGGCGACCGCCACCCAGGACGCCATGTGGTCGGGGGGGCTCACGGGGCGGGGCGCCCCTCCACCAGCCGGGCGAAGTCGCGTTCGTTGCGTTCAGCCCTGCGGACGTACCACCAGGCGGCCAGGACGAGCGGGGGGTAGGTGGCGAAGCCGAGGACCGCCCAGACCAGGGCGGAGCTGTTCAGCGCCTCGAACAGGAGGGGCAGGGTGCCCGCGACGAGGGCGAGGACGCCGAAGACGGTGAGCCCGGCGCGCAGCTGGCCGCGCATCAGCGAGCGCACATAGGCACCGCCGAGGGCGGTCTGCTCGTCGATCTCCGACTGGGTGCGGTAGCGGGGCAGCGGGCGCACCCGCCGCGGCTCTCCCGTGACCACTTCGCGCCGGGGGGCTGGCTCTGCGGACATGGGCTCGGAGTGTAGGCGTCGCCGGGTGGTGCTGGGAAGGGCCCTCGGAAGGTCTCCCCAGGTCAGCGGCCGCCCTGACGCATCAGGAGGTCGCGCAGGGCACGGGTGTGGCGGCGGCTGACGGCGAGCTCGGCCTCCCCGATGCGCACGCTCATGCTGCCCGCGTCCAGGCGCAGTTCGTCGATCCGGCCCAGCGCCACGAGATGGCGGCGGTGGATCCGGACGAAGCCGCGGGAGCGCCAGCGTTCCTCCAGGGTGGTGAGCGGGATGCGGACGAGATGGCTGCCGCCGGCGGTGTGCAGGCGGGCGTAGTCGCCCTGCGCCTCGGCGTACGCGATCTCGTCGATGGGGATGAAGCGGATGACGCCGCCGAGCTCGACCGGGATCTGGTCGCCCGCGCTGTCGTGGACGGGTGCGGACCGGTCCCCCACCTGTTCGGCGACCCGGCGGACGGCTTCGGCCAGGCGTTCACGGCGGACCGGTTTGAGGACGTAGTCGACGGCCTTGAGGTCGAAGGCGTGGACGGCGAAGCCCTCGTGCGCGGTGACGAAGACGATGAGCGGGGGCGCGGCGAATCCGGCGAGGAGCTGGGCGACGTCGAGCCCGGTGAGACCGGCCATGTGGATGTCGAGGAAGACCACGTCGATCGCGGACGGGTCGTCGGGGCCCGCGTCCACCGCGCTGCCGATGCGGCGCAGTGCCTCGGTCGCACCGGTGGCTCCCTCGGCGCTGCGGACACGGGGGTCGGCGCGCAGGAGGTAGAGGAGTTCCTCCAGGGCGGGTTGTTCGTCGTCGACGGCGAGTACGCGCAGCATGAGGCCGGAGTTTAGGGCGTATCAAGGCCGATGGCTTGAGTGATGCGTGGCCTGTTCCCGTACCGCAGTACATGCAGACGACCGAACCCCACGTCCGGGTGGGGGCCTATGCGCTGGGTGTGCTCGGGAGCGCCGATGCCTTCCGCTTCGAGGAGCATCTGGCCCGGTGCCCCGGGTGCCGGATGCGGGCGGGCGAGTTCGCCGGGGTGCGGGACGGTCTGGCGGTGGTGGGGCCGCCGGTGGCCCCGGGGCCGGGGCTCGCGGAGCGCCTGACGGCCGCCGTGGCGGCGGGGCGGCGCAGGGCGGGCCGGCGGCGGCTCGCCCTGGTGGCGGCCTCGGTGGTGCTGGCGGTGGGCGGCCCGGCGGCGGTGACCGGGCTGTCGGGCGGTCCGGCGGAGGGGGCGGGCACGCAGCGGTGGTCCGGGACGGACGGGGCGTCGGGGGTGGCCGCGGTGGTGACGGCCGCGGGGCGCGAGTGGGGGACGGCGGTCGCGCTGGAGGTGGCGCGGGTTCCGGTGGTGGGGGCGTGCGCTCTGGTCGCGGTGGGCCGGGACGGCAGCGAGGAGACGGTGGGCAGCTGGTCGGCCGGGGGCGCGGAGGACGGTCCGGTGGAGGTGTCGGGCGGGGCGGCGCTGCGGCCGGAGGGCATCGACCACTTCGAGGTGCGCACGGCGGACGGGCGGCGGCTGGTGACGGTGACTCGGTGAGCGGGCGGATCCCTTCAGGAGTGCGGGTCCGCGGCTACTTGAGGAACTTGGAGAGCCTGCGGTCGGCCAGCGGCTTCCCGCCCGTCTGGCAGGTGGGGCAGTACTGGAGCGAGGAGTCGCTGAAGGAGACCTCCAGGATGGTGTCCCCGCAGACCGGGCATGCCTCGCCGGTGCGTCCGTGGACCCGCATCCCGGTCTTCTTCTCCGCCTTCAGTTTCCCCGCCTCCACCCCGCTGGAGCGCTCCACGGCGTCCCGCAGGGTGGTGCGCAGCGCCGTGTACAGCCGGGTGACGTCGTCCTCGGTCAGGTCGGCGGTCCGCTTGAAGGGGGACATCTTCGCCACGTGCAGGATCTCGTCGCTGTAGGCGTTGCCGATGCCCGCGATCAGCGACTGGTCGCGCAGCGCGCCCTTGATCTGGCGGCGCTCCCCCGTGAGCAGCGCCGCGAACCCGTCGCGGTCGAAGGCGTCGGCGAGCGGGTCGGGGCCGAGACGGGCGATGCCGGGGACGTCCATGGGGTCGTGGACGAGGTGGACCGAGAGGCTCTTCTTGGTGCCCATCTCGGTCAGGTCGAAGCCGTCGCCGTCCGTGGTCACCAGCCGCAGGGCGAGCGGCCCCTTGCCGGGCCGGGGCGGGGCGGCGTGGAAGGAGTCCTTCCAGCGGAGCCAGCCCGCCCGGGCGAGGTGGGTGCAGAGGTGGAGTCCACCCGCCTCGATGTCGAGGAACTTGCCGTGCCGGGCGACCGAGGTGACCCTCGTGCCCTCCAGGGCGGTCAGTGGCGGGTCGTACGTCTTCAGGACGCTGATCGCCAGGGGCAGCACGCGGGCGATCTCCTTGCCGACCAGGTGGTCGTCGAGGAAGACCCGCAGGGCTTCGACTTCGGGCAGTTCGGGCATGGCTCAAGCCTGCCGCAGCCGGTACGCCGCTGCCTGTCAGGACACCGGTGCGCGGTCCGTGCCGGTGACGAGGGCGTACAGCTCAGTGAACTCGTCCTCCACCGCCGCGGCGAGCCGGTCCAGGTCGGGCAGCGCCTTGCCGTCGGCCACCAGGCCCACGTGCACCCGCCCCCCGTAGGTGGAGAGGGCGACCGCCAGGGACTGGCCCCGGGCCAGCGGCGCCATGGGGTAGAGGGCGGTCAGCGGGCAGCCGCCCAGCGAGAGCGCGGAGCGGGGCAGCGGCACGCTGGTGACCAGCACGTCGAAGAGCATGCGGGCGGCGTTGGCCGCCAGCGGCGCGCCGAACCGGTGGGCCAGCGGCGGCAGTTGGTCGGCGAGTACGGCGACGGCCCCGGCGCCCTTCAGGGGGCCCGCCGCCTTGTTGCGGTCCATCGCGATCCGGACGGCCCTGAGCCGTTCCCGCGGATCGGCCGCGGTGACCGGCAAGCCCAGCAGATAGGCGGAGAGCCGGTTGCCGGAGGTGGCGGCCCCGCCGGGCCGGCGCCGTGAGACGGGCACCAGGGCGCGCGGGTCGGAGGCGGGCAGGGACTCGCCCCGCTCGGCCATCCAGCGGCGCAGAGCCCCGGCGACGAGGGCGAGGAGGATGTCGTTGGCCGTGCCGCCTTCGGCGCGCCGGATCCGCTGGAGTTCCCCGGCGTCGAGGTCGGCGGTGGCCAGACGCCGGGTCCCGCTGGAGGGTGCGGTGAGGGCGGAGGGGCCCCAGAGGTCGAGGCGGCCGGCGCGGACGACGGAGGCCCCCACGCCGAGTGCCCGGCCGACCTCGCCGATCCGCCCGAGCGCCATGCCCGCCATCTCCCGGGGGTCGGGCAGCCAGGAGCGGGGCGGAACGGCGGGGCGGCCCCGGGCGGTCGTGCGGGCGCTGGTGACGGCGGCGATCTCGTCGAAGATCCCGGCCCCGATCGCGACCGCCCGCATCCCGTCGGCCAGGGCGTGGTGCAGCTTGACCAGGACGGCGAAGGGCCCGGCCTCCGGGCCGCAGAGCAGGTACATCCGCCAGGGCGGCAGCCCGCGCCCGAGCGGCCGCTCCATCAGTTCGCCGGCCAGCCGCGTGGCACCCGCCATGAAGTCGCCGTCGGCCACGACGACCCGCTCGACGTGCCGGTGCACGTCGAAGTCCTTGTCCACCGTCCAGGCCTTGCCACCGACCGGCAGCAGGACGTCCCGTACGCCCATGCGCAGCCGGGGAATCGCGGCGGCGCGGGTCCCGAGCAGGTCGAGGATCCGCTCCGGGCCGACGCCGGGCGCCGGGGCGAACACGGCGAGCGCGCCCAGATGCATCGGATGGGCGTCCGATTCGAGGTGCCAGAAAGCAAGGTCGAGCGGGGCGAGAAGCTCGGTACTCAACGGGGGCCTCATGTCATCGAAGCGGCGGGGCCGGGGTGGGGAGGCCCCTCGCAGTCAATCGTTTGCGGTCGGTCACGGTCAAGCACAGACATATTACGTACTGTTACATCGGCGCGTCGGTCACGCGCGTACGGGATACCCGGGACCGGCCCTCAGCGGCTCGGGACGAGGAACTCGCACCACACGCATTTGCCGCTGCCCCGCGACTCCACGCCCCAGACGTCGGCCAGCCGGTCGACCAGCATCAGGCCGCGCCCCGACACCCCGTCCTCCCCCGCGTCGCGGCGCCGGGGCAGGGCGCTGGAGCGGTCCTCGACGTCGACGCGCAGCCGTCGCTCGGTTCCGGCCAGCACCCGGATCGTCACGACGGCCCCGCCGTCGGTGTGCATCAGCGCGTTGGTGATCAGCTCGTCGGCCGCGAGCTCGATCTCGTCGGCCCGGTCCTTCGCGCCCCACGCCCGGACCGCGGCCCGGATCATGTGCCGGGCCGAGGTCAACGCCTCGGGATCGTTCTGGGCGACGTGCTGCTGGAGCCGGCCGCCCGGCTGCGGGGCGTGCGCGGCCCGGCGGCGCAGCAGCAGGACCGCGACATCGTCCTGGCCGCCGCGCCCGTCGACCGCGTCGCAGAGCTGGTCGGCCAGTCTCTGCAGGTCCTGGGGACCGTTGGCGACGAGGGAGGTGAGCCGCTGCATGCCTTCGTCGAGGTCGGAGCCCGGCAGTTCGACGAGACCGTCGGTGAACAGGATCATCGTCTGTCCGGGGTCCAGTTCGACCGTGGAGACCGGATACTCCAGCCGCCCGAACTCCGCCGAGAGGCCGAGCGGGAGACCGCCCTCGGACACCACGCGGCGGCAGCTCCCGTCCACGTCCCGCACCAACGGGTCCACGTGCCCGGCGCGGACCACCTGCACGACCCCGGTGGTGAGGTCGACCTCGGCGTAGGTGCAGGTGGCGAAGCGGTCGGTGTCCAGCTCGTGCAGGAAGACGGAGGCGCGCGCCATGACCGTCGCGGGGCTGTGCCCTTCTGCGGCGTACGCGCGCAGCACGATCCTGAGCTGCCCCATGACGGCGGCGGCGTGGGTGTCGTGCCCCTGGACGTCCCCGATGACGGCGCCGACCCGGCCGCCGGGGAGCGGGATCAGGTCGTACCAGTCGCCGCCGATGTCCCGGCCGAGGCGGGCCGAGCGGTAGCGGACGGCGACCTGCGCCCCGGGCACGGACGGGATCCGGCGCGGCAGCATGGCCTGCTGGAGGCCCTCGGCGAGGTCGTGCTCCTGTTCGTAGAGCATCGCGCGCTGGAGGCTCTGTGCGATCGAGGTGCCGAGCGCCATGAGCAGATTGCGTTCGTCGGCGGTGAAGCCGTCCTTGTCGCGGTAGAGCAGGCCGAGTGCGCCGATCGGGCGGGCCTGGGCGATCAGCGGCATATAGGCCGCGGAGGTGATCCCGAGGTGGCTGATGTTGGGCCACAGGATCGGGAAGGAGGCGGCGAAGTCCTCGGCGGACTCGATGAAGCGCGGGGACAGCGTGCGGACCACTTCGCTCATCGGGTACTGCTCGTCCACCCGGGTGTACCGGGTTCCGGGGACGTACGCGCCCTCGGGGCCGTCGGCCACCAGGTGGATGCGGCCGGACTCCAGCAGGCCCATGACGAGGCTGGTGGCTCCGAGGTGGGCGAGGCCCTGGGAGTTCTTGAGGACGGCGATGACGTCCTTGACCGTGCGGGCGTGGGCCAGGGCGGCGGTGGTGCCCTCGACCAGGCTGGTGCGCCGACGGCGCTCCTCGTCCAGTTCGCGCCGCGCGGTGGAGTCGGCCAGTTCCTGGGTGGCGTCGCGGACGATCCCGATGATGCGGCGCGGGCGTCCGGTCCCGTCCCGGCGGACGAAGCCCTGGGTGTGGGTCCAGCGCAGGGTGCCGTCGCGCCGCTGGATGCGGAAGTACGCGCCGTAGTTGGTGCGCCCGCTCTTCAGGGCGTGCGAGACCAGCCCGTCCAGGCGCTGGGCCTCATCCGTCGGCACGCGCGCCGACAGCGAGGCCGGCCGGTCGTCGTATTCGTCCGGGGTCAGGTCGAACACGTCCAGGGCGGTCCGGTCCATGTGCATGAGGCCGGTGTCAAGATCCCAGTCGAAGCTGCCCATACGGTTCAGGGCGAGGCTGAGGTCCGGGTGGGCGGGCCAGTCTTCGGGGAGTGACAGGGCACCCGCTACCCGATCATCCATGTGGCCACTCTGCCACCATTTTTCCTATTCCTCTTGTCCGATTCCGCCGCTCGCACGCCGACCGGTCAACGGGCGAACACGTCGCCGAGATCCGCTTCCATCGGGGCGTCCGGCTCCGCGGGCGCGTCCGGCCCGTCCGGTTCCTCCGGCTCGGCGGGGAAGACCTGGGTCGGCTCCGGCACCACCTCCGGCTCGCCCTCGTACTCCCACGGCTCCTCGGGCGGCGTGTCGCCGAAGTCGTCGGAGGACTCGTCGGGGCCGGGGTCCGTCGGCGCTTCCGGCTCCGAGGGGGCCGGGTCGGACGGGGTGGGGTCCGGGGACGGGGGCTCGGAGGGGCGGCCCGGGGACGGGAAGAGCAGGTCGGCGTCCGGCTCGAAGGGCGGCGGGTCGTCCGGGACCCGGTCACGGCCGCCGCTGTCGCCCGTCGTCCGCTCGATCCAGGTGTTGTCGTCGGCGTTCACGATGATCAGACTCGTGGCCGGCTTGACCCCGGGCTCGACGGCCACGATGCGCTCGGGGTCGTAGCCGGGCCAGCGCTCACCCCGGTGGGCGACCTTCCCGTCGGCGACCACGGGCGGGCCCAGCGGATTGCCGCAGGCGCAGCGGACGCGGGGCATTCCGCGGCTGTCGACCATGACGGCGGTGCCCGCCTGGAGCACGGCCTGGAAGGCGGTGGCCGATCCGGCGCTGTAGCCGTGGTTGGTGACCTGGGCGTCGGCGCGCAGGACGACCGGGGTGAGGGACTTCAGATAGCCCGGGATCTGTACGGCCTCGATGCCGGCCGCCTCGGCGAAGGCGCTCGCCTTGTCCTCGTCGTCGGTCAGCAGGGTGGTCTGCTGCTCGACATCGCAGGCGGCGACCGATCGGGTGCCGCCGTAGAGCCCGGGGACAGCGCCGGAGACCGGATGGACCGTCCGGGTGCCGGAGCCCGGTTCGTCCTCCGGTGTGCCGGTGGGGGACGGAGAGCCCGCCGCCCGCGCCGTGGACGCGGTGAACGGTCCCGGGCCGGGGGACGCCAGCGGCTGGAGGAGGACGTCCTTGGCCTCCGCGGTGCCCGTGGTGCCCTTCGCCGTACGGTCGCCGCCCTCGCCGCAGCCGGCGACAGCGAGCAGCACCCCGGCGGACAGCGCGGCGAGCGCGGTACGCCGGAAACGTCCTTGTGAGCGCACGGAGCTCTCCTGCCTGTCCCGGGGGGATGGGGATCGGTGTCACCATCTGTGCCGCACGCGGCACGGACCCGCAAGCGGACAGGCCGCCTCCACCCCCGCTTGAACGCGTTCAAACGATCCTCTACGCTCACACCAGGGAGTTGAACACGTTCAAACAATGAGGGAAGCCATGTCCGCACTGGTCAACGCGATCGTCATGCTGGGCATGCTCGTCGTCGTGCCGACGGGTCTGCGGCTGACCGGACAACCGGAGCTGGAGCGGATCCGCCGGCTCTGGCCCCTTTTCGCCGCGCCGGGCGCGCTCGCCCTCTGGCTGCCGCGCGGCACCACGGCCACGGCTCTCTCCTGCGTCTACGCCGTGGGGACCGTCCTGCTCGCCCTGCACGCCCCGCGCCGGACGGTCCGGGGCAGGAGCCCCGACCCGGTCGGGATCGCCCGGCTCACCGCGCTGGCCGCCCCCGCCGTCGCCGCGACCGCCCTGGTCGCCGAGCGTTCGGGGCACGAGTTGTTCGGGTTCGATCTCGGCATCCTGGCGCTGACCGTGCCGCACTTCCACTTCGCCGGATTCGCCGCCGCCCTGATCGCCGGGCTCGTCTGCCGGGTCTCCGACGGTCCTGCGGGCCGCTTCGCCGCACTGAGCGTGCCGGTGGGCACCCTGCTCGTCCTCGTCGGGTATTTCCTCGACGACCGGGCCGAACTCGCCGGGGCCGTCGTCCTGACGGCCGGGATGTGGACGGTGGGCCTGCTGACCTGGCGCCTGGGACACGGGGAGGGACGGGACCGGACGACGCGGCTCCTCCTGTTCTCCTCCTCCGCCTTCCTGGTGGCGACGATGCTGCTCGCGCTGAGCTGGGCGCTCGGCGAGGCGACCGGGCTCCCCCACCCCACCCTGACCTGGATGGCCGCCACCCATGGGCTCGGCAACGCGCTGGGCTTCACGCTCTGCTCGCTGCTGGCCTGGCGGCGCATCCGCACCCACGACGCCTCCCGCACCGCTGTCCGCACCCACACCGAAGGCAGGACCGCATGAGCACCCTCACCTACCCGGAGGTCGGCGCGACCCGGCTCGGCCCGCTCCCCCGGGGCTACCACCACCTCCACCACCGCAGCCGGGTCGGCCGGGGCGCGGCGGACTTCGCGGCCGCCGGCGCGGCGATCACCGAGTGGCGGATGCACCACGCGTCGGGCGCCCGTGTCGAGGCTTCGGCCCGGCGCGCGGAGCCCGGCACAAGCGTCCGGGTCTCCCTGGGCCTGGGCCCGCTGCGCTTCACCGCCCCGTGCGAGGTGATCTGGGCGGCGTACGGGGAGGACGGCCGGACCGGCTTCGGTTACGGCACCCTGGCCGGGCATCCGGAGCGCGGCGAGGAGTGCTTCGTGGTGGACCTCGCGGACGACGGCACGGTGTGGTTCACCGTCCAGGCGTTCTCGCGCCCCGCCTCCTGGTACGCCCGGCTCGCCGGGCCGCTGGTGCCGGTCGTGCAGCGCTGGTACGCCCGCAGACTCGGCCGTACGCTCCGCCGGATCGTCGCCGCGGGCTGAGGGGCCCGGACCGCGAGCGGGCACCCCGGGACGGGCCGGCTCCGACCGGCGAGGAGCCCCGGGCCGCCGGTCGGCCGATACTGGCAGGGATGGAATGGTTCACCGCGGACGGCTACTGGCTGAGCCGGCTGGTCTTCCAGCGGGCCCTGGCCGTGGTCTATCTGGCCGCCTTCCTCTCCGCCGCCCTCCAGTTCCGGGCGCTGATCGGCGAGCGCGGCATGCTGCCCGTCCCCGAACTACTGCGGCGCACCCCGTGGCGAGCGGCTCCGGGACTCTTCCGGCTGCACTACTCGGACCGCTTCTTCGCCGCCGTCGCCTGGAGCGGCTGCGCCGTCTCGGTGGCGCTGCTCGCCGGTCTCGACGGTCTGCTGCCCCTGTGGGGCGGGATGCTGCTCTGGGCGCTGCCGTGGGTGCTGTACCTGTCGATCGTCCAGGTGGGACAGGTCTGGTACGGGTTCGGCTGGGAGTCGCTGCTGCTGGAGACGGGGTTCCTGGCGGTCTTCCTCGGCACCGGGGACACCGCAGCGCCGGTCCTGGTGCTGTGGCTGCTGCGGTGGCTGCTGTTCCGGGTCGAGTTCGGCGCGGGGCTGATCAAGATGCGGGGCGACGCGTGCTGGCGGGAGCTGACCTGCCTGGACTTCCACCACGAGACCCAGCCGATGCCGGGGCCGCTGAGCTGGTTCTTCCACGGGCTGCCCCGGCCCGTGCACCGGGTGGAGGCGGCTGCCAACCATGTCACCCAGCTGCTGGTGCCCTTCCTTCTGTTCACCCCTCAGCCGGTGGCGGGCGCGGCGGCCGGGCTGATGGTCCTCACCCAGCTCTGGCTGGTCCTGTCGGGCAACTTCGCCTGGCTGAACTGGCTCACGATCACGCTGGCGCTCTCCGTGATCGACTGGACCCCCGTGGCCGGACCGCCGCCGGACCAGATCGCGCCGCCCCTGTGGTACGAGGTTGTCGTCATCGCCGTGACCGCCCTGGTGCTGGTGCTCAGCTACCGCCCGGCGCGCAATCTGGTCTCGCGACGGCAGGCGATGAACCGGTCCTACGATCCCTTGCACCTGGTCAACACCTATGGCGCGTTCGGTTCGATCAGCCGGGTGCGGCTGGAGGTCGTGGTGGAGGGCAGCGCCGATCCGGTGGCGCACGAGGGCGCCGAGTGGCGGGAGTACGGCTTCCGCGGCAAGCCGGGAGATCCGCGCAGGCTGCCGCGCCTGTTCGCCCCGTACCACCTGCGGCTCGACTGGATGATGTGGTTCGCGGCACTCTCCCCCGCGTACGCCCGCTCCTGGTTCGGGCCCTTCGTCGACCGGCTGCTGGAGGGCGACCGGGACACACTCCGGCTGCTCGGCCACAATCCGTTCCCCGACGGGCCGCCCCGCCAGGTGCGCGCCCGGGTGTTCCGTTACCGCTTCACCGGGCTCCGGGAGCTGCGGGCCACCGGCTGCTGGTGGCACCGCACCTACGTCCGGGAATTCCTGCGGCCCGTCTCCCGGCCGCTGCCGCCGGAGCGGAAGGGCGGGGAGACAGGCCGCGGGACGCGCTGATCAGACGGCCGATGCGGCTGAGTCGACGCCGCCGACCGTCGCCCGGCTCCTCAGTCGATGCCGGGCAGGATGTGCGGCTCGGCGAGGTCGTCCTCGTATCCGGCGAGCCGGATGGGGGCGGATCTGGCCCAGACCTCGATGTTCCGCAGCTTCTCGGGGCGGCCGGGCCGCCCCTGGGCCCGTTCGGCGGGGCGCATTTCGCGTTCGGTCAGTTCCGGTGTCGTCACCGCGCACTCCTCTGTGTCGCGTCACCCAGGGCGTCGCCGACGCTCCGGCACCGATGCCGGAGCACGACCGCCCCGAGCGGGGCAGGGATGGTGTTGTTCGGTCGCGGTGGCGCCGGTTCGGGGCGGGACAGCGGCCGGGTTTCCGACCGTGTCCCAGGACGGTCGAGGAACCTTCGTGGGCCCCTCGATGGCGTCCGTTCGCACCAGCGTAACCAAATGAGCGCCCGCGCGCTCGATAGAACGTGTGCGGTAGGTCACTTTCAGCCACCGGATAAGCGAAAACCCGGCCCAGGAATCATCCTGGGCCGGGTGCGCGGCCGCCGCGCGGAGACCGTCGGGCCGGTTGGGCTGTTCGGATTACCAGTTCGCCGGGGCGTAGTCCTTGAGGAAGCAGCCGTAGAGGGCCTCGCCGCCCTCACCGCGCACGATCGGGTCGTAGACCCGGGCCGCCCCGTCGACCAGGTCGAGGGGGGCGTGGAAGCCCTCCTCGGCGAGGCGCATCTTGTCCGGGTGCGGGCGCTCGTCGGTGATCCAGCCGGTGTCCACGGCCGTCATCAGGATGCCGTCCTTCTCGAACATCTCCTGGGCGCTGGTGCGCGTCAGCATGTTGAGCGCCGCCTTGGCCATGTTGGTGTGCGGGTGGCCCGCGCCCTTGTAGCCACGGCTGAAGACGCCCTCCATCGCCGAGACGTTGACGACGTACGCGTGCTTCGCGGAGGTCGCCGCCATCGCCGGGCGCAACCGGCTGATCAGGATGAACGGCGCGGTGGAGTTGCAGAGCTGGACTTCCAGGAGCTCGATCGGCTCGACCTCGTCGACCGTCTGGATCCAGCTGTTGGTGTCGTGCAGGTCGGGGACGAGGCCACCCGCGTCGATCGCGGTGCCCGCGGCGATCCGGGCCGGCGATGCGGAGCCGGTGACCAGGGCGAGGTCGGTGACCTCCTGGGCGCTCAGTCCCTCCTTGCGGGCGCTGGGCAGGGCGGCGACCCGGTCGACCGAACCGCTGTTGAAGGTGCCGATGACCTCGGCGGCGGGCAGCTCGCCCGCGGGCAGCGGCGCCGACTCCGCGACGACCAGTTCGCTGTAGGCCCCCGGGGAGCGGCGCACGGTCTGGGCGGCGTTGTTGATCAGGATGTCCAGCGGCCCCTCGGCGGCGACGGAGTCGGCCAGCGCGACGACCTGGGCGGGGTCGCGGAGGTCGATGCCGACGATCTTCAGCCGGTGGATCCACTCGTCGCTGTCCTCCATCGCCTTGAAGCGGCGGATCGCGTCGTTGGGGAAGCGGGTGGTGATGGTGGTGTGCGCTCCGTCGCGCAGCAGCCGCAGCGCGATGTACATGCCGATCTTCGCCCGGCCGCCGGTGAGCAGCGCCCGGCGTCCGGTCAGGTCGGTACGGGCGTCGCGGCGGGCGCGGTTCTCCTTGGCGCAGGGCTGGCAGAGCTGGTGGTAGAACGCGTCGACCTCGACGTAACGCGTCTTGCAGATGTAGCAGGACCTGGGCCGCTGGAGGATGCCCGCGATCTCGGCCTGGGCGGAGGAGGAGGGCAGCACGCCCTGCGTCTCGTCGTCGATGCGCTCGGCCGAGCCGGTCGCCGTGGCCTCGGTGACGGCCCGGTCGTGGGCGGTCTTCGCGGCACGGCGCTCCTGGCGGCGGCGCTGCTTCACGGTGCGGTAGATCCCGGCGGTGGCGCGGCGGACGAGGATGGCGTCCGGGTGGTCCACCTCGATCCTGTCGAGCTCGTCGAGCACGCTCAGGCAGACGGCCAGCCGCTCCGGGTCGATTCCGGGACCGAAATCCTCGATTCCGGGAGCGAACTCCGGGCTGTCCTCTGTCACCGTCATTGCCGTTCCTCTGTCATCTTCTCGCCGCGGGTCGTGGATCACCGCAGGCCGAAACACCCCGCTCAAGTTTGCCATGCGCGGGCCACTGCTCCGTTCGAGCGGTGTGCGAGGGCCCGGCGGACGACCCCGGTGAGGGCGGCCGGAGAGGTCACCGGAGAAAAGTCGAAGAAAAGCGGAAGATGACACGCATGACTTCGCGGGGACCGGGCAGACGACCGTCCGACACATTGGGCAGCAGGGAGGGTGACACCATGACGGCGATGTCAGCACGAGTGACCGGGACGACGCCGCTGAGCGACGACCGCACCGGCGTGCGGACGGCGGACGTCTCCGGCGAGCTGCCCTGGGTCGAGGACGCCGGAAAGATCGCCCCCCAGGACGCACGGGCCCTGTCGAAGATCTTCTTCGACCGGCTCCAGGTCCTGGAGGAGGGCACGCACGAGCACCAGTACGCGCGCAACACCCTCATCGAGATGAACCTCTCGCTGGTGCGCTTCGCCGCGTCCCGGTTCCGCAACCGCGGCGGCGACGACACCGAGGACATCATCCAGGTCGGCACGATCGGCCTGATCAAGGCGATCGACCGGTTCGACCTGTCCCGCGAGGTCGAGTTCGCCACCTTCGCCGTTCCCTACATCGTCGGGGAGATCAAGCGGTTCTTCCGCGACACCACCTGGTCGGTGCATGTGCCGCGGCGTCTCCAGGAGCTGCGCGTGGACCTGGCCAAGGCGAAGGAGCAGCTCTCCGCCCGGCTCGACCGCGACCCCACCGTCAAGGAGCTGGCCGCCCACCTCGACCTCCCCGAGGAGGAGATCATCGAGGGGCTCGTGGCCGCCAACGGCTACTCGGCCGGTTCGCTCGACACCCCGTCCGCGGAGAGCGACTCGGGCCAGGAGCAGCGGGCGTACGCCGATGTCCTCGGCGAGCCGGATCCGGGTATGGAGACCGTCGAGAACCTGCACACCCTGGCCCCGCTGCTGGAGCAGCTCGACGACCGGGAGCGCCGGATCGTGCAGATGCGGTTCGGGGCGGAGATGACGCAGGCGCAGATCGGCGCGGAGCTGGGCGTGTCCCAGATGCATGTGTCGCGGCTGCTCAGCCGGATCGTCCAGCAGTTGCGCAAGGGTATGAGCGTCGAGGCGTGAGACCCCGCGAACCCTTCGGGCCCCGTCCCGAACTCGAAGCCGTCCGCCCCTCCGGGCGGGCGGCTTCGTGCCGTGCGCTCATCCACCCCGTTCCGAGCCGACCTCATCGCTCGCATATGCTTTCCGAGGACCAGGCCGGACCAACCGTGCCGTCGCACGAGAGGGTGAGGGCTTGACCGAGTCACCCGTGGGCACGTCGCCGAGTCCTGTGGGCACCACCGGCATTCCCACGCAACAAGTCGGCATCCCGCACCGCCCCGAGTCGCCGCTGTGGAACCTCGACGCGACGATCCTCCTGGTGGAGGACGACGCGGGCGACGCGCTCCTCGTCGAGGAGATGCTCGCCGACAGCGAGCTGGAGTCAGCCCTCACGTGGTGCAAGACGCTGGGCGAAGCCCGTACGTTTCTGCGGGCATCCGCCGCACCGGTGTGCGTGCTCCTGGATCTGCACCTCCCCGATGTCCACGGCCTGGACGCCGTACGCCAGATTCTGGACACCGACGGCGAGGCAGCGATCGTCGTCCTCACCGGTCTGGAGGATTCGGGCACCGGACTCCGCGCGGTCGCCGGAGGCGCCCAGGACTACCTGGTCAAGGGCCGCCTCGGCCCGGAAATCCTCTCGCGCGCGATCCGCTACGCCCTGCAGCGCAAGGAAGTGGAACGGGCCGCCGCGGCTCTGCGCGCCAACCAGCTGATGGCCCAGGAGAACGCCCGCCTGGAGCGCGGACTCCTGCCCGTGCCCCTGCTGCGGGACGACCGGTTCCGCGCCCGCGCCCGCTACGAGCCGGGGCGGGTCCACGGCCTGCTGAGCGGTGACTTCTACGATGTCGTGCAGACCGCGGA
This sequence comes from Streptomyces parvus, assembly GCF_032121415.1. Taxonomy (NCBI): domain Bacteria; kingdom Bacillati; phylum Actinomycetota; class Actinomycetes; order Kitasatosporales; family Streptomycetaceae; genus Streptomyces; species Streptomyces parvus. Next base: position 6,556,355 of record NZ_CP135079.1, on the reverse strand, counting down.
CGGCACGGTGCACGCGGTGATCGGCGATGTCTCCGGGCACGGCGCGGCCGAGGCCGCGCTCGGCGTGTGCCTCCGGGTGGCCTGGCGTACCGCCGTGCTGTGCGGCACCTCCCAGGTCGAGCAGACGGCTCTGCTGGAGGAGATCCTGGTCGCCGAGCGCTCGGACACGCACGTGTTCGCCACGGTCACGTCCCTGGTCTTCTCGCCCGACCAGGGAAGCGTCCAGATCCTGCGGGCCGGTCACCCCGGTCTGCTGCTGCGCCAGGGCACCGATGTGAGGTGGGTGGAGCCCGAGGGCGGTATGGCGCTCGGGCTGCTGCCGGGAATGGGACGATGGCCGACCGTGGCCGTCCCGCTGTCACCCGGCGCGGGTCTGGTGCTCTTCACCGACGGGCTCTTCGAAGGGCGCGACGGACCGGACAGCAGACTGGGCGAGGAAGGGCTGCTGGCGATGGCGGAGGCCAACGGACATCTGCCGGCCTCCGCGTTCGTCGACGCCCTGGTGGCGGGAGCCGCCGAGGGGGCCGCGCCGTACGGCGGGCTCGCGGACGATGTGGCCGTACTGCACCTGGGTTGGAGAACGGAAGACGATGAGCACTGACAGCGCGAAGGACATACCGGCGAAGGACATCGCCTCCCGGCTGTCGGTGCAGTCCTGGGTCCATCTGATACTCGGTGGTTTCGTCGTGGTCGTCTGCGGCTGCCTGGTGATCGGCGGTCTGGTGCTGTCCCGGATGTCGGATCGCACCGATGAGCTGGTGGACCGTATCCAGCCGGCGCGATCGGTCTCGTTCCAGCTCCAGAACGCCCTGCTCGACCAGGAGACAGGGGTCAGGGGGTTCGCCCTGACCGGTGACCGTTCCTTCCTGGAGCCGTACGAGTCGGGCAAGAGCGCCGAGCGGGAGCGGCTGGCCATGGCGCGGAGCCTGGTCGGTGACGACGAGCGGCTCGCGAAGGATCTGGACGCCGTCAAGACCGCGGCCGACCGCTGGCGCCGGGACAAGGCCGAGCCGTTGATCGCAGCGGTCCGGGAGGGCGGCCCCAGCCGTTCGGGCACCACCGCGCAACTCCAGAGCAGCAAGACGGAGTTCGACAACCTGCGGCGCGCGTACACCGCCCAGCAGGGGCGTCTGGCCGAGGCCCGCGACCGGGCGAGGGCCGACCTGAACGCCGCACAGACCACCCGCGACTGGGTGGTGGGTATCCTGCTCGGCGTTCTCGTCCTCACCATCGTGGCGCTGAGCGTGCTGCTCCGAAGGATGGTGGGCGTGCCGCTGAACCGGCTCCGCGCCGCCTCCGAAGCAGTCCGCTCAGGAACCTTCGACCAACGGATCGAGATCAAGGGCCCGTCCGATGTGCAGGCCGTGGCCGGAGCCGTGGAGAACATGCGCCAACGGCTCTCCGCCGAGCTGGCCGAAACCCAGAAGCGCGAGGAACTCCTCGCCGACCAGACGCAGGAACTGCGGCGCTCCAACTCGGAGCTGGAGCAGTTCGCCTACGTCGCCTCCCACGACCTCCAGGAGCCGCTGCGCAAGGTCGCTTCCTTCTGCCAGCTCCTGGAGAAGCGGTACGGGACGGAGCTGGACGACCGGGGCAAGCAGTACATCGCGTTCGCCGTGGACGGCGCCAAGCGCATGCAGGTGCTCATCAACGACCTGCTGACGTTCTCGCGGGTGGGCCGGGTCCACGAGGGCTGGAAGCCCGTCGATCTGGGGCGGTCGCTCGACCGCGCCCTGGTCAATCTGGCCGCGGCGGTCGAGGAGTCGGGGGCGGTTGTCGAGCGGCCGGAGGAGCTGCCCGCACTCGTGGGGGACGCCACCGCCCTCACCATGGTCTGGCAGAACCTCGTCGGCAACGCGGTGAAGTTCCGCCACCCCGGCCGCCCGCCCCGGATCACCGTCGACTGTGTGCGCGAGGACGAGAACTGGCACCTGACCGTGTCCGACAACGGGATCGGGATCGCGCCCGAGTTCGCGGACAAGGTGTTCGTCATCTTCCAGCGGTTGCACGCTCGCGACGAGTACGACGGCACAGGCATCGGTCTGGCACTCTGCCGGAAGATCATCGAGTTCCACGGTGGCCGGATCTGGCTGGAGCCCGAACCGGGCGAAGGCACCCGGATCCACTTCACCCTGCCCCTCGCGCCCGAGGCGCCCACACACACCACGGCGGAGCTGCTCGCTCACGCCCAGCTCACCAGCCAGTCGGGAGACGCTTCGTGAACACCCCTGTGCAGCCCATCGAGGTCCTGCTCGTCGAGGACGACCCCGGCGACGAGCTGATGACCCGTGAGGCCTTCGAGGACAACAAGATCCGCAACACCCTGCACGTCGTGCGCGACGGACAGGAGGCGCTGGACTTCCTCTACCGGCGTGGCGAGTACGCCGACGCCCCCCGCCCCGACCTGGTGCTGCTGGACCTGAACCTGCCCAAGTACGACGGCCGCCAGGTGCTGGAACAGATCAAGGGCGACCCCGAGCTCTCCCTCATCCCCGTGGTCGTGCTCACCACGTCGTCGGCCGAGGAGGACATCCTGCGCAGTTACAAGCTGCACGCCAACGCCTACGTGACGAAGCCGGTGGACCTCGACCAGTTCATCGCGGCGGTCCGCCAGATCGACGAGTTCTTCGTGACCGTGGTGCGGCTGCCCGGACGTGCGTAGGATCGTTCCGGATCTCCTGGAGTGGGATCGTTCGCCACGGGTAGACGAATGGCGGAAAAGGTCTCCGACCTCACTGCGGCGCCCTGGCTGGAGCACATGAACGAACAGGTCACCTCCCCACCGGAAGAGCCGGGTCAGGGGCCGGCTTCCGCCGAGGTACCGCCCTCCGCCGAGGTACTGCTCAGCGCCGAGGTCTTCGACGGCGAGCCTGGCTGCATCGCGCTGGCGCGTGCGCTCGCCGACCGCTTCCTGACGAGGCTCGCGGTGGAGTGCCTCGCCCCGATCGGGGAACACACACGCAGCGATCTGATGCTGGCCGTCAGCGAACTCGTGACCAACGCCGACCGCTACAGCCACGGGCCCTACATGCTGGAACTGGAGGGCAACGCGGAGCGCATCAGCGTCACGGTGTACGACAGCAGCACCGCGATGCCCGTGCTGTACGCCCCCGACCCCTCCCGCCTCGGCGGCCACGGCATGGAGATCGTCGTGGCGCTCTGCGACCGGCTCACCGCCGAGCGGGTGCCGGTGGGCAAGCGGATCCGCGCGGAGTTCCAGCTCAGCATCTGAGGCCGGCCGGCTCCCCGCTCAGGAGTCGAGCACGGCGGTGGCCTCGACCTCGACCAGGTGGTCGGGAACGTCCAGAGCCGCGACGCCCACCAGCGTGCCGGGCGGTACGGGAGTGGCCCCCAGTCTCGCGGCGGCCCGGGCAACACCCTCCAGGAACAGCGGCATCTTCTCGGGCGTCCAGTCCACGACGTACACGGTCAGCTTCGCCACGTCCTCGAAGGTGCCGCCGACCGCGGTGAGGGCCGTGCCGACGTTGACGTAGCACTGCTCGACCTGCGCGGCGAGATCGCCCGCACCGACGGTGGCGCCCTCCGCGTCCCAGGCGACCTGCCCGGCGATGAAGACCAGCTTCGATCCGGTCGCGACCGACACCTGCCGGTAGGCCCCGATCTCCGGCAGTCCGCTCGGGTTCACCAGGGTGATGGCCATACCTCTCGCCTCCTCGTCCTGGGGGCCGTCGTGCCCCCGATTCTCCACCGGACCTGACGGTTGCCGGTCACTTGTGGTTACTCAGGAACCGTAGGAGAGTCTGCGTCGACAAGGAAGAACGCACTTTTCGGTGACAGGGGAACCTGATGGTGACCAAGCAGTTCAGCGGCTCGCCCGAGGACGCGGATCTGCGGCGCGCGGACTCGCTGGCGCGCGAGATCTTCTCCGACGTCGCCAACAAGTGGGCGCTCCTGATCATCGAGGCCCTGGGCGAGGGCACGCTCCGCTTCAGCGAGCTGCGAGGCGAGGTCGAGGGCATCAGCCACAAGATGCTCACCCAGAACCTGCGGATGCTGGAGCGCTACGGACTCGTGGAGCGGTGCGTACACCCCACCGTGCCCCCGCGGGTCGAGTACACGCTCACCGAGCCGGGGCAGGGCCTGCGGCGGACGGTCCATGTGATGTGCGACTGGACCCACGAACACATCGGCCACATCGAGGCCTCGCGCCGCGCCTTCGACGCGCCCTGACCCTCCGGCCGGTCAGCCCTGCCCCCCGCCGGTCCGTGCGTCAGCCCATCCGGTCAGTCCTTCTGCCGGCCGAACCAGTCCAGGCACAGGACCAGCGCGTCGTCGAGCGCCTCCGTGACCCGGTACTCCGCGAGCTCGGCGAGGATCGCGCGCGGGACGGTGGCGGCGGGCAGGAGCCGGGTCGACTGGATGGCGCGGGCCAGCATGCGGTCCCCGTACACCTCGCCGAGCGGGGACACCGCGTCGTACACGCCGTCGCTCAACAGCAGCAGCCGGTCGCCGGGCTCGACGTGGAACTCCTGAACCGTGTACTGCGACTCCTCGAACATCCCGAGCGGCAGCTGCGCCTCCAGCTCCATCCGGCGGACCGAGCGGCCGCGCTGGATCCACAGCTCCGGCGATCCCGCGTCGACGACGCCGACCCGCCCGGTCGCCAGCTCGAAGCGGAGCAGCAGGGTGGAGACATGGGAGGCGCCGCGGTGCTGGTCGTACAGGGCCTGGTCGGCGAGGGCCGCCTGGTCCGCGATGCCGATACCGGCCCGGCGGGCGTTGCGCAGCGCGTTGACGGCGAGGTTGGTGAGGAGGGATGCCGCTATGCCCTCGCCCATGCCGTTGGTCACCGCGAGGGTCAGCTCGTCGCCGTCGGCGGCCCAGTCGAAGTTGTCGCCGTGGATGGCGTACGCGGGCTCCAGCTGAGCCCCGATGGCGAACTCGGCGGCGGTGCAGGCGCGGGCGGGCAGCAGCTGCCACTGCATCTCTGCGGCGAGGGTGAGCCGGCTGGTGCGCCGCGCGCGTTGGTACAGGTCGGTGTCCCGCTCGGCGACCAGGATCTCGTGCCCCAGCAGGTCGGCGACGTGGGTCAGCTCGCCGACCAGCTCCGGGGTGGAGAGCGTCTGGGGCAGCCGGACGGTGAGGATGCCGAGCCGTTCGCCGCGGACGGTCACGGGCAGGTGGTGGTCGACGGCGTCGTTGTGCCGGACCTGCTGTTCGCGGGGTTCCTGGCTGCCGAACGCCCGGCCCTCGGGGCTGTTGTGGAGGGACAGCGGCTCGCTCTCGTCGTCGGGCCGGTCCAGTGACTTGAGGAACCGCAGACCGTAGTCGGCGAGGTGCAGCTCAACGGCGAGGGCCCCATAGACACTGCTGAGCTCGGTGCGCAGGGTGGCCAGCAGGGCGTGCGGAGGTGCGGCCCGCACGGCGGCCTCGATGCCCGTTCGTCTGTTCACGGTCTCTCGCGCAATCTTCGTCCTGCGACGTAGTAAGGGACGGGCTCGGGCTGACAAGTGGGGCCGACGAGTGACACAGTGGCTGAATGCCCCACCGAGGATTCCGCCCGAGCAGTAGCGAACAGGCGTCCGCCTACGCCGTCGCCGCCTCGGAGCTGCTGGAGGTGCTGTGGGGCCGGGGCCAGGAATCCGCCGCTTCGGGAACCGTATCGCCCTCCCAGCTCCGCGCCCTGCTCGTGATCGAGAGGCAGGAGGGCACCAACCTGAGGGCCCTGGGTGAAGCACTGGGCTCGCGCGCCCCCTCCGTCAGTCGGCTCTGCGACCGGATGGAAGCGATGGGGCTCGTCCTGCGGGCACCCAGTCCGACCAGCCGACGGGAAGTGGAGCTGCGGCTGAGCCTGCGCGGCCGCGCCCTTCTCGAAGAGTACCGGGGCCTGCGCGCCGCCGAGCTGAACGCCGTGCTGGAGCGCATGGCCCCCGTGGATCTCACCGCGCTCGTGGACGGCCTCGCGGCTTTCCACGCCGCGGCTTCGGAGCGTCTTTCCCCGCACAAGGGTGCGGGCACCTCCCCGCTCCGCGCCGATGTCGCCGACAGTGCATAGCCTCATCCAGCCCCTGCTTCCGCATCCATCGGCACCCCGCCCTCGGAAGCCGGACGATCAACCGTCGGGGATCAGATTGTTACCCGATGGAGAATGTTGTCAAATGGCAACTGTTACTTCTATCGTTATGCCGTAATCCCGCCGCGACCAGGGACGGAACGATGCCGACCCGTCCGGCGACACGGCTCTCCGCCCCCTTCCGATCCCGACCGAGGTGCCTTCCGTGCTTTCATCGCCCAACGAGGACAGAGCCGTCAGAATCACCACCCGACGGGAGCGGGAGGCTCTGGTTCTCTCCGTGTCGGGTGACCTCGACATCGACAGCGTCGCCCCCCTGGGCCTGGCCCTCACCTCGGCGGCCGACGACGGCTCGGGCCCGGTCGTCGTGGATCTCTCCCGCGTCGGATTCGCGGACTCGACGACGGTGAACGTACTCCTCCAAGGGCACACCGCGCTCGGCGACCGGCTGCGGCTGGCGGCTCCGTCCCCGTTCATGCAGCGGCTGATCGGCATGATCGGCCTCGACAGCGCCCTGCCCGTCCTGCCGTCCGTGGACGAGGCCATCGACGCCGTACTGCCTTCCTGACCTTCTTTCCGACCGTCTTCCCGACGTCACGCCCCGGCCCGAGCGGAGGCGGGCGCCCGGTCGAACACGCAGTCGCCGCACAGACCGCCGCCGGGACAGCGCCAGTACAGACAGCAACTGCGCCGCCGGAACGCCGGACCGTGCGGGGATCCGGTGTCGCGCAGCGTCTCGTCGTCGAAGAGTTCGGCCGCCAGCGCGCGGGCCCGGGCGGCCACGTCCGGCCGGTCGTGGGCGCGTGCGAAGGCGACGAGTTCGCGTACGGCCCCGGCGAGGGCGGATCCCGCGTTGCCGCGCAGCAGTTGCGGGGAGATGTTCCCGTCGCGCCGGAACGCGTCGGCCAGCGGGACCAGATGACCGTACTGGACCTCCTCGCGGATCCGGGCCGCCGTGCCGGGCAGTTCGGCCGTCCCCGCGAGCCACAGGTCGTCCGGGGAGGCGGACGACGGGTCCCAGTGCAGGTCGCCGGGGGCCAGGGCGGGCATCCGCCCGAACAGCGCGGCCGGGCCCAGGGCGATGGACCAGAGCCGCGCGGCCAGCCCGAGATGGGCGATGGAGGCGGCGACCCGGCGCTCGGGGGCCTGGAGCCGCGCCGCGACCCGGTCGACACGCGCGGCGAGCGGATCGTTCTCGCCCGCGTACAACCGCCCCAGCGGCCGGTGCCCGCCGTCCGGCACCGGGATGGTCCGCAGCGCGAAGAAGCCCCCGACCGATGCCAGTAGTGCCAGGTCCATGGCCCGTTCTCCCTCCGTTTCCGGTCCGTCCCCGGTCGCGCTCCGTGATCGGTCCCACAGCCACCGGCTGTGCTGTCCCGGCGGCTCACCGTATCCGCCGGGCGCCAGCTTCTGACGGCTGGGGGCTGCAGGACTACCGTCGGGAGGAGGACGTCGGTCCGACGGGCGTACTCCTGGGGCAGTACGCCGAAGTGGAGACTCAAGGACGACGACGTGGGGCCCCGGACGGGACATCGTGGTGTACATGAGTTCCCTTGTGTTGTCCGTGCTGCTGTCACTGGTCTCCGCGGTCGCCTACGCGGCCGGGGCGATCATCCAGGAGCGCGTGGCCGCGGCCGATGACAACGCCTGGCACGCCCTGCTGCGCAACGGCGTGTGGTGGGTCGCCGTCGTCCTCAACGGGGTCGGCGCGATCCTGCACGTGGTGGCGCTCGCCTACGGTCCGCTCAGCCTGGTCCAGCCCCTCGGGGCGCTGACGATCGTCTTCGCCCTGCCGATGACGGCCCTGTTCGTCGGACGGCGGGCGGGGGCGACGGCGTGGCGTGGGGCGCTGATGGCGACGGCGGGGCTCGGCGGACTGCTGGCGCTCACGGGGAACGCCGCACCGCACACCCTGAACGGCCCGGAGCAGGCGCTGCTGGCCTCGGTGACGTTCGGGGCCGTGGGCGCGCTCGTCGTCCTGTCCCGCACGCTGCGTCGGCCGGTCCTGCGCAGCGTCGTCCTGGCCACGGGCGCGGGCGCGGCGTTCGGTATGGCCTCGGTGTTCACCAAGACCGTGGCCGTGGAGTGGACGTCCGGCTCGGTGCGCTCGGGTGCGCTGCCGCTGCTGGTGATCGCCGGGCTCGCCGCGGCGGGCCTGTTCCTGTCCCAGGCCGCGTACCGGGGCGCCGGGCTCACCGCTCCCCTGGCCACGGTGACGGTGGTCAACCCGGTGGTGGCCGCCGCGATCGGCCTCACCCTGTTCGGCGAACACTTCCGTCTCGGCGTCCCCGGCACGGTCCTCGCCCTCTCCTGCGGGGCGTTGGCCGCCGCCGGCCTGATCATGCTGACGCGGGAGCGGATGGATCGGGAGCACGCCGAGGAGGCGCGGGCGAACCCGGAGCCGGCGGCCCCCGGGGCCCGGCGCCCGGCCCCGGGCGAGGGGAACGGGGTTCGTTGCGCGGAGGGACAGGAGGACGGTCGGCCCTCGGCGTCGCCTGATGTGCCTGCCGTGCCGGGACCGGCGTCGGGTCAGCTGCCCACAGCGGCCAAGTCGTCGCCCCTGCCGCCGGGGCGTGCCGTGCCGCGGGTGGGGTTCGGCACGCCGGGGCCCCTCGCGGAGCAGCAGCGGCGCGGCGGAGCCACCCTGCGGCGCACCCGCTCCGAGCGGAGGGTCCGCACTCTGATGCCGCCTGCCCGGAGGTAGGGGGCCGTCAGACCCTGACGCCGCCTGCTCTCAGGTAGGCGAGCGGGTCGACGTCCGAGCCGTAGCCGGGGCCCGTGCGGATCTCGAAGTGCAGGTGCGGCCCTGTGCTGTTGCCCGTGGAGCCGGAGCGGGCGATGCGCTGCCCGCCGGAGACCGACTGCCCGGCGCGCACGTGGAGCGCGGAGAGATGGGCGTACTGGCTGTACTTGCCGTCGCTGTGCCGGATGACGACCTCATAGCCGTACGCTCCGGCCCAGCCGGCCGAGACCACCCGGCCCGGGGCCACCGACTTCACGGACGTCCCGGTGGGCACGGGGAAGTCCACGCCGGTGTGGTAGCCGCTGGACCAGGAGCCGGCCTGGCGGTACGGGGTGCCGGTGCCGGCGGCGACCGGGGCGCTGAAGCCGGAGTGCTGCACGGCCCGTTCCGGAGCGGGCTGCTCCTTCTTGGGGGCGGCTTTCTTCGGGGCCTCCTGCTTGGGCGCTTCCTGCTTGGGCGCCTCCTGCTTCGGGGCTTCCTTCCTGGGCCCGGCCGGGCGCTGGTCCGTCTTCTTCGCCCCGGGCGCGGTGGTCGAGGGCTTCGGAGCGGTCTGCCGTGCGGGCTTTTGGGCGCTCGCCCCCTCCCCCGCCTTCGGCGCCCGGCTCCCGTCCAGGCTCAGCCGCTGTCCGGGGAAGATGAGGTCCGGGTCGTCCCCGACGACGGTGCGGTTGGCGGCGTAGAGGCCCTGCCAGCCGCCGGGGACCCGCTGGGCGGACGCGATCCCGGAGAGGGAGTCGCCGCTCGTGACGGTGTACGCATCGCGCTTGCTCGGCACATGGGTGGGCGTCGCCGCGGCGGGACGGGTCTGCGGCTGCCTGGGCGGTGCGCTCTGCGGCGCCGCTGCCTCAGCGGTTCGGCTGCCCGCGCTCTGCGGGGCGGTCCCGGTCTCCGGGGTGGTCTCGGGTGCGTCGCCGCCGCGCGTGAGCCCGGCCCGTACGGAACAGGTGGGCCAGGCCCCGGGCCCCTGGCCGTCCAGCACCCTTTCGGCGATGGCGATCTGCTGCTCGCGGGTGGCGAGGTCGGCGCGTGGCGCGTACTGCGAGCCGCCGAAGGCGGCCCAGGTGGAGCCGCTGAACTGCAACCCGCCGTAGTAGCCGTTGCCGGTGTTGACGGCCCAATTGCCGCTGGACTCGCAGGCGGCGACCTTCTCCCAGACCTCACCCGAGGCGGCCCCGGCCGAGGCCGCGGTGATGAGCGGAAGCGCGATGCCCGCGCCGCCCGCCGTCACCGCGAGCGAGGCACGGTTGATCCGACTGGGCTGATATCTGCGGTGCCGTCCGGTCGCGGCCATACGTGGCTCCCCCACTGGCTTCGGTACATCTCGCAAGGGGCAACGTAGGTCCGCACAGTGACTGATCACAAGCAAAACGTGATACTCGGCCGCCGCCGGTCCGTCCGTGGCCGAATACCGTCGCCCTGAACCTCCCTCTCGCCCGGCCGCGTTCAGACCCCCGGGGGCTCCTCCGGCCAGACACGCACGGCCGCCTCCGCCAGCGCCTCCAGCTCCGCACGGCTCGCTCCGTCCCGGGCCTGCTGCGACATCCCCTGGATGACGGCCGCCGTACAGCGCGCGAGCGCCTCCGCATCGGTGTCCGCGGGGAGCACTCCCGCGTCGATGTCCCGCTGGATCCGCTGCCGGAAGTCGGTCACGTTCCGCAGGCGCCGGTCGCGGAGCACCGCCACCACCTCCGGTGAGGAGCAGTTCTCGGCGGCGCTGAGCACCATGCAGCCGCGCGGCCGGCCGGCCACCGTGTACTCAGCCGCCGCCTCGCGCAGCATCCGCGCGAAGACACGGCGGGCAGTCGGCTCCTCGGCCAGGGCCCGGGCGCCGAAACCGCCGAAGAGGGTCGCGTACGTCTCGACGACCTCCCCGAAGAGCGTCCGCTTGTCACCGAACGCGGCGTACAGACTCGGCGCGGCGATGCCCATCACGCGCGTCAGATCCGCGATCGAGGTCGCCTCGTACCCCTGCTCCCAGAAGGTCAGCGTCGCCTGCCGGAGGGCGGCCTCCCGGTCGAACGACCGTGGCCTGCCGCGCTGTCTCGTCACCATGCGCCAATTCTATAGCGACCACTAGAGAACGTGTTACGGTCGTTTCTGTATCGATCACTAATCAAAGGGGAGGGCGGAGCCATGGGCTCGCTCACGGGAAAGACGGCACTGGTCACCGGCGGCAGCAGGGGCATCGGACGAGGCATCGCCGAACGGCTGGGCCGAGACGGAGCGGTGGTCGGCGTGCACTACGGCCGGGACGAAGCGGCGGCCCTGAAGACCGTGGCCTCGATCGAGGAGGTGGGCGGCACGGCGTTCCCGCTGGGCGCGGACCTGGCGGCTCCGGGGTCCGCCGCCGCGCTCTGGGCCGCCTTCGACGAGCACGCGGACGGCGTGGACATCCTCGTCAACAACGCCGGGATAGGCGTGTCGCAGAACTTCGCACAGATCGAGGAGGAGGAGTACGACCGACTGTTCGACGTCAACACGAAGGCGCCGTTCTTCCTCACGCGGCTGGGGCTCGACCGGCTGCGGGAGGGCGGGCGCGTGATCAACATCTCGACGGGCCTCAGCCACGCGGCGATGATGCCGGACCTGATCGCCTACGCCATGACCAAGGGCGCGCTCGACGTGTTCACGCGGTATCTGTCCAAGGTGCTGGGCGGCCGGGGCATCACCGTCAACGCGGTGGCCCCGGGGCTCGTCGACACCGACTCCACCTCCGACAGACTGCGCGCCAGCGACGAGGCCTGGGCGGGCGCGGCGGCCCTGTCCACCCTGGGGAAGGTCGGCACCCCGGCCGACATCGCCGACGTGGTGGCCTTCCTCGCCTCGGACGACGGCCGGTGGATCACGGGCCACTGGATCGACGCGACGGGCGGTTCGCTGGCCTGACCCGCTGCCGGGGGCGCCGGCCACAGGCTCGGAACAGCGTCACGGAAGGCCGGGCGGCCGTTCCGTGGGGCGGAGAGCGCTCTCCGCCACTGCTATAAAGGCGCTCATGACGGATGATCCGCGGCCGGCCGCAGCACCCACCCTGGAGGACGTGGCCCGGGCGGCGGGCGTCTCGCGCGCCACCGTTTCCCGGGTCGTCAACGGGGTGCGCAACGTCGACCCGGTGATCCAGGAGGCGGTGCGCCGGGCGGTCGCCGTGACGGGCTACACCCCCAACCGCGCGGCCAGGTCCCTGGTCACCCGGCGGGCCGACGCCATCGCGCTGGTGGTGTCGGGCGCGGGCGCCGAGCCGGGGGCCGGACAGGAGGCCCCCGGGGCCGAGGTGTCCGGCAACGGGCCGGAGGCGGGGGCGTCCGGAGACGCGGGACGGTCCGGGGACGACGCCAGGGGCAGGACCGGGCGGCAGCCGGAGACCGGAGCGTCCGGGGACGGGAGTTCGTTCACCGCGCGGGTCTTCGCCGACCCGTTCTTCGGCCGGGTGGTGACCGGAGTGGTCAACTACCTGCGGCCGCGCGGGATGCACTGGGTGCTGATGTTCGCGGAGTCCTCGCGGGCACGCGAGGAGGTGGTGGCGTACCTGCGGCAGGGCAGCCCGGACGGTGCCCTGGTGGTCTCGACGCACGCCGAGGACCCGCTGCCCGCCCTGATCGCGGAAGCCGGCCTGGCGGCCGTCCTGTTCGCGCGGCCGGCGCGGCCGGTCCCGGTCAGCCATGTCGATCTCGCGCACCAGGACGGTGCGCGGCTGGCGGCCGAGCATCTGCTCGGCCGGGGGTGCCGCCGGATGGCGACGATCAGCGGCCCGCTGGACGTACCGGCGGGGCAGGCGCGCCTGACGGGGTTCCGGGACACATGGCGCGCCACGGGCACCCGTACATCCCCATCGTCGAGGGGCAGTTCACCCAGGAGAGCGGCGAGGCGGCGATGGAGCGGCTGCTGGCGGAGCACCCGGACCTGGACGGGGTCTTCGTCGCCAACGACCTGATGGCGCTGGGGGCCTGCCACGTCCTGCGGGAGCACGGCCTCTCGGTGCCGGAGGACGTGGCGGTGGTCGGCTTCGACGACAGCAGCGCGGCCCTGGCCTGCCGCCCGCCGCTGACCACGGTCCGCCAGCCGGTGGAGGGGATGGCCGCGGAGATGACGCGTCTGCTGCTGGACCGGCTGTCCCGGCCGGACGGCCCGGTGACCTCGGTGATCTTCGAACCGGAGCTGGTGGTACGGGGGTCTGCCTAGGGCCCACACCCTCTGCGGCTCACCCGCGCGCGCAGCAGGGTGCTAACGTGCCGACCGGTCTGGTCAACCGGTCGCTGTGGTAGAGGAGTTGCGCGGGTCACGCCGCGGGGCGGGGTGAGCTCATGAGCGCGGAGAACGACGCGGAACATCCGCAACCACCCGCGCACCCGGAACCACCGGAACGACCTGAGCCACCTGCGCACCCGGAGCTGGGCGCCTATCACCGTACCTACCGGCCGATGCGCAGGAAGCCCTCCGCGTACGCGTTGCTCCTGCTGTTCCTCACCCCCTTCGCGGCCCTCACCTACCTCCTGGCCCTCCTCATCGGTGCGGTCGTCGGCCGGGGCTGGGACCTCGCACCCATGGTGCTCGGCGGGCTCGCGTTGCTGGGGCCCTTCGCCGTTCGGTTGCTCTGGTACCGACGCCATACGAGGGTGGAGTTCCGCCATTACGAGGAGGGCCTCGTCGCGGTCACCGCCGGCGGCCGGGAAGTGCCCTACCCCTGGCAGTCGACGGCGGTCTTCACGGACGGCTGGGACCGTTTCAAACTGTCCACCCCCGAGGGAACGGTTGTCACGCTGGGGCCGACGGACCGCAGACCCGCGCTCGGCGGGGAGAGGATCACGGGCCGGCGCACCCGCACGGTGATCCGGGGCGCCCAGGTCCCCCAGGACGAGGAGTGGTACCCGGCGATCCTGCACGGCGTCCGGAACGCGCAGCTGGCCCCGGCCACCGCTACGGCTCTCGGCGGCGGCGAAGCCGCTTTCGGGGATCTCGTGTTGAGCCGGGACGGACTGACCGTACGGCGCAGGCACGGCCGGGACGACTTCACGACCTGGGAGGACGTCCGTTCGCTCGAACTCTCCCCCGAGGGACTCCTCATGGTCTCCTCCCGCGGCAACGACTTCCCCACGCACTTCATGAGGTACCGGTACCGGATACCCAACCTGGAGATCTTCCTCAACCTCGCCCATCGGCTGCACCACGACGCGGTGCGGCCCACGCCCGCTCCGGCCCCACCGGCGACGGACGCACCACCCGCTCCGGAACCACCGGCTCCCGAGACACCGGACACACCGCCCCCGGGCGCGCGGGCTCCGGCCGGCCCCGCTCCGGCCGCCCGTGATGACGAGCTGCTGAACCTCCTGACCCAGTACCTCACCTACGGGATCGGCCTGTGGGCGGCCTGGCGGCTCGGCACCCGGGAGGAGATCGACGGGCTGGGGGCCGCGCTCCTCGCCGTCGTCAGGGCGGTCCTCGGCGGAATCGGTGGAGTGCTGGCCGGCCTGCTCGTCGTGACAGCCATCACGGTCGGGGCGAAGGTCGGGGGCGAGATCCTCGTCGAATCCGCGATCCGTTGGTTCCGGCACCGCCGGTACATCCCCGCGTCCGGTCTGGCGCTGTGCATCGTCGTCGGGCCCGCGGCCCTGCTCTTCCTTCTCTTCCGCGCCTTTCCGTCCCGGCTGGTCCCTCTGGTGGCGCTGCTGTTCTTCGGCGGCTGGGCCCTGCTGCTCGCGGTGGCGCGGTGCGTACGTTCGGATCGCGCGGTGGTCCGGCACCTTCCCGACCTCCCCGGGGTTCTCCTGGTCGCGCTCGCCTGTCAGCAGGTGGTCTCCGGCGACGTCCTGACCGTCGCGCCTGCCGCCGGGCTCTTCTTCCCGCTCGCGCTCTGGCTCTCCTGGCGCGGCTGGCGGTGGATGAAGGACTCACCGCGACGGACCGTGCAGGCGGCGGCCGACGTCGTCCTGTCCGTGGAACTCGGGCTGGTGCTGACGCTGCTCATGGTCTGGCTGGCCAACGTCCTGTCGTTCACCCCGCCCCAGGTGACCGTGGTGCTGGAGGTGGTCGAGAAGGTACAGGGGCTGACCGAGGTGCACTGGCTGTACTGGATGGCGGCCTACACGGTGCTGGCCATCGGCAGTTACGTCCTCCTGGCCCGGCCCGCTCTCGTCGCGCGGGTCAGGCGGCTGCGCCCGGCGCGGTTCGGCGAGTCCCGGCTGCCGCTGGGCCTCACCGCCAACTTCGTCCAGCGCTCCTTCTCCGGGATCAATATCGGCATCATGGTCGCGCTGATCTTCCTCGTCGTCGTGGCTCCGGTGTCCGAAGGCGCGTGGAAGCGGCCCGTGGACGAGCGGTACGCACTGGAGGTGCAGCGCCGGGAGTACGCCGAGGGCGCGGCGGCCGCGTACCAGGAGATCCACCGGCAGGTCGTGCTGCACCCCCGGGCCGCCGCGCGGATCGGCGACGTGATCATCGCCGCGCACCGGATCGCTCCTTCGCCGGACGGCGAGCCCGTGAACCGGACGGCACTCGACATCGCCCGGCAGGCCGGCCGCTTCCAGGCCGGGACGCTGGACGTCGGCACTCCGGCTCCCGAGCCCGCCACGGCCCCGGCCCCGGAAGGGGACGACCTCGACGCGCGCCTCGGGCGGCTCGACGAGACCCAGCAGCAGCGCGCGGAGCGGGAGGAGCGGACCGACCGGTTCGCCGAGCTCGCTTCGCTCGCGGTCACCCGCGCCCTGGACACCCTCGACCTGGGCGACAACCAGGCCGTACAGCTGGTCAAGGAGTATCTCGGCGGACTGGTGGAGGACGGCCCGGTGAAGACGGTCTTCCACCGCTGGGGCGAGGGCATCGGGCAACCTCCGCCCGAGGGCGGCCGGCTCGTGCGCATCGACGTCCGCCGTCTGACGGCGGTGGCCTACGAGCGCACCGCGGCGGCGGTCGAACGGTCCGACGCGGGCCTGCTCACCTTCTACGGGCGGTTCGGCATCGGCGTTCCCGCAGAGGACTCCTCGCTGACCCCCGCGGTCGATCTGGCGAACCAGCACCGGTACCTCCGGCAGGGCACCGGCCCCTGCACCGGCTGCGCCGCCCCCTTGACGGGCGGGAGCGGCACGGGCGGCACCGGCACGACCGGAGGCGGCGGCCGGCACTGAGCGGAAGCGCTGCCCCCGGAGCCGGAGGACCGGCCCGGTTCCCCGGCGCCGGGCCCGACTGGACCTGCCGCGCGGCCGGCGCCTTCGTCCGCATCCGCATCCGCCCTCGCCCTCGCCCAGGCGTGCCCTCTCAGTTCATCGGGGTCCGGTGCCGCTCCCGTACCGCGTTGACGGCCGTACGCGGTGGCGCGCCGGTTCCGCCCGGCTCCGGTCGGCTGCCGCCCCGGGCCAGGAAGTCCGCGAGCGGGAGCGTGGCCGCGCCCACGGTCACCGCGTCCGGGCCGAGGCGGCCCATCTCGATGGTGGTGCGGGCCGCCGCGTGGCTCAGGGCGTACTCGTTCGCGTACCGGCGGATCTCCGGGAGCAGGCGGGGGCCGAGGAGCAGGCCCGCCCAGCCGCCGATCAGGACCCGCTCGGGCAGGAAGAGGTTCACCAGGTCGGCGAGGGCCGCGCCGAGGCATTCGGCCGTCTCGTCGAGCAGCGCGAGGGCCACCGGGTCCGGGGTGCCGCGGCGCCCCGGGTAGGCGGCGGCGAGCAGGGCCGCGAGCGCGGTCTCGTCGTCGGCGTCCTCGGGCAGCGGGCCGCCCGCCTCCCGCCAGCGCTCGCGCAGGGCCTCCGCGCCCGCGTAGGCCTCCAGGCAGCCGATGGAACCGCAGCGGCACCGGCGGCCGCGGAGCTGGACGGTGGTGTGGCCCCATTCGAGGGCGAGGCTGGTGCGGTCCTCGTCGAGGACGTCGCCGCGGTCGACGCAGGCGCCCACACCCGAGCCGATCAGGGCGATGGCGGCTGCTCCCGCGCCCCGGCCGCCGCCGAACCACATCTCGGCCTGGCCGAGCGTCTTGGCGCCGTTGTCGATGAAGAGCGGAACCTCGGGCGGCACGTCGACCGCTTCGCGCAGCAGTTGCTCGAAGGGGACCGCGCGCCAGCCGATCGTCTGGCCGTGCACCACCGCGCCGCGGGTGCCGTCGGTGCCTTCGGGGCCGTCGCGCTCGATGATGCCCGGGACCCCGATCCCGATACCGAGGAGCCGGCGCGGATCGGCGCCCGCGTCGCGCAGCACGTCGGCGACGCCGGTGCGGACATGGGCGACGATGCGCTCGACGTCGTAACCGTGTTGAGCCAACAGCCTTTCTGTGCGCGCCAGTTCGGTGAGCGAGAGGTCGAACAGCTCGACGCGGACGCGGGTCTCGCCGATGTCGATGCCGACGAGGAGGCCGCCGTCCGGAGCGACGCGCAGCAGCGTACGGGGGCGGCCGCCGTCGGAGTCGACGACGCCGGCCTCCTCCAGCAGGCCCTCGGCGGACAGCTCCGCGACGACGTTGCTGATGGAACCTGAACTCAGGCCCGTGACCGGTCCGAGCTCCTGACGGCTCAGCGGACCGTCGAAATACAACCGTTGCAATACGCGCGCCCGGTTGCCCCGCCGCAGGTCACGCACGGTTCGTCTGTTGCGCTCGGCCATGGTGCTCCTTCCCGTCCAGGAACATACCCCGGCCCAAGCCCTTGACGCGACCTTCCCTCACCTCTTAAATCACGGCATAAATTAAGTCATGGAGGCCGTTCGGTTCCCGAACGCAGCCATCCCCGGAAAGGGGCCACCTCTCATGCGTCACCTCAGAGCCGCAAGCGCCGTCACCCTCGCCCTCTCCATCGCCGTGGCCGCCACCGGCTGTGGTGGGGGAACGACGTCGGGCGGCAGCAACGAGTCGCCGAAGACCCTCACCTACTGGGCGTCCAACCAGGGCCCCAGCATCGAGGCCGACAAGAAGATCCTCACTCCCGAGCTCAAGAAGTTCGAGAAGGAGACCGGGATCGAGGTGAAGCTGGAGGTCGTGCCCTGGGCCGACCTGCTGAACCGGATCCTCGCCGCCACCACCTCCGGCCAGGGCCCGGACGTGCTGAACATCGGCAACACCTGGTCGGCCTCGCTCCAGGCGACCGGCGCGCTCCTGCCGTGGGACGACAAGAACTTCGAGGCGATCGGCGGCCGGGACCGCTTCGTCGACTCGGCGGTCGCCTCGGCCGGCAAGGAGGGCGAACCGCCCGCCGCCGTGCCGCTGTACTCGCTCGCGTACGCCCTCTACTACAACAAGAAGATGTTCGCCGAGGCCGGTGTCGAGAAGCCCCCGGCCACCTGGGACGAGCTGGTCGCGACCGGCAAGAGGATATCCAAGGACGGCAAGTGGGGGCTGGGCGCCGAGGGCGGCAACCTCTCCAACAACATCCACCAGACCTTCGTCCTGGGTCAGCAGCACGGCGCCGACTTCTTCGGCGAGGACGGCAGGGCGACCTTCACCTCGGACGGCGCGGTCGCGGCGGTGAAGCAGTACGTCGACTTCATGGCCAAGGACAAGATCATCGCCCCGGGCAACGCCGAGTACGCCCAGAACCAGTCGCTCACCGACTTCGCCAAGGGCAGGACCGCGATGGTGCTGTGGCAGGCTGCCGCCTCCACCTTCGCCGCCCAGGGCATGAAGCCGGAGGACTGGGGCGCGGCCCCGGTGCCGGTCCCCTCGGGTGCCCCGGGCACCGGCAAGCAGGTCAACTCCATGGTCGCGGGCATCAACATGGCGGTGTTCAAGAACAGCAAGAACATCGACGGCGCGAAAAAGTTCGTGAAGTTCATGACGAGCGACGCCGAGCAGAAGCTGCTCAACAAGACCTACGGCTCCATCCCGCCGGTCAAGGCCGCCCAGGCCGACGCCGCGTTCGGGGCCCCCGACCTCAAGGTCCTGCGCGACACCCTCGCCACCAGCGCCGCCCCACTCCCCCAGGTCCCCAACGAGTCGCAGTTCGAGACGGCCGTGGGCACGGCCGTCAAGGAACTGTGGGCGGACGCGGCGGCCGGACGCCCCGTGACCGAGGAGTCCGTCAAGGCGCGCCTGGAAAAGGCCCAGCAGACGATGCAGCAGTGAGGCCCTGATCCATGACCGCCACCGTCACCACGGACCCCAAAGTCGATAAGTCGACCAGTAGGGGTACGAGCCGGGGCACCGGGGGTGCGCGCGGGAGACTGCCGCGCGTCCCCGACCGGATCCGCCGAGGCGGACTGCCCTATCTCCTGCTTCTGCCCGCCGTCCTGCTGGAACTCCTCATCCACATCATCCCGATGGTCATCGGGATCGTGATGAGCTTCCGGCAGCTCACGCAGTTCTTCATCAACAACTGGGGCGCGGCGCCCTGGTCCGGCCTCGACAACTACAGGATCGCCGTCGACATCGACGCGCCGATCGGCGAGGCCCTGCTCCACTCGTTCTTCGTCACCTGCGTCTTCACGTTCTTCTCCGTCGGCCTGGCCTGGCTGCTCGGCACGGCCGCCGCGATCCTGCTCCAGGAGAGCTTCCGGGGCCGGGGCGTGTTGCGGACGATCTTCCTGGTCCCGTACGCCCTGCCGGTCTACGCGGCCGTCATCACCTGGGCGTTCATGTTCCAGCGGGACAACGGGATGATCAACCACGTCCTGCACGACCAGCTCGGCATCACGGACGAGCCGTCGTTCTGGCTGATCGGCGAGAACAGCCTCTACACCCTGATCATCGTCTCGGTGTGGAAGGGCTGGCCGTTCGCCTTCCTCATGCTGATGGCCGGGCTCCAGAACATCCCGCGCGAGCTGTACGAGGCCGCCTCGATCGACGGCGCGGGCATCTGGCAGCAGATCCGCCGGATCACGCTGCCCTCACTGCGCCCGGTCAACCAGGTGCTGGTCCTGGTGCTCTTCCTGTGGACGTTCAACGACTTCAACACCCCGTTCGTCCTGTTCGGGAAATCGGCGCCGGAGAACGCGGACCTCATCTCGATCCACATCTACCAGTCGTCGTTCGTCACCTGGAACTTCGGCACCGGATCGGCGATGTCCGTCCTGCTGCTGCTCTTCCTGCTGATCGTGACGGCCGTCTACCTCTTCTTCACCTCGCGCGGAAGGAAGGGCTCCGATGTCTAGCCTCACGCGGCCGACCCGCACCACCCGGTCGCGGGCCCGCTCGCCGATGGCAGCCCCGCGGTCCTTCCTGTGGACCCGGCGCATCGTCCTGACCCTGCTCGCCGGGTTCGTCCTGCTGCCCGTCTATGTCATGGTCAGCAGCTCGCTGAAGCCGCTCCAGGACGTGTCGGGCAAGTTCCAGTGGCTCCCGTCCACACTGACGGTCCAGCCGTACTTCGACATCTGGGAGACCGTTCCGCTCGCCAAGTACTTCGTCAACTCGCTGATCGTGGCGGGCTCGGCGACGGTGCTGTCGGTGACCATCGCGGTGTTCTCGGCGTACGCGGTGAGCCGCTACCGGTTCAGGGGCAAGCGGGTCTTCACCGTCACGGTGCTCTCCACGCAGATGTTCCCCGGGATCCTCTTCCTGCTCCCGCTCTTCCTCATCTTCGTCAACATCGGCAACAGCACCGGCGTCGCCCTGTACGGCTCGCGCGGCGGGCTCATCCTCACCTACCTCACGTTCTCGCTGCCGTTCTCCATCTGGATGCTGATCGGGTACTTCGACTCCATCCCCCGGGACCTGGACGAGGCAGCCCTGGTCGACGGCTGCGGGCCCGTCCGCGCCCTCTTCCAGGTCGTCGTGCCCGCGGCCGTCCCCGGCATCGTCGCCGTGTCCGTCTACTCCTTCATGACGGCCTGGGGGGAAGTGCTCTTCGCCTCCGTCATGACGAACGACGCCACCCGGACCCTCTCCGTCGGCCTCCAGGGCTACGCCACACAGAACGACGTGTACTGGAACCAGGTGATGGCCGCGTCCCTCGTCGTCAGCGTCCCCATCGTCGTGGGCTTCCTGCTGCTCCAGCGCTACCTGGTGGCCGGCCTCACCGCGGGAGCCGTCAAGTGACCTCCACAGAAAGGCAGTACGTGTCCGACCTCAACGCACTCCCGGCCGACTTCACCTGGGGCGTCGCCACCGCCGCGTACCAGATCGAGGGAGCCGTGGCCGAGGACGGGCGCTCCCCCTCCATCTGGGACACGTTCTCGCACACCCCCGGCAAGATCGACGGCGGCGACACCGGTGACATCGCCTGCGACCACTACCACCGGGTGCCCGAGGACATCGGCCTGATCAAGCGGCTCGGCGCGGACGCCTACCGCTTCTCGATCGCCTGGCCACGCGTCGTGCCCGGCGGCGACGGACCGGTCAACAAGGCGGGCCTGGACTTCTACGACCGGCTCGTGGACGGTCTGCTGGAGGCGGGCGTCACCCCGTTCGCCACGCTCTACCACTGGGATCTGCCGCAGGTGCTCCAGGACCGGGGCGGCTGGACCGTACGGGAGACCTCGGAGCACTTCGCGGCGTACGCCTCCCCTGTGGTGGAGCGCCTCGGCGACCGGGTCAAGGACTGGGCGACGCTCAACGAGCCGCTGTGCTCGGCCTGGATCGGGCACCTGGAGGGCCGGATGGCGCCGGGCCTCACCGACCTCACCGCCGCCGTGCGCGCCTCCTACCACCTGCATCTGGGCCACGGTCTCGCCGTTCAGGCGATCCGGGCGGCCTCCTCGGACGCCCGGGTCGGCATCGTCAACAACCTCAGCCCGATCGAGCCGGCGAGCGCGAGCGAGGCCGACCTCGCCGCCGCCCGCCGCGCCGACGGCCACATCAACCGGTGGTGGCTGGACCCGATCCTGGGGCGCGGCCACCCGCAGGACATGGTCGAGGAGTACGGCGTCGAACTCCCGGTACAGCCGGGCGACTTGGAGACGATCGCGGCCCCACTGGACTGGCTGGGGCTGAACTACTATTTCCGACAGATCGTCACCGCCGACCCCGACGGGGCCGCACCGCACGCCAGGCAGGTCTCCGTCCCCGGCGCCCGGCTCACCCACATGGACTGGGAGGTCCACGCGGAGGGCCTGGAGCAGCTGCTGCTGCGGCTGACCGAGGAGTACGGCGTCCGGCGGATCTACGTCACCGAGAACGGTTCCGCGTACGAGGACGTCGTCGCGGCGGACGGTTCGGTGCACGACCCGGAGCGCGTCCGGTATCTGGAGGAGCACCTCGCCGCCTGCGCCCGCGCGGTCGCCGAGGGCGCCCCGCTGGCCGGGTACTTCGCCTGGTCCCTGATGGACAACTTCGAGTGGGCGTACGGCTACGACAAGCGGTTCGGCCTGGTCCACGTGGACTACGCGACCCAGCGCCGTACGGTCAAGAGCAGCGGGCTCCGGTACGCGGAACTGGTCCGGGAACACGCGGAGCGCCGCGACGGCCGCACGGCCGCCTGACCCCTCTCCCCCGCTCCTCCCGGCAGCCCTCCGGCCGCGGCGCGTTCTCGCCGCGGCCGAAGGGCTCTTCGCGTCGCCGGGCGGCCTCTAGGAGGAGGGCGTCCACGGCTTCAGCATGTCCTTCATCGCGTCCGTCAACGCGAACTGCAGCAGCGGACCGTAGGTGATGCGGCCGACGCCGAGGCGGCGGAAGCGCTCCAGGTCGTGCTTGACCGGGTGCGCCGTGGTGTTCACCGGAACGGCGACGGCCGCGGTCACCGCCGCGAGCAGTTCGTCGTCGTCCTGGATGCGCACCGGGTAGACGCTGTCGGCACCGGCCTGTTCCAGGGCCCGCAGTCGCTCGATCACCTCGTCGAGGACGGCGGAGGGGTTCTCCGCGTGCACGAAGAGGTCGGTGCGCCCGTTGACCCAGACCGGGACCCCCGCGTCGTCGGCCGCCGCGCGCAGCCCCGCGACGTAGCTCGCGTGCTCCTGCGTGCTGCGCACGCGTCCGCCCTCCGAGTGGACGGTGTCCTCGATGTTGAGGCCGACCCCGCCGGCCTCGATGAGACCGGCGACGAGATCCGCGGGCTTCTGGCCGTAGCCGGACTCCAGGTCCACGGAGACGGGGACGTCGACCGCCGCGATGATCGGCCTGACGGCGGCGAGCACCTCCTCGAAGGTCTGGCCCTCCTGGTCCTCGGCCCCGCGGGAGTCGGCGAGCGGATGGCTGCCGATGGTCAGCGCGGGGAAGCCCGCGGCGGCCGCGGTCCGCGCGGACCAGACGTCCCAGACGGTGGGCAGCACGAGCGGCTGGTGTTCGGCGTGCAGTTGCTTGAGGCGCTCAGCGCGCTCGACAGTGGTTCGAAAGTCCATGCCGAGGACGCTACCCCGCATCCCGGGCGAACAGCGAGACGAGCCCGCGGCGGCCACGGATGTCCGTGGCCGCCGCGGGCTCCCGCCGCGCCGACAGCGGGGACGGGACGGCGCGGAGGGGCTCGCGGACCCGCAGGGTCAGCGCCGGTAGACGCCGAACTCGTAGAGCGAGTAGCCCCACGGTGTGCCGCGCTCAAAGGCGCTCACACGGACGTAGCGCGCGTTGCCGGTGACCTGGATGTCATCGATGCCGCCGTTGCCCGCCGACTCGGTGTGGACGGCGTCCCAGTCCTGGCCGTTGTCCGAGGTCTGGACCGTGTACGCCCTGGCGTACGCCGCCTCCCAGGCCAGCTGGACGTGGTCGAAGGAGGTGGTCGCGCCCAAGTTGTCGGCCCAGTCGCCGGCCCAGCGGGTGTCGAAGGAGCCGTCGACAGCGTTGGCCGCCGGGCAGGGGCAGCCGGCGCTCTCCGGCTGGAACGACGAGGCGTCGGCGGGCTTGCCGGAGGCGGAACCACCGTGAAGGACTTCGTCTCGATGCCGACGTTGCCCTTCCCGTCGGCACCCGGGGCCACCGCGCACCCGCGCCCGCCTCGCGGCCCGCGCCCGCCCGCACAAGGAAGCGGCCCCGCACACCGGCGGGGCCGCTCACTGGTCTTACGTCGCACTGCCGGGGCCCGCTCCGCCGGGGAGGACGGCGGGACGGATCCCCCGGATCACGCGGTGTGCAGCCTCAGTCCGTACCGGTTGAGGATCTCGTTGATCGGCTGGTACCAGGTCTCGCCACCGCTGGTGCAGTTGCCCCAGCCGCCGGAGGTGACGCCCTGGGCCTGGTCGCCGCTGATGAACGAGCCACCGGAGTCGCCGCCCTGGGCGCAGACGCTCGTCTTGGTCATCTGGTGGACGGCGCCCTGGCTGTAGTTGACGGTCTCGTTCTTCGCGAGGACGCGGCCGCAGTGCCACCGCGTGGTGGACCCGGAGCGGCAGATCGAGGCGCCGATCGGGGCCTCGTTCGAGCCGCGGACGAGCTGGTCCGGGACGGTGCCCCAACCGAGCACGACCGGGACGGTCCACCAGCCGCTGCCGACATTCACCCAGGCGTAGTCATTACCGGGGAAGGACGAGCCCTGGAAGTTGCCTATGTAGGAGTTGTCCCAGCCACGGACCTGCTGGCCGACGCCGCCGCAGTGGCCGGCGGTGACGAAGCCGCCGTGCACGGAGAAGCCGATGGAACAGCGGACGTTGCCCGTGTAGTACGGGTCGCCACCGACCGTTCCGGCGGCGAAGGTCTGCGGAGCCTCGGCGGTCGTCCTCACCGTGACGGGACCGGCTTTGCGGGCCTTGGCGACGAAGGCGCGGACATCGTTGTCAGTCCGCTCTGCGGCGACGACGTTCACGACCACGCGACTGGTGGCCGGATCGACGTGCCAACTGCTCACACCGGACGGGGCTTTCAGGGCGTCGATCCGCGCCTTGGCCGCGTCGAGGCTCTTGGCCGAGTGCTCGACGAGCCGGGTGTCGGCACCGGTCGCCCGTACGGCTTCGGCCTTCTCGGCGGCGGTGACAGCGATGGTCAGCCTGCCGGTCTTCGCGTCGAGCCAGGAGCCCCCGAAGGCGGAGCCGGCGGCGCGCTGCGCCTTCTTCTCCAGTGCGGTGGCAGCCTTCTCGTCGGCGAGCCGGGTGAGTGCCTGCTTCTCGGTGAGGCCGAGGTCGCGCTGCATCGCGGAGAGCAGGGCGGCGGAGGCGGGAGGTTCGGCGGGGGCGGGCGCGGCGGAGGCGGACACCGGACCGGCGGCGGTCCAGGCTCCGATCACCAGGAGCGCGGACAGACCGGTCCGCAGCAGGGTTGCGTGTCTCAAGGGAGTGACCCTTCCTGTTGTTCCAACGACGTGGGGGTGGAACGGGAGGCGTCCGGGAGCGCGATCCGATCGGGCCTTTGAGAGCGCTCTCAGATGTGCCGTTCCCGGACTGTAGCGGAGTTCAAGAGTCAGGTCCATGCCAATGACAGGAGGTGCCCGGGAGGGGGTCGGGGCGCTGTGCGCACCGGGGTTGAGTAGGCGTACTCATCCGGCCCGGCGGTGGCCGACCCTACGGTCGCAGGAACACGGGGCAGCACCCGATGGCAGGACCAGGTGGAGGAGCAGATCATGGCCGGATCACGCCGCAGACGGTGGAGAGCCGCGCTCACCGGCGCACTGGTGGGTTCGCTGGTCGTGGCGGTGGGCGCATGCGGGGTGGTGGACACGAAGGACGACCGCCGGGCGGCCGAGGAACTGGCCGAGAAGTACTTCCCCGGGCAGCTCAAGG
Source organism: Streptomyces parvus (assembly GCF_032121415.1). Taxonomy (NCBI): domain Bacteria; kingdom Bacillati; phylum Actinomycetota; class Actinomycetes; order Kitasatosporales; family Streptomycetaceae; genus Streptomyces; species Streptomyces parvus. Next base: position 6,531,096 of record NZ_CP135079.1, on the reverse strand, counting down.
CGATCGGGGCCCGCACGCTCTTCCCGGGTTCCGGCGGCTCGGAGGTCACGTTCGCGGTGACCGACGACCGCGACGCCGTGGTCCGGCTCCGTATCGACACCGACGAGGCGGACCGGGGCCTGTGCGACCGGAAGGAGTGCGCGGGCGTTCTGGCCGAGGCCGTGAAGCGCGGGCGGCAGCAGGCGGAAGACTTCCGTACGCTCCGGGGCGCTTTCGACGCCTGCGGCTACGAGGTCGTCGCCCTGGGCCCCACCGGCACCCCGCCCTACGTGGTGGCCGAGCTGACGAACGCCACCGTGACGAAGGTGCTCGGCGAGATCGGGGAGTGCGTCCAGCGGTGGGCCGCGGCGAGCGGGGCAGACAGCGCGTTGGCGAAGGCGCGGGCCTCGTACGTGAACGTGGTCTCCCCGTGGGCCGCCGACCGGCGTGACCGGGGCAAGGATTCCTGGCCGACGGTGATGCGGCTGACCCGGTCGGACCTCCTGGCCTCGCTCACCCAGCACGCCTACTTCTCGGCGAGTTACGAGATCGAGGCGGGCCGGGTCGACACGACGGGCAGCGCCAGGATCGTCCGCCCGTTCCGGGAGAGGCAGAAGTTCGGCGACACCGTGCAGAACGCGGTGAAGGAGCAGCTGCGTGCCACCTACCCCCGGGTGGTCGTGAGCGACTACCAGTGGATCTGGCGGCTGGAGCCTGGCCGTGTGGACCGGCAGACCGGCTACGTCCTGTTCTGCCCCGAGCCGGGGGCGGGCGGGCGGTGCGTCAACGCCGACGACGCGGCGCTGGTGACGACGGACGAGCGCGGCCGTCCGGTGGGGAAGATCCGCCTCGTCCATGACATCCGCGAGGGCACGGGAGCGCTGCGCCTGCCGCCGTACTGACGGGCCGGCCGTGCCCGCCGGCCGGGATCGGGGCCCCCAGGACGACAGGCCCTAAGGTCAAAGGCATGACGACACCCCTCGCAGGCAGCGCTTTCGACTCGCTCCGCCTCGACGCCGTGACCGACCAGGAGGCGCTGCGCCGCGCCTACGAACTGCCCGGGGCCGCGGCCGTCCGCAAGCAGATGAGCGAACTCACCGATCAGACACAGAGGTTGGTCGGGTGCTCGTCACTGGTCCTGGTCGCCAGCGCGGATGCCGAGGGCAACTGCGACGTCTCGCCGCGTGGCGGCCCGGCCGGGTTCGTCTCCGTCCTGGACGCGCGGACGGTGGCGATACCGGACGCGACCGGCAACAAGCGGCTGGACACCCTGCGGAACGTCATCGCGACCGGACGGGCCGGGCTGCTGTTCTTCGTCCCGGGACGCACCACGACGCTCCGGGTGAACGGCCGGGCCTGCGTCTCCACCCGCCCGGAGCTGCTGTCGCAGCTCACCGCGGTGGGCAAGCCGCCGGCCAGCGCGCTGGTGGTCGGGATCGAGGAGGTCTACCCGCACTGCCCCAAGTCGCTGCTGCGCAGCGGGGCCTGGAAGCCGGAGCAGTGGCTGCCGGCGGACGCCCAGCCGACCTCGGCCGAGGTGACGCTGGCGCAGCTGCGGATGCCGGAGCTGACGATCGCCGACATCGAGCAGCGGGAAGCGGAATCGCTGAAGTACCGGTACGAGTAGGAGGCCCCCTTTGTCGCCGGACACGGCTCAGGACATGTCAGGGCGGGGCCACGGCCCCAGCTTCTCCGGGTTGCGGACCGCCCGGATCCGGGTGACGCGGCCGTCGGTGACGTCGGACGAGGCCACGGTCTTGACGACGCCGTCACGTCGGCCACCCAGGCCCGGCGCGCCGTTGACCGACCGCTCCAGGAGTCGGAGCCCCGGAGCCCTGTCGGCGATGGCGACCATCCACCGGGCGATGCGCACGCCGCCCTCGATCGGCCGCTCGGCCGCAGGGCGGCTCCGGCCAGGCCGCCGCCGTCGGCGGTCATCACCGCGACCGGGTCGAGGAGGTCGACGAGAACGGCGATGTCTTTGCTCTCCCACGCCTCTTTGACCTGCCGCACCGCGTCCGCCCGCCCGTCCGCGGACACCGACACCGGGGCCCGCGCGGCGCGAAGCCGGCGCCGGGCGGACGCGGCCAGTTGCTCGCAGGCCGCGGGGTTGCGGCCGAGGACGGCGGCGATGTCGGCGAAGGGGGAGCGGAAGACGTCGTGCAGGACGAACGCGACGCGCTCGGCAGGGGTCATCGACTCCAGGACGACGAGGGAGGCCGTGGTCACCGACTCGTCCAGGACCATCTGGTCGGCGGTGTCGGCGAGACCCGCGCTCGGGCCGTGGCCCCACTCGGTGCGCTCGGGCAGCGGATCGGGCGGCCACGCGCCGGCATAGCGTTCCCGCCGGGCCCGCGGCAGCGCGTACCAGCGTGTGTAGGCCTCCTGCACGGCGTCCTCGGACTCGGCGACCGAGCCGAGCAACCGGTAGGCCGCATTCAACAGTTGGCGCCGCTCAAGAGCTGCCCCGCCGTCCCCCTGCTCACGACCGCCTCGCCTTACCTTTCGCGGTCCCATGTCGTCGGGCTGGTGAGACCTTGTGGTGGCGTGGAAGCCGGGCGGCGGCTCGCCCCGGCCCGTCGGGCACGCCGTCGGCTTCCTGGTCCTCGCCTCGGTCCAGGTGGCGGTCGGTATCGCGCACATGCCCTCGGCGCATCTCCCCCTGGGCGTCCTGATGTTCGGGCTGAGCGTGCTGGCGCTGTCGCGGCGCTGAAGTCCGCAGTGCCGCGCAGCCCATGCGCCAGGTGCCGGACCCCCGATTCCGCGATGCAGTCACCCACGCGCGTAAATGCCGTCTACAGCTACCCTTCGTGCGGTGAACACCGACGCGAGGGGGCGGACCGCCATGGACGGGAACACCGGCACCGGTCACGGGCGCGTGGTCGCCGCCCTCGACGGCGTGAGCATGCGCCGCCACACCGGCGGCCAGGTCATCCTCGACGCCGTCGACTGGACCGTCCGGGCCGGCGAGCACTGGGCGCTGCTCGGCCCCAACGGGGCGGGAAAGACCAGTGTCCTGCGTCTCGTCGGCGCCACCGCATTCCCGACGACCGGCACGGTCGAGGTCCTCGGCCACCGGCTCGGCCGGGTCGACGTGCGGGATCTGCGCGCCCTGATCGGCCACGTCTCCACCTCCCAGCGCGTCCCGGGCGACCTGACGGGCCACGGCGTCGTGCTCACCGGCCACTCCGGCACGGTCCAGCCGCTGTGGAAGAAGTACGACGGCGAGGTGCGCGACCGGGCCCACGCGCTGCTCGCCGAACTCCAGATCAAGGACCTCGCCGACCGTGAGTACGGCGTCTGCTCGGGTGGCCAGCGCGCCCGGATCCTCATCGCCCGCGCCCTCATGGCGGACCCGGCGCTGCTGCTGCTCGACGAGCCGTTCAACGCACTCGACCTGCCCTCGCGCGAGGACCTCCTCGACACCATGCGTCATCTCGCCTCGTCCCGGCCCGAGTTGTCGACGGTGACCGTAACCCACCATCTGGAGGAGCTCTCTTTGGCCATCGGTCACGCCCTGCTGCTGCGCGAGGGGCGCGTTCTGGCACGCGGGGCGATCGAGGACGTTCTCACGGCCGAGCGCATGACGGCCTGCTTCGGCCGTCCGATCGAGGTGACCCGGCACGCCGGCCGCTGGCTGGCACGCGCCGACGGGCACGCGTAGACCACGGCACGGCCCGCACGGACGGGCCGCACCCGGGCACGACCACGCTCGGTCCGGGTGCAGGGCGTGGCTCCGCCCGGTCGGCCGGCTCAGGGAGCCAGCAGCGGCAGTCCAGCGGTACGCCAGAGGTCACGGAAGCCGCCCTGTTTCCCGGGCGGGGCGTTCCCGGCCGGTCCGGCCACCGCCCGCCGGGCCGCGCCCCCTTCCTCCTCCGCGCCCCCTTCCTCTTCCGCCGCCGTGCGCCAGACCCGTACCGTCGCCCCGCCGCCGGCCGGTCCGTCAAGGGGGCCCCAGCCCGGGTCGCCCTGGGCGGCGAACCCTGTCCAGGCACCGGTCATGCGCCGGGAGAGCTCCTCGTCGGCCTCGCCGGGCGGGCCGCCTACGAGGAAGTGGAGGCTCTCCTCGTGGAGGTTGCCGAAGGCGAACGGGATGTCCGCGCAGTGCCAGGCGCGGACCCGCCGCCCGCCACTGTCCCGGCGGCGGTCGAAGCGGGCGAGGAAGGCCCGGCCGCCCGCCCGGGCGTGGGCCTCGGCGAGGCGGGAGCTGTACTCGGCGAAGAGGAGGCCGGAGCAGAGGGTCAGGTAGACGTCGAGCACCCGCGCGCCCGGCAGGCGTTCGCGGTGGCCCTCGACGAGCGAGGCCGGGAGCCCGAAGTCAGCGGCGAAGACGGCCAGTTGTTCCTCTGTCGTGATCTTCGCGCTGCTGCCGACCGCGTCCAGGAGCCAGTACTCCTCCGTGGTGTGGCAGACCAGCAGCTCCACCGCGCCGCCCGCTCCTGCCGGCAGCGCCTCCAGCGGGTCGGCGGTCAGGAGGACACCGTCGGCGACCGGACCGTAGATCGCCGGGACGTAGTGGCGCTGCCCCGACGCGGGGTCCTGTGCGTAGCGCGCGCACACCCGGTCCGTGGCGGCCACGAGGACCTCGGGCGGGGCGGCCGCCAGCCCGGCCCGGGTGGCGGGCACCCCGGCCTCCGCGGCGACCTCGGCCGTGGTGCGGGTCGCCTGCTCCACCGAGGCGAAGGCGTTGACGGCGCTGTGCAGGACGGCGCGGCGGAAGAGGCCGCGCGCCCGGTCGGCCACCGTCAGGCAGGCCACGGAGGTCGCGCCCGACGACTGCCCGGCGAGGGTGACCCGGTCGGGCGAGCCGCCGAACGCGGCGATGTTGTCGCGGACCCATTCCAGGGCGGCGATCTGATCGAGGAGACCCCGGTTGTCGGGGAAGGCCGCGGAGCCTCTTTCGGCGTCGAGGACGGGGGCGGGCGTGCCGCCGGCGGGCTCGGGGGCCAGGCCGGGCATGTCGCCGTCGGCGACGGGCACATGGCCGAACCCCTCGAAGCCGAGACGGCTGTTGAGGGTGACGACGACGAGCCCTTCGCCCGCCAGTGCGGTGCCGTCGAAGTCGGGCTGGGCCGAGGACCCGAAGACGTACGCACCGCCGTGGATCCAGACCAGCACGGGCAGGTCGCCCGGGCCGTCGGCGGGCGTCCAGATGTTCAGCGTCAGGATGTCCTCGTCACCGGGTGACCAGCCGGGCGCGCCCGGCAGTTCGGCCGACTGCGGGGCCACCGGACCGAAGGCGGCGCAGTCGCGCACGCCGTCCCAGGGTTCCGGCGGCTGCGGCTCCCGGAACCGGCGGGGGCCGAAGGGCGGTGCGGCGTAAGGGAGTCCGCGTACGGAGACGACCGCGCTGTCCCGGGCGGAGCGCCGCCCCCGTACCCGCCCGGTCTTCGTCGTGAATACGTCCACGGCGCCCGCTCCCCCGCTCCTGCTCCGTCCGGCGTTCGGCCGGCCGGGGCAGCATCCCAGCTCACCCGCCGCCTCCGCCAGCGCATTGATCTTGGCCCGCACGCCCAGGGCCCCCACTTCTGCGGGCCTACGTGCCGATCAGCTCACGCACGGTCGCCATGTCGCTGAAGGGGAGCAGTTCGCCCCGGATGCTCTGGTGAGGTTCGCTGCCCTTGCCCGCGATGAGCACGATGTCGTCCGGCCCCGCCTCCGCCAGCGCGGCGGCGATGGCCGGGCGGCGGTCGGTCAGCCGCTCGAACGGCGTCCCGGTCGACGCGATGCCCTCCGCGATCTGGTCGAGGATGGCCTCGGGGTCCTCGTACCGGGGGTTGTCGGAGGTGAGAACGCACAGGTCGGAGTGGGTGCCCGCGATCGCGCCCATTTCGGCGCGCTTGGTGGTGTCGCGGTCGCCGCCACAGCCGAACACGGTGATGACCCGGCCCCGGGCGAAGCCCCGGATGGCGGTGAGGACCTTGCTGAGGGAGTCCGGCGAGTGGGCGTAGTCCACGATCACCGAGGTACCCCCGGGGACCTGGAGGCGCTCGAAGCGGCCGGGGATCTGCGGCATCCGTTCCAGCGCGTCGACCAGCCCGGCCAGACCGTGTCCCAGGAGGTGGCACGCGGCGACCGTGGCCAGCGCGTTGGAGACCGAGAACCGGCCCGGCGACGGGATCGCCGCCGGATACTTGCGACCGTCGTGGTGCAGGGTGAACCGGGAGCCCGAGGCGTCCACAGTGAGATCGCTCGCGCGGTAGTCGGCGTCGCCGTCCAGCGCGTACGTGGTCACCGCGCCGGGCATCAGCTTCCGGATCCCGGCACCCACCGGGTCGTCGGCGTTGACCACGGCACGTCGGCACAGGCCCTGGAAGAGGCGGAGTTTGGCGTCCCGGTAGTTCTCCATGGTGCCGTGGTCGTCGAGGTGGTCCTGGGTCAGGTTGGTGAAGACGCCGACATCGATGAACGTCCGGTCCAGGCGGTGCGTCAGCAGCCCCATCGAGGTGGCCTCCAGGACGACGCTTCCGCACGCCCGGTCGCGCATGTGCCCCAGCAGGTACTGGAGATCGGGCGATTCCGGAGTGCTGAGCACCGAGGGCGGCATCGGGATGAGCTCGTCCCCGATCCGGCTGCCCGCGGTGCCGATCACTCCGACCCGGGCCTGCTCGGCGAGCCGCAGCACCGACTCCGTCATGTACGAGACGGATGTCTTGCCGTTGGTCCCGGTGATGGCGATCAGGTCCATCGCCCGGCCCGGTTCGCCGAAGTAGCGCGAGGCCACCACCGCGGCGGCCTTGCGGACGTCGGGGACGCGTACGGCACACACGTCGCCCAGTGCCGCGGGCAGGGGTGGCGCCTGTTCGTCGACGAGCACGGCTACCGCGCCGCGTGCGACGGCCGGGGCGACGGCGTGCGGGCCGCCGGCGGCATGGCCGGGCACCGCGGCGAAGACGGAACCGGGGGCGACCCGGTCCGCGTCGAACGTCACGCCGGCGGTGACGTCCGTGCGGTCGGGGGTGCCCCGCAGCGCATGGTGGTCCTGGCCGGCCATGAGGTCGCTCAGCTTCACGATGATCCCTTCGAGTGCGGCGGCGGCCGGGTGCTGGGCCGTCGCCGGGAAGCGGCACGGGCGGGTGCGCCGTGGGCCGCGTGGCGGTGTGGAGCCGAACGTGGAACGCACGCTTCCGGCGGAAGCCGTAGGTGACGGGGCTCCGGCGCTCGGCGCGGCGGGGAGGTGGTGCCGGTGTGGGGGGCGGCGGGGCGGGCGGTCACGCCGGCGCGTGGAACGCCGGGTGCCGCTGCCGGGAACGCTCGCGAAGATCGCTAGCCGTGGCCGTGGAGTGCGGTACGGCCCGTACCGGGCGCCGCGTCGGCGGGCGCCGGGGGCACGGCCGCGCGGGCGGCGGCCGGGGGCAGCGCGGAGGAGGCCCGGTGCGGGCACTCACTCGGCTCGGCGCTGCGTCCCATGAGCCGAGTGTACGGGGAGCGGACGGGCCCCGGTCCGCGTCGGCCGGGGCCCGTCCGGGCGGCACGGGAGGTCAGGGTGCGCTGTCGACGAGCCGGACCGTACCGAGGATCTTCCGCACGGTCGGCTCGGGCACCTCGTCGTCGACGCCGCGGACACCGACGAACGTCCAGGAAAGGGTCTCCCCCGCCGGGTCTCGAAGGCGAACGCGGTCGCCTTTCCGTCGTGGGCGCAGCGGCCCGTCCCTTCGGCACCGGTCGAGGTGGCCGTCGCCACGCGCCCGCCGAGGCCGGACTTCGTGGTGAACGGCTTCGCGGCCCCCGGTGGTGACCTTCTCCTTCGACGGCTGGGCGTAACTGCCGTAGACCCACAGGCGGGCGTTCTCCCGGGCCGCTTCCGTGACATCGCGGGCGTCCGGCTCGGCCCGGGAGCCCACGGAGGCCAGCGGGGTGTCCTCCTGGGTGCCGTTGCCGTCGTCGTCGGACCGGCACCACTTCTCCTTGAGGACCGCCGGGGCGGCGAACCCGACGAGCGGGGTCTCCTCGGGGTCGCCGTTCTCGGCGACGTACGTCACCCATCCGGACGACTTCACCGCCCAGTCCGCCGGCACGTCGAAGGCGATGCCGCGCTGGGGGTTGGTCACCGTCTTCCAGCCGGGCACGAGGGGCGCGGTGCCGTCCTCGGCTCCGCCCCGGGGTTCCCCCGGGGACGCGGGCGGCGAGACGGCTTCCGCTCCGGTGGGTCCCGGGTCCGGCTCCCCCTCGTCCGCGTCACCGCCGAGCACCAGGAATCCGGTGATCCCGGCGGCCGGCACGACGGCGGTGGCCACGACGACCGCGACGACCGAGCTACGGCGCCGGCCCCCACCGGAGGGCGGCGGGGGGCGGGGGGCGGGCCCGTTCCAGGGCACGCCGCCCCCGGGAGCGGGCGGCTGCCCCGCGTACGGCTGCCATGGTCCCTGCTGCTGGTGACCGCCCCTGGGCGACTACTGTCCGTACCCCATGGAGGGCCACCCTATGCCGGGCCGTTCGACGGTTCGAACAGCCCGGTGCCCCCAGGGTCTCCGTGCGCCGGGGAACGCGGCGCGACCTGCGTACGGACCGTTTCTCGCCTCCCGCGCGGGGGACCCGGATCCGATCTTCCCTTTGCGGCCGGAGCGGGACCGGAGTGGAATTGCGTACAGGGGACAACGGTATTCGGTACTCCCGGAGGAAAGGACGCGCCATGAGCGACACCGACTGGGGGGACGACGTCTACCAGCCCCAGGAACCCGAGGCTTCCGACCCCGCCGAGCAGCTCGGCGCGGAGGACACGCTCATGGACCCGTCCGGCACCGGCGATCCGCTGGACGAGGGCTACGCACCCCCGGACCGCCCGTGGGTGGTCGAGGGACTCGGCACCACGGCCGACGAGCGGCACACCGGCGAGTCCCTCGAAACGCGGCTGACGAGGGAGGTTCCCGAGCCGGACGGCTCCCTCGGCGACGGTGTGGGCGATCTCGTGGGCGGCGACGGCGAGCCCTGGGACAACCAGGTGGGCGTCGCCCGCGCCGGGCGGTTGACCCAGCAGGCGGAAGGGACCGTCCCGGCCACCCTCACCGCCAGCGACGTGGGCATCGACGGGGCCGCGGCGTCGGCCGAGGAGGCCGCGATGCACGTGATCCCCGAGCCGGGGGACGACGACGACCTCCTGGAGCCCTCGCCGGTCGCGGGCAGTCCCGGTACCGGTCGTGCCACCGGTGGCACGACCGCCTCACCCTGAGCGGGCCGTCGGCGAGCGCCCACCCCTGAACGCGGCTGTCCCCGCACCCGTACCCCCCTGACCGAAGCACAGCACCCGAAGAGCGGTACGTACCGCACCCCAGGAGCACACAGATGAGCGGCACTGCTCAGATCGGCGTCACCGGACTCGCGGTCATGGGCCGCAACCTCGCCCGGAACTTCGCCCGCAACGGCTTCACCGTCGCCCTGCACAACCGCACCACGTCCCGGACCGATGCCCTGGTCGAGGAGTTCGGCGACGAGGGCACGTTCGTCGCCGCGCACACGCCCGAGGAGTTCGTCGCCGCGCTGGAGCGTCCCCGGCGCCTGGTGATCATGGTGAAGGCGGGGGATCCCACCGACGCGGTGATCCAGGAGTTCGCGCCGCTGCTGGAGGAGGGCGACGTCGTCATCGACGGGGGGAACGCCCACTTCGAGGACACCCGCCGCCGTGAGAAGGAGCTGCGCGAACGCGGGATCCACTTCGTCGGGGTGGGCATCTCCGGCGGCGAGGAGGGCGCGCTGAACGGGCCCAGCATCATGCCGGGCGGTTCGGCGGAGTCCTACGCCTCGCTGGGCCCGATGCTGGAGAGGATCGCCGCGCAGGCGAAGGACGGCACGCCGTGCACCGCGCACATCGGTCCGGACGGCGCGGGTCACTTCGTGAAGATGGTCCACAACGGCATCGAGTACGCGGACATGCAGCTCATCGCCGAGGCGTACGACCTGCTGCGCGCCGTCGCCGGGTACTCCCCCGCGCAGATCGCCGACGTCTTCCGTACGTGGAACACCGGCCGGCTCGATTCCTACCTGATCGAGATCACGGCGGAGGTCCTCGCCCACACGGACGCTGCGACCGGGAAGCCGTTCGTCGACATCGTGCAGGACCGGGCGGAGCAGAAGGGCACCGGGCGCTGGACCGTACAGATCGCGCTCGATCTCGGGGTCCCGGTGTCGGGGATCGCCGAGGCGGTCTTCGCCCGGTCGCTCTCCGGCCACGCCGATCTGCGGGAGGCGGCGCGCGGCCTGCCGGGGCCCACGCCCGAGCCGCTCGACGAGGCGGGGGCGGCGGCGTTCGCGGACCGGGTGGAGCAGGCCCTGTACGCCTCCAAGATCGTCTCGTACACGCAGGGCTTCCACCAGATCAGAGCGGGCAGCGAAGCCTACGGCTGGGACATCGACCTCGGCTCCGTGGCGGCGGTCTGGCGGGCGGGCTGCATCATCCGGGCGGCGTTCCTCGACCGTATCCGCGCCGCCTACGACCACCGGCCCGACCTGGTCAGCCTGCTCTCCGACAAGGAGTTCGAGCAGGAGACCGGCGCCGCGCAGGAGGACTGGCGGGCGGTGGTGGCCGAGGCCGTACGCCAGGGCGTGCCGACGCCGGGTTTCGCCGCCGCGCTCGCGTACTACGACGGGCTGCGCGCGGACCGGCTGCCCGCGGCGCTCACCCAGGGGCAGCGGGACTTCTTCGGGGCGCACACCTACCGGCGTACGGACCGGGAGGGTTCGTTCCACACGCTCTGGGGCGGCGACCGGTCCGAGGCCGAGGCGGGCTGACCCGGCCGGTCCACCCCGGGGTGCGGGGGACCGCGGGGCGTGGCTTAGTGGCTGCGAGCCCTGTTCACCTTCGTACTGGAGTGCGCGCATGCCCGATGCCGTCCCCGAGCCCGTCTCCGTACAGCCCGTCGTGGCGCCGTTGACCAACGCGGCGCTGATCCTGGTCGGCACGGTCGAGCCGGGTGGCGAGAGCGCTGTACGGGACGTGCTTCCGGATCTCGCGGCCGTGGCCCGGTCGCTCGGCTTCCGGTTCCCGGACTCCGGTCTCGCCTGTGTGGCGGGGTTCGGCTCCGGCGCCTGGGACCGGCTGTTCGCCGGGCCCCGCCCCGCTCACCTGCACCCGTTCCCGGAGCTGCGCGGGCGGTTGCACCACGCGCCGGCGACCCCGGGCGACGTACTGCTGCACATCCGGGCCGAGCGGATGGACGTCTGCCACGCGTGGGCGGCCCAGTTGCTCGACAAGCTCGGCGGAGCCCTGCGGATCGTGGACGAGACGCACGGCTTCCGCTACCTCGACCACCGGGACCTGCTCGGCTTCGTGGACGGTACGGAGAACCCGGTCGGGGACGACGCCCGTGCGGCGGCGCTGGTCGGTGCGGACGACGACCCGGACTTCGAGGGCGGCAGCTACGTCGTCGTCCAGAAGTACCTGCACGACCTGACGTCCTGGAACGCGCTCACCGTCGAGGAGCAGGAACGCGTCATCGGCCGCACCAAGCTGGACGACGTGGAGTTCCCGGACGAGGACAAGCCCGCCGACTCCCACCTCGCGCTCAACACCATCACCGATCCAGACGGCACCGAGCGCGACATCCTGCGGGCGAACATGCCGTTCGGCAGCTTCGGGAAGGGCGAGTTCGGTACGTACTTCATCGGGTACGCCGCCGATCCCGACGTGACCGAGCGCATGCTCCGGAACATGTTCCTCGGCGATCCGCCCGGGACGCACGACCGCATCCTCGACTTCTCCACCGCGGTCACCGGCTCCCTCTTCTTCGCCCCCCGCGCCGACTTCCTGGACGACCCGCCGCCCCTGCCCGCCCTGTCCCGCTCCGGGGACCTGCCGGAACCGGCAGCCGCACCGGTCCGGCAGGAGCTGGCGCCCGGCCCCGTCCGGCAGGAGCCGGTCCCGGCCGGTTCCGGCCACGGTTCGCTGCGCATCGGCAGCCTGCAAGAAAGCGCCCGGTGATGAACAACCTGCACCGCGAACTCGCACCGGTCACCCCGTCCGCCTGGGACGGGATCGAGCAGGAGGCCCGGCGCACCTTCCGCCGCCATGTGGCCGGCCGCCGCGTCGTCGACGTGTCCGATCCGGACGGTCCGACGCTGGCCGCCGTGGGCGACGGCCATCTGCGCGACATCGATCCGCCCACCCCGGACGTGGTGGCGCGGGCCCGCACGTCGATGCCGGTCATCGAGTGGCGGGTGCCGTTCACGGTGAGCCGCCAGGCCGTGGACGACGTGGAGCGGGGCTCCGCCGACAGCGACTGGCAGCCGGTCAAGGACGCGGCCCGCACCTGTGCGTTCGCCGAGGACATGGCGATCATCGACGGGTACGGGGCGGCCGGGATCACCGGTCTGCGGGACGGCTCCTCGCACGACCCGCTGCCGCTGCCCGCCGACGCGCGGGACTATCCGGTGGCGGTCAGCCAGGCCGTGACGCGGCTGCGGCTGGCCGGTGTCGACGGACCGTACCGGCTGCTGCTCGGCGCTGACGCGTTCACCGAGGCTGCCGAGACCTCGGACCACGGGTATCCGGTCAAGACGCATCTGAGCCGGCTGGTGGACGACGAGATCCTGTGGGCGCCCGCGGTCAAGGGCGGGGTGCTGCTGTCGACACGGGGCGGGGACTTCGAACTCTGCCTCGGCCAGGATCTGTCGATCGGCTACGCGGACCACGACGCCACCACCATCCACCTCTACTTCCATCAGGCCTTCACCTTCCGGATGCTGACGCCGGAGGCCGTGGTCGGCCTGATCGCCTGACCGCCTCCCGTCAAGCCAAGTCGAAGACCCGGGGGCAGTCATCAGGGACTCTGGCCGTATGACGCAGACGACTTCCGCACACCACGAGGGCGGGGCCTCTGCGGCGCCCGCCGCCCGCCACGACGTCACGACCGAGGTCCCCTCCGACGCCTCCGCCGGAGCCGCCGCCCGCTACGACGCCGTCGTGCGGGCGGCGGTCGGGCAGGGGCTGCTGGGCGAGGGCGGCCCGGTCGCCGGGTTCATCGACACGGAGGGGGTACGCGCCTCGGTCGGCGCACTGCGCGACGCCTTCGCGGCCACGCCCGGGGTGCTGCACACCTTCGCGGCCAAGGCGTGCTCCCTCATCCCGGTGCTGAGGCTGCTGGCCGACTGCGGCATGGGGTGCGAGGTGGCGAGCCCCGGTGAACTGCGTCTCGCGCTGGAGGCCGGGTTCCCCGCGTCCCGTATCGTCCTGGACTCCCCCGCCAAGACCCGCGACGAGATCCGGCTGGCGCTCGCCCTCGGCGTGGCGGTCAACGCCGACAGCCTCGACGAGCTGCGCCGCATCGACGCCCTCCGGAACCCGAGCACCTCCTCGGTGCTCGGGCTGCGCGTCAATCCCCAGGTGGGCGGCGGGTCGATCGGGCCGATGAGCACGGCGACGGACACGTCGAAGTTCGGGGTGGCCCTGCGCGACCCGGGGGCCCGCGGGGCGATCGTGGAGGCCTTCCGGGAACGGCCGTGGCTGACCCGGCTGCACGCCCATGTGGGGTCCCAGGGATGCCCGTTGGAGCTGATCGCGGCCGGGGTGGCCCGGACTCACGAACTGGCCGAGGAGATCAACGCCACGCTGGGGGTGCGGCAGATCACGAGCCTGGACATCGGCGGCGGGCTCCCGGTCAACTTCGCCGACGAGACGGTTCGGCCCGCCTACACGGACTACGTGGCGGCCCTGACGGCCGCCGCCCCCGGCCTCTTGTCCGGACGCTATGCGCTGGTCACGGAGTTCGGCCGGTCGCTGCTGGCGAAGAACGGGTTCATCGGAGCCCGGGTGGAGTACACGAAGGACGCCGGGGGCCGCCGCATCGCGCTCACCCACGCGGGAGCCCAGACCGCCACCCGTACCGTCCTGATGCCCGACGCCTGGCCGCTGCGGATCGGCGCGTTCGGCCCGGACGGCGCCCCCAAGGGCGGCCCGGTGCTGGCGCAGGACATCGCGGGCCCCTGCTGCTTCGCGGGGGACGTGGTGGCGTACGGCAGGGAACTGCCGGAGCTTGCCGAGGACGATGTGGTGGTGCTGTACGACACGGGGGCGTACTACTTCTCCACCCCGTGGGCGTACAACAGTCTGCCCCGCCCGGCGGTGTACGGATTCCGCGTGGCGGCGGGGCCGGAGGACGAAGGGCCGGGGCTCGCGGGGCCGGTGACGTTCGCCACGGTGCGGGAGCCGCAGTCCTTGGACTCCATCGCGGCGGAGAGCGGACTCGCGCACGTGAACGCCCTGATCGAGCGGGATGACTGAGCGGCCGTTACGGGCGAGGGAGCGGGCGGGAGGGTCAGCGAGCGGTACGGCTGACGGGGTGCGCGCGGGACGGCTCAGCGGGCGGCACACGGGCAGGGCCCACGAGCTCCCGGACGACGCCCGCCGCCGAGGAGCTCCCGGACGACGCCCATCGTCGTCCGGGAGCTCCCCCGGTCACGTCCCGGCCGGCTGCGGCTCCGGTTCCGGATCCGGTACGGGGTCCGGGCTGGGACCGGGCGGCTGCGGGATGGGGTCCGGGGCGGGTCCGGGCGGCATCGGTCCGGGCCCCGGCGGGACGGGCGGCGGGCCGGGCACCGGCGTGGGCGGGCCCGGCACCGGCGGAGGGGTCGGCGAGGGCGGTACGGGGTCGGGGTACGGGTGGGTCATCGCGATCCTCCACAACGGCACGAAAAGGACAGATGGAGCTTTCCTCCACCGTCTCCCGGTGCGGCTGCCCGCGCCTGCCGAGTCCACACATACACCCGGTGCCCGAGGAGCGCCCGGACGTGGGTGCAGGCCCGCCCGGAGTGGGCAGGACTCCGGGCACCACGCCCCCAGCCACTCCGGATCCGCGCTCGTCGCCACCGACGCGAAAGGTGCCCCCCATGCCCCTGCCGAGTCTTCTCGCCGTCCACGCCCATCCGGACGACGAGGCCCTGTTCTGCGGAGGCGTCCTCGCCCAGCACGCGGCGGCCGGGGCCCGTACGGCGGTGGTCACGGCGACCTGGGCGGAGGGCACGCGCCGGGCCGCCGAGCTCACCCGGGCACTCGAAGCCCTGGGCGCGGGCGCCCCGCGGCTGCTCGGCTACGCCGACGCCCGCGTACCGGAGTCGGCCCCGGGCAGGCCCCGGTTCCTGGACGCACCGCTGGACGAAGCCGTTGCGACCCTGGTCGGCCACATCCGAGACGTACGCCCGGAGATCGTGATCACGACGGACGCCTACGGGGGCATGACCGGCCATCCGGACCACGTCCACGCCCACCGGATCACCGCGCTGGCGGTGCGGGCCGCCGGACTCCCCGGGTTCTGTCCACGCGCCGGCGCCCCTTGGCAGCCGAGCGCCTTGTACCTCGCCACTCACCCCCGCTCGGCGGCCGAGGCGGTGGGCGGACGGCTGGCCCGGTCGGGCGCCCGGGCCGAGGCGCTGTACTGCTCGGAGGACGCCTGGATCACCACGACCGTCGACGTCAGTCCCTGGCTTCCGCAGAAGCTGGCCGCGATCCTCGCGCACCGCAGCGAGGTGGAACGAGGAGCGGCACCCGGCCGGATCGCCGCCCTGGCTCCGGCCGTTCAGCGCGAGGTGCTGGGCACCGAGTGGTACATCCGCGAGGACCTGGGGCGCCGGGGCGGGTCGGCCACGGAGCTGAGCGCGTGATCCGCCCGGGCCCGCGACGCGCCGCCGCGGCGGCCCCGCCCGGGCCGGTCAGAACAGCTCGGGGTGGCTCCTGAGCTGCCGCCGCGCCCCCCGGACGAGCTCGGCCGACGCCTCGGGCGCCTCGTCGGGGTGGCGCTTCGCCCACTTCGCCGCGTACGGGCACAGCGGAACGACGGGGACGCCCTCACGGGCGGCCATCGCGTAGAACTCCCGTACGAGCGCGCCCGCGATGCCCTTGCCCTCGTGCTCGGGCCGGACGACGGTGTGGACGGCCACGAGCGCGCCGGGAGCCGGGTCCATGACGAAGTACGCGATGGTGCCGGCCGACTCACCGCCCTCGTACGCCACGAGGTTGCCGTGTTCCCGGTCGTCCCTGATCTCCACCGCGGCGTTCTCCGCCATCGGCTTCCGCCCTCTCCTGGTCCTGGACGCGGCCGCCGCTCTCAGCCGCCCGCGACGACGGCCTGCGGGCTCCGCTCGGTACGGCTCCCGGGAACCGGCTCCGAGGCGTCGGAGCCGAGCGCCACGATCCGGTTGTCCGCGTCCACGTGCACGACCCGCGGCACGAGGGCACGGGCCTCCGCGTCGTCGACCTGCGCGTAACTGATCAGGATGACCAGGTCACCGGGGTGCACGAGGTGTGCGGCCGCGCCGTTGATCCCGATGACACCGGAGCCGCGCTCGCCCTCGATGACGTACGTCTCCAGGCGGGCGCCGTTGTCGATGTCAACGATATGGACCAGCTCGCCGGGCAGCAGGTCGGCGGCCTCCATCAGAGCCGCGTCGATCGTCACGGAGCCGACGTAGTGCAGGTCTGCCTGGGTGACGGTGGCGCGGTGGATCTTGGACTTGAATATTGTACGTAGCATCGAGGTGCTCCTAGTCATAGGCTCCCTGCCTGCGTATTTGCAGGTCAAGGGCTGTTTCCTCACTCTACAACGAGTCGCATGTTCGGGCGGTGTTCCCCAGGTTTTTCAGGACTCATGCTGACCACTTGCTGACTTTCCTGATCGCTCGCCAGGTGGAGCTCCGGAGAACCCACTCACCCTCCCGAGCTCCGCGAAGACTCCGCAGCTCTCGCCGCAGGCATCCGTGATCGCCGTCACCCCGACGGGCGACCACGTGGGAGTTCGATGCGGTGCAGCAACCTAGTAGCGAATCGCGGTACAGCGAAGTCGCTGAATCTCGCACCATGGCCATGGCCTGCCCGACGACTCTTCGGGGGCACCACTCTGGCGGGGCATCGGCACCGCCCACGTCCCTGACGCCGCCGATCCCGGCGAGTGGGGAAATGCTGGTCGGCGCCAGCCTCGCCAGGCCAAGCAGCTCAGCGGCCCTGGCAAGGACTGGACCGGCCTGCACGCACACCTGGCGGCCACCCCGGCGGCCGGTGACCGACATGCGGGGAGGTGGCCACCGTGATCGGCAGCCACGCCGTCCCAGTCGGCACCCTTCTGGTTTTCTGCGGCCAGTCCCTTAACGCATGGCGGGTCCTCCACGCAGCGGCCGCGTCAGCCCCGGCTTCCGCGGGCCGCCCCCTCGCACAGAGTCACCCGCCGATGTCCTGTCGGCCGACGGCATCCGCTTCGACGCAGGCGTCGCCCCCCGTTACCTTTTTCGTGGCTCCTCAATGGAGCCTCCGGCCTTCGGGTCCGATATGACTTCCCCCTCCTGTTGTTGATGATCGGGGGGGTGGTGTCACCGGGCCCGGAGGCATCGACGGACCGCTGATGAGGGGCTTGAGCACCGGCTTCACCCAGGCCGGAAGAGCTCTCCATGATGTGGATGTGGCAGCTCGGTGCCGTGGCAAGGCCGGACGAAAGCGCGATGGAAGGGTGGGGCGAGGCGTTCTCCGGGGTCGCGAAGAACGTCTTCCACCATCTGTTGTGCTTCGCCACCGTGTGTGGCAGCTCGGGCTGTTGCGGAATGCCTGGCACGCCTCCATGAACTTCGTCATCCGCGCAGCAGGTCACCGGGCCCCACCTGAGCACACAGAGAGGGCTCCGCTTCTCCCTCGTATGCCAGATGGAGTTCATGTCGTGCCCGGGTTGCCAGCACGTAATAGGTCATGCGCAAGGCAGCCGACGTGGGATCCACCGCCGCGTCCGTATGCGTGTCGGGGATGACGACGGTGTCGAATCCCAGCCCTTTGGCGCTCGCCCGGTGGACGAGCACGATCCCCGGGCGGCCGAGGTCCAGCGTGCGGTAACGGCTTTGTGCCGCTCGGGCCCGGGAGGTGTAAAGCTGGGGTTTGAGCCGGGGCGCTCTGCGCTCCAGACTGCCGAACAGTGAGAACTGGACCTGCGTGGAGTTCACGATGACGCCGATGCTCTGCTGCGGGCGCCTCTGCGCCAGAAGGATCAGCAGGTCGGCTGCGCCTCCGTGCGGCAGTCGGTGCAGTCGCGGGGGCGGCCCCTCGCGTTCCGGGAGGGCGGGCAGGCCGGCCCCCGTGTGGAAGTGGGCGGCGAAGGACGCGACCTGGCGTGTGTTGCGATGGTTGCCCTCAAGTGCGAGGCGTGTGCAGCGGCCCAGACGCCCGGCGATCTCGGTGAGCGTGGAGTTGGCGTCGGTCAGCCGCTGGCATTCGTCCGCGAACACCGTCGTTCGGGCTCCGAGCAGACGGCAGAGGCGGTAGAACTCCGGGGGCAGGTCCTGGCCCTCGTCGACGACCAGGGTAAGTCCGGGCACCGGGCCGGTCTCCCCGGCACGGTCGTAGAGGGCGGGCCAGTCGAACCAGCCGTCGGTGCCGCGCGGGGGCTGTCCGCCATACCACTCGGTGAGCCACGCGTGTGCGGTCGCCACGCGCACGCCGCGGTCCGCCGGTCCGAGCGCGTGGACGGTCGCGGCCAGTGACTGGCGGAGCAGATTGGACCGGGTCAACAGGACTGCTGGGGTTCCGGTGAGGGCGAGCATGATGGCCCGTTGGACCGCCAGGAGGCTCTTGCCGCTGCCCGGCGGACCGCTGATCAGGTGATTGCCGTCGAAGGGGAGGCCTTCGAGGCAGGCGCGCTGTTCCGGTACGAGGTCGAGGTAGGTGAGGGTCACATCTCCTCCAGGGCGTCCACCGCGGCGTTCCGGGCGGTCGTGACGATCGCCTCCAGATAGCCGGGCACCTGTTCGCCGCCGACGACGAGAGCGCGGTCGAGAAGGGTGTTGCCGGTCTCGCAGCTCGTCTCGGGCAGCAGGGCGCAGGCATGGCAAGCCGCGCGATTGAGGTTGCCGAAGCCCTGGCCGGTGTGTTCGGCGCACAGGGGGTCGGCGGAGCACCAGGCGGCTGCTTCGGTCATCCGCAGCAGGGTCTCGGCGAGACGCGGCGGCTCGCCCTGCTGCACGAGCCCGCCGAGGGTACCTGCGGCGTCGCCCGCGGCGGTGTAGACGAGGATGCCGTACTGGTTCTGCTCGGGGCGTGCGTACACGCGTTCGCGCAGGCTGGCAGTCGTGTAGCCGGATTCGAAGGACAGCTGGCGGATCAGCAGGTGGGCCAGTGTGTGCAGCAGGACGAAACGCGGGGAGAGCTCTTCCCCGGTCAGGGCTTGGAGCCGTTCCTTCTGAAAGGACCGGTCGAGGTCGGCGCGCATGCCCGCGACCCGCCGGCGCACCTCTGGGGCGCCTTCCCAGGAGGTGAGTTCGTCCTGGTCGAGGGTGAGGAGGACGCCCTCGCCGAAGACTTCGACGGCAGGGAGCCATTTCAGGCGCCGGGCGGTGTCGGCGGGGACGAGGGACGCGTCCGGGGAGACGCGGCTGAAGCCGGACAGTGCGCGCACCTCGCGCAATCGGTCGGCGAGCACGATCCGGCCGATGCGGCGGTGCAGGCCGGCCCAGGGTTCGGCGGTCTCCTGTCCGAGTCCGAGGGTGGTCCCGCGCAGTGCGAAGTCCCGGGTGGCGGGCGGGGCCGGTGCGGTGAAGGCGACCCACTCCTCGCGACTGAGGTCGGGGCGGGCGGGCGCCGTTGCCGGGTCGGACGATGTGACGGGCAGGGGCTGCCCCGTCTCCTCGGCGAGCAGGGCGTCGAGAAGCCGGTCCTCGGCGCCGGTGTCCTCCTGGATCATCGTGCGGAAGACGTCGGCGCGCGGGGTGCCGGCGACCCGGCAGAGCGACACCCACAGGTCGTGCTCGCGTACGCGTCCGGCGCGTTCCTCGTCTCCGTACGAGGCAGGCGCGTCCGACTCGGGGATGTCGAGCGCCGAGTGCACCACCGGGTAGTACAGGTTGCCCGCTGTGCGCTGCACGATCTGTACGGGCATGACGCACTCTGTGGCTTCGTTGGCCCGCTGCCAGGGGTTACGTCCCGAACAGCGCATGCCGTGCGTGCCGAGGATGTCGAGCAGGTCGCGGGAGGCCCCGCACCCCTTGGCCGTGCACGTGACGGAGAGCGCTTCGAGGCCGGAGGCGCGCTCGGACACGAGGAAGCGGAGCTTCTCACGTTCGCCGCACTGCCGCCGTTCGCCTGCTTCTCGCCGCGAGTGTGCCCAGAACCACCAGTCGACGTCGCCGAGGTGACCGGCCGCGCAGATCTGGACGAACCGCATGGGGGCGAGGGTCCGGCCGGGTGAGCAGGACGGGCAGCGGGGCGGCTGCCCCGGCTTCTCATCGGCGATGCGCCACCGCTGCATACGGCGGCAGGCCCCGCAGAACAGCCAGGACGGGAAGCGGATGTAGGGGGCTCCGGGAGCGTCGGGGGTGTCGAAGCGGTCGTTGGCCGTGGGGGGCGCAGCGTAGAAACCGGTGACGCCGAGACGGGCCGCGAGCCGGGGCGACTCGACGCGCTGTCTGGCCTTCTGCGGCCAGTCGCCGATGCCCGTGGCGACGAACGACTCGCCCTGGATGTCGAAGACGGCCCCGACGCCGAACGGCAGAACGGTCTGCGACTGGCGTACACGGAGTGTGCGGCTCACAGGTCGGCCCCCTTCACCATCACCTGGCATTCCCGGTCGACGTTGCGCATGGAGTTCGGTGTCTCCCACAGGCCGTAGCGTTGTTCGAAGCTCTTGATCAGATTGGACTGTCCCTTGCCCTGGCTGCGGTAGTACAGCTCGCGGCCGTCCTTGCGGGCCTCGCGCGCGGCGTCCTCCCAGTCGGCGAGGAGTTCCGCGACCTCCTTGCGCACGGCGTCGGCGGCATACGGTTCACCGGCGGCGGCCCGTTCCGCCAGCTGACCGCCGAGGGCTTCCACTTCGGGCAGCCGGTCGAGGATGTGCCCGGCCTGGTTCTCGGCGGCAAGGCCGAGGCGGTGGCGTACGAGGATGACCAGCGCGGCGTGCAGGGCGCGCCGGCGTGAGGGCACGGACCAGGGGGTGACGCTCGTCGGTTCGACGTGCCGGTAGAGGGAGCGGTGGTACACGTCGAAGGTCTCGTAGTGCGAACGGTCTCTGGGGCGGGTGGCGTTGAAGAAGGTGACGACGAGACCGGGCACGGTGTGCCGGCCGACCCGGCTCGTGGCCTGGATGTATTCGGCCGTGGTCTTGGGCTGACCCTGCATGAGCATCAGCGCGAGCCGCTTCACATCAATGCCGACGGACAGCATGTTGGTGCAGGGCAGGAACGACACCGACTGAGCGTCGGACCAGGGCTTTTCGAGCCGGTCGAGGAGGACGGGCTGTTCGGCGCGTGGCAGGTTGCTGGTGAGTTCCTGCACCTGGTGGTCCGCCAGTGCCCGGATTCCCGACCCTGAATCCAGCCCTGTGAGCTGTGCGGGGATGTCATCGGCCGCGGCGGTCACCGTACGGCCGAGTTCGCGGAGGCTGTGGTGGTAGGCGACCAGCGTCCAGTAGGCGTCTCGGTGTTCCTCCGGGAGTTCGTAGGCGCCCTGGAGCATCGCGGCGGCGGTGGCGACGGCGGCGCGACCCGCCGTGTGTCCCTGGGCCATGACGCCGAGGTAGCGGCGGCCGGGCCGGGACGTGTCGGGTTCGGCGAAGTAGGAGTGCCGGGCGTCGAGTCCGGCGGGCGGGAAGAGCTGGGCGCCGCTGCCGTACAGGGCCCGGATCTGCTCGCCGGAGCGGCGAATCGTCGCGGTGGACGCCACGACCTTGGCTCCGATGCCGTCGCGGGTGGTGCACAGCCCGAGCACCGCCGCCTCGTACAGGCCGACGGTGGTGCCGAGCGGTCCGGTGAGCAGGTGCAGCTCGTCCTGGATGACGAGGGACGGCGGCAGGTTCGCGGTTCCCGCGCCGAACAGCCGTCCCGAGCGCGGTTCCCATGCGAGCCGGGCGAACTTGTCCACGGTGCCCAGGACGAAGGTGGGCGGCCGGTCGTACAGCTGCTCGTCGACGACGGCGACGGGCAGCGCGTCGTGGAAGGCGCACTCCTCGCGCGGGCAGTAGAAGGTGAACGAGTCGGCGGTGGCGCGTACTCCGTAGTCCCCGATGTCGGGCGACTTGTGGGCGGGCATGATGCGTGTGCCGCACCACGGGCAGCGGTCGAGGATGAAGACGTCGTCGGGCCGGGCGGCACCGCGCACGTCGCCGAAGACCGCGCGTGCGTTCTCGTACGAGTTCGGGGAGGTGGCCTCGCCCACCCACAGGCCGATGGAGAACGGCTCGTCCCCGTAGGGTGCCGGGTCGGCGCGGCGCAGCGTCTCCAGAGCGCAGATGGTGGTGGCCGCGCGTTGGAACTGCTGGGTGGTGAGCAGGCTCAGGGTGTAGCGGCTCAGCACCGCGGTGCCCCCACCGCCCTCCTCGCCCCGGCGGAGCACCATGGTGAACGCGGCCAGCAGGAGGTAGGCCTCCGTCTTTCCGCCACCGGTCGGGAACCAGATCAGGTCGGCCGTCGCCCGGTCTCGGTGCCGGGGGTTGGCCACGCCGTCCAGGGCGAGCAGGAAGAACGCTAGCTGGAAAGGCCGCCATACGGCATCCGGGCTCGGCTCCGGGTCGAGGAGCACCGCTTCACGGCGGGCGCGGCGTTCACCTGCCTGATCGCGGGCGGAGTGCCGCATCTGGAGGGCCATCGCGCGGTTCGCGGTACGGAAGGCGTGCAGCAGCTCGGGCCGCGCCGGATCGCAGAGGGTTCGGACGCCGGACTCGATCCGGGTGACGGCGGCGTTGATGCGGGCCAGGACGCGGGCGGCGGCTTCTCGGCCCCAGGCGGGGACCTCGGTGTTCAGCTGTCCCACGTACCAGGCTCGGTAGTCGGCGGCGAACTCCGCCAACTCCTCGTGAAGTTGGGCGAGGGGCACGGCGGGGTCGGCGAGGTGGAGCACGTTCAGCACGGGCGATCCGGTGAAGCCGGCCGCGCGGACGGCGCTGACCTCGGCCTCAGGCATGACGGCGGCCTTGACAGCCACTACCGCCCGTTCGCCACGCTCGTCGTGCGAGGCATATCGCTCCTCGACCGCGCAGCCGTGTCCGACGGCGTGTGTGCGGACGTGCCGGTACTGCAGACGCAGTTCCTGTTCCTCCGGGTCACGGCTGGCCAGTCGCACGCTCGGGTAGGGCAGCACATCGCCGTCCGCGGGCCACGCTTCCAGTTCGACCTGGAAGAGCATCCGGTCCCATTGCGCGGCCTTACCGAGCGCCTGTTCGTGGTGGGCGGTGTTGACCAGAGCAACGGTGACGAGCTGTCCGGAGCCGAAGGCGCGCCTGCGGATGCGGATCTCGGCACGTCCGTCGAGCACGGGGACGTGGTCCCGGTCGGGTCCGAGCGCGTGGGTCTCCTCGGGCAGCGGGACGCGTTCCCAGCGGCGGCCCCGCCCCCCGGTGGCGGCGAGAGTCCTGTAGCGGGCTCCGGCACAGCGGATGTCGACGGTCGTGGCGTCGGTGTAGAAGCTGAGGCCGAGCGAGGACGGCAGCCAGGAGTTGGACTCGGGCACAGGGTCCGCCGCGGGCGCCGTGTCCTCGGCACCGCCCTCCGTGCCGGTGCCGTCGAGCTCCTCCGCTGCGAGGTCCAACTGCCTCTGCAGATCGGCCTCCTGCGGATACAGAGTTCCCATCAGGTACTCACGGTCGGGCGGCGCGTCGAGCAGCTCGCTTTCGCCGGAGGCAGGACCGACGAGTCGGCGGTGCAGGTACGAGACGAGTTCCTGTCTGGGATCCATGGTGCTCCTGAAGCGGTACGGGTGGTGCGGGGTGGGGGTCGCGCAAGCCGGGAGTCCGGTGTCAGGACCGGCGCCAGCGGTCCCGAAGCGTGGGACGGTCCACGGCTGCTTCGCGTTCGGTGGCGAGTTGTTGCTGCAGCTCGGTGATGCGAGCCCGGGCGTCCTGCTCTGTCTGGGCGATCCGCGCCGCTGCCCGCTGTTCGGCCGCCGCCACCTGAGCCGATGCCTGCTGCTGGGCGGCCCGCTGAGTCCTGTCGCGTTCGGCGAGCAGAGCCTCCGCCTGCCGTAGCCGATGCTCGAGGCCCGTGATGCGGGCCTCCCCTTCCTCGCGGTAGCGCCGAAGCCGCTGGCCGGTTTCCTCGGCCCGCCGCTGGGCTTCGTTCGCGCGCATGTGCAGCACCGCCGCCCGTTCTTCGGCCGTACTCGCCCTCTGCTCCGCATCGTTCGCGCGCCCCTCGGCGTCCTTGGCGCGCTGCTCCGCCCGGGCACCGCGCTCGCCGGCCGCGGCCAGCGCCGTCCGTGCCGCGCGCTCCCGCAGCTCGGCGTGTTCGGCCCGCTCGACCAGGGGCCGCTGCGCCTCGCGATGCCCGTCCTCGAGGCGCTCGATCCGCTCCTCGGCCTGTGCGCGCAGGTGCTGCTCTTGATGGAGCAACGCCCTGTCCGCGAGGGCGGCGACGCGCCGGGCTTCGGCGGCCTGCCGCTCCTCGGCGAGCTGCCGCCGGGCTTCGTCCCGTTCGCGCACCAGCTCGGCGTCGTATGCACGACGTACGTCGGTGGTACGCCGTTCGGCATCGGACTCCACCTCCTCCCACCCGGTGCCGCGGTCCGCGGTCCGGGCCGGGGACATCTCCTCGGGGGTCCTGGCGGGCGCGGATCCTCGCCCGGGCTTGAGCAGAGACACAGGCTGCTCCTGGGCCGTCGGTGCGTCAGCACTACTGTGGCCGGCCGCCGGGTCACCCCCTCTGAGGGCCAGGATGTCGTCCTCGGGCCGATCGCCGGCCGGCACGGTCCTGGCCTCTGTGTCCACCTGGTCGCGACCGGCTTCGAGCGGCCCCTCCCCGCCGGCCGCCCCGGGCCGGTCCTCGTCCGGCGACTTGGGCGAGGGGCTGAACACGCCCGTCCGAGGGCCGTCGGGTGAGGCCGCTGTGGCCTCGCCCGGCACTCCGGCCGCGCGCACCTGCGCGCTGCCCGCGGGCCCTGGGACCGGCTCTGCATGAGGCCCCGCCACGAGGCTGCCCGGCGAACTGCCGGCAGGCGCCGCTCCCTGGCCGGCCCGCAGCGGGACCTCGGCGACGAAGTCCCGCAAGGCGTCGCGCAGTGCGATGCGCGACTCGCTCAGCACCAGGGGCCTGGCCGCAAGGTACGCGCGCGGAGTAATGCCTACCAGTGCCTGGGCCGGTTTCTCGAAGAAGCTTTCCGGCCGCAGCCCGGCCTCCTTCACAGCGTCGAACACGCGCCGTAACACCTCCAGGGCCGCTGTCACCGGCCGGTCGAGAACCCCCCTGTCCCGCGCCGCACGCGCGACGGCGTCGGCCGAGGACGGACCGAGCAGAACGGTGAGCTGCGCATGCCCCAGTGCCAGCAGCGCGTACTCGGCGAGCCACGCCACTCCCCCGCCGAACTCGGTCGGCATTCGCAGCGCCTTCTGCCAGTCCGCCGTGTACTGCGGGGATTCGGGAGCCACCGGCTCAGGGACTGACGGCCCGCTCGCCCCAGTGACCGCCGCCTGCGCCGAGCGTGAACGCTCGGGCGCGGACTCCAGCACCGGCTCCGTGCGCGGCCTCGGGACCAGCCCGGTACCCGACTCGGCATCGTGCGCTTCGGCCACTGGTCCAAGCCCCTGCTCCGTCACCGGTGGGGGATCGTCCGAGCGCACCGCGGGCCGACGGACCTCCGGCTCCTCCAGCTCCTCCAGCTCAACCGCGAGTGCGGTGAGAGCCTCCGACGGCGTATCCGTCGCAGAGTCCGTCAACGCCTCACCAGGTGCGGTGTGCTCGCCGGGCTCGGCCGGCATGTGCTCGTCGGGGTGTTCGCCGTCCGGCGTCTCCCCCGCTTCGGCGGACAGTGCCATCACTGCCGGCGGAGCCTGCTCCGGTGCGGGGTCGGGCAGCGTGTCGGGCACCCGCTGCGCCTCGGAACCCTCCTCCCGGGCCCCCGCTCCGCTGCCGGCCGGTTCCCCGGCCGTGCCGGGTTCCTCTCCGAGGCCCCCGTCGTACCGGTACGCGGCGGTAAGTCCGGCCTCCGCCAACCGGTACTGGAGCTTCTTCTTGGCCTTCGACTCGATCTGTCTGACGCGCTCGCGGGTCCGTCCGATCTGCCGCCCCAATTCGTCCAGCGTCGACGGCTCGTCCCCGTCCAGGCCGAGGCGCCGGACGAGGATGTGGGCCTCGCGCTCGGAGAGCGTGTCCACCACACTCCTGACCTGCTCCAGCAGCATCGTGTCGAGCACACCCTTCTCCACCGGCGGCAGTGGGTTCGTCCACCCGATGAAGTCGCCCAGGGTGACCCCGTCCCCGATGACCCGGTCGAGGGAGTCGGTGCGCCTGCTCAGCTTCCGGGCTTCCTCGACTTTCTGCATGGTCATGTCGCAGTACACGGCCACGTCGGCGACTCCGGCGGGCCGTCCCTGTATCGCGAGGGTGCGCTCCGCCAACGCCACTTTGCGAACCTGCTCGTGCATATGGACCGGGATGCGAATGACGGCGCCCTCGTCCGCGATGGCCCGGCTGATCGACTGGCGGACCCACCAGGTCGCATACGTCGAGAACTTGAATCCCTTGGCCGGGTCGAACTTCCGTGCCGCCCGCATCAGCCCCAGCGCGCCGTGCTGGAACAGGTCGTCGTAGTCCAGCCCCTGTTCCAGATACCGGGGCACCATCTTGTGCACGAGTCGCTGGTTGTGCAGGACGAGACAGTCCCGGGCGCGGATCCGGATGTCGTCGGGGGGCAGGCCGCTCAGCGTTTCGTCATCGGGTTCGTCCGCCATGCGGTCCGGTCCGCCCCGTAGCAGCACGGCGAGTCCGACTTCCGCCTCGGCACTCAGCAGACGCGTCTCAGGCCGCCTGCGTAAGCGGTCGTTCGCCAGGACGGTCAGCGCGGCGGCAGCCGCGGCCGCGAGGTCCCCGACGCCTTCTCCGGTCTCCGTCTCTCGCAAGGGGAAGGGCTCGTCCTCCGCACCACCCTCCGGCCCGTGCTCCTCGACGTCGGGGAGACCGGCCACGGTCTCCGTGCTCGTCACCGTCGCTCCGGCCGCTGCGGCGCCCCCGCCCCGTACGCGCGCCCCAGCCCGCAGGGCCGCCGCGTCTCGCGCACCGAGTCCGGCCAGACGGGCGACGCCATCCAGGGCGCGAGGGGTCACGCAGCCCTCGGGGTCGGCGTACCGGCTCAGCAGTGCCCGGACCACGTCGTCAGCGGGAAAAGCGTGGCTGGACACGCTTTCGTCACCGATCCGTACAACCTTTTCCGCATGCGGACCGTCACCGTCTGCATGCACCACCGCCGCCAGGACGGGCAGCCCCAACCTCGCCAGTTCCTCGCGAAGCCGTTCCCGCTCGGCGTCACCGAGCCCCAGCAAGTCGGCTTGCTCCAGGAACACGGATTCCGGCACGGCGCCGTCGACCGCCGCATGGCGCAGACGGGCCAGCAGTCCCGTCAGAGCGGCCCTCATTCCGGGGCCACGACCCGACTGGGCGCCCTCCGACTCCCCAGCGGCGCGGCCAGACGCGCCACCTGGCGCCCCCCGCTCTCCGACGGACTGGTGCCTCACACCACTCACCCCCTACCCGATGACACCAGAGAGCATATGGCGACCCGTTTACGATGTCAACAGACTGACGCGCCATCGAACTATGCCCACTTCGTGTACGGTGGCGTGCACCGCACCTCCGCTCTGCCACGATGAGCGGTGCGGCAACGTATACAGGGGGCACGTTCCGTTTCCTCACCCTCGCGCGCGGGGGCGGAAACGAGACGGCAGAGGACGAGGGGAGCGGCAGTGAGCCAGGAGCTGCTGGACGGCAGGTTCCGCATCGGGCACGTCATCGGCAAGGGCAACATGGGTGAGGTGCACCGGGCCGAGGATCTCCAGGCCGCCGAAGGCACTCCTGAACGCACGGTCGCCGTGAAGACGATCCTGCGCCGCCGCACGGGCATCCGGATCGGCACGGGCACCGACCTCAAGGCCGCCGAGCGCTTCGCCCGCGAGGTGCGCATCATGCGTCGACTCGACGACCCCAACCTCACCCGGATCGTCGCCGGTGGTGTGGCGGGCGGCCAGGACGGCCTTCCCTACCTCGCGATGGAGTTCCTGAGCGGCGAGACTCTGCGCGACCTCATCGCGGAGGAAAGGCAGCTCCCCGTCAGCTGGGCCGCCGCGATCGGTGCCCAGATCGCCTCCGGTCTCGCCGCCGCGCACGCCGCCGAGGTCGTCCACCGCGACCTCAAGCCCGCCAACGTCATGCTGACGCAGGGGGGCACCGTCAAGGTCCTCGACTTCGGCATGGGCCGCATCGTCGACGACCCGGACGAGGCCCGGCTGACCAGCACGGGCGTCAGCGTGGGCACCGCCCGCTACATGGCTCCCGAGCAGTTCGAGGCCAAGCAGGTCACGCAGGCCGCCGATCTGTACGCACTGGGATGTGTGCTCTACGAGATGCTCGTGGGCGTACCGCCGTTCACCAGCGAATCGCCCTTCGACCTCGCGGTCAAGCACACGCGCGAGGACCCGACGCCGATCACCCTCATCCGCAGCGAGATCCCCGCGGAGCTCGCCCGGCTCGTCGACCGGCTGCTCGCCAAGGACCCGGCGGCCCGTCCCGCGGACGCCGTGGCCGTACGGGACGCACTGCTTCCGTCGGCCGGGCGGGACGGGGACACCCCGCGGCTGCCGCACTGGGGCGCCCTGGACCCGACCCGCCCGCTGCGCGCTTCCGCCGCCCAGGCCCCCGCCCGGCAGGCCCGCCCGCCGAAGCAGGAGCCGGCTCCGGTCACCGCGTCCGGCGCGGGCATGGACGTCTTCGGCGTCCACCGCACGCTCATCAGGGACTACCGTTCCTTCACCGAGGGCGGCACCGTCATCCGTGACGACCGCGTCGCGGCGTTCGTCGAGGACGACCTCAACAGCAAGTCGCAGTGGCCCGACCCGTGGCTGTCGCTGAACCCGTTCTTCCAGAGCGGCAGCACGGTGGTCGAACTCGCCGGGCAGAAGGTTCTGCACGACGAGTGCGCCCGTATCTTTCAGGCGAGGAAGACCGAGGGCGGGACCGTCCCCGACGGCCGCCCGCTGACACTCCACCAGCACCAGCGCGAGGCGATCGACGCCGCCGCGTCCGGCGCTTCGTACGTCCTGACGACGGGCACCGGGTCCGGCAAGTCACTCGCGTACATCGTGCCGATCGTGAACAAGGTGCTCCACCAGCGGGACACCGAGGGGCCGAACGCCCCCAAGCGGGTGCGGGCGATCATCGTCTACCCGATGAACGCGCTGGCCAACAGCCAGCTCAAGGAGCTGGAGAAGTACCTGCGCGACGGCTACGGCGCGGGTCGCGAGCCGGTCACCTTCGCCCGGTACACGGGCCAGGAGGACGACGAGAGGCGCAAGGAGATCCGCGACAACCCGCCGGACATCCTGCTCACCAACTACGTGATGCTGGAGCTGATGCTGACGCGCCCGGCCGACCGGGCGAGCCTCATCAAGATGGCGCGGGGCCTGGAGTTCCTGGTCTTCGACGAGCTGCACACCTACCGTGGCCGGCAGGGCGCCGACGTCGCCCTGCTGATCCGCCGGGTCCGCGAGGCCTGCCAGGCGCAGGACCTGCAGTGCATCGGCACCTCGGCCACCATGTCGACGGAGGGCACGCTCGACGACCAGAAGAAGGTCGTCGCCGGGGTGGCGAGCACCCTGTTCGGCACGCCGGTGCACCCGGAGCACGTCATCGGCGAGACCCTGGTCCGCGCGACCCACGAGGCGCCCGACACCGTGCCTGCCGAGCGCCTGGGCTCCCCCGCCGCGCCGCGCGCGTACGACGATCTCGTGCGTGACCCGCTGGCCCGCTGGATCGAGACCCGCTTCGGTCTGGCCACCGACGAGGCCACGGGGCGGCTCGTCCGGCAGCGGCCGACGAAGATCGAGGTCGCGGCGAGGGAGCTGCACGAGCGGACCGGAGTCGCCGAGGACCAGTGCGTCGCCGCGATCCGCGCCACGCTGGAGGCAGGTTCGCAGTCGCGCCACCCAGTGACCGAGCGGCCCCTGTTCGCGTTCCGGCTGCACCAGTTCCTCTCCAAGGGCGACACCGTGTACGTCACCCTGGAGGACAAACCCACCCGCCATCTCACCCGCTCGTACCAGCTCGAACAGCCGGGCAGTGACGGCAAGTTGCTGATGCCGCTGGCGTTCTGCCGGGAGTGCGGCCAGGAGTACCTGACGGTGTGGCGGACCGAGAAGGACGGCGAGGTCCGGTACGAGGCCCGCCGGGACACCTCGGCGACGGGCGGGCGGCAGGGCGACGGCTATCTGTACGTCGACCACGAGCGGGCGTGGCCGTCCCACGTGCAGTACGCCGTGGACGACCGCCGACTGCCCGAGTCCTGGCTGGAGCTGGACGACAAGGGCCAGGAGGTCGTGAAGAAGTCGTACCGCGACCGGGTGCCGCGTGCCGTCACCGTCGATGCGCTGGGCCGCGAGGGAAGCGGCGAACTCCAGGCCGCGTTCGTCCCCTCCCCGTTCCTTTTCTGTCTGCACTGCGGGGTCGCGTACGAGCAGACGCGCGGCCGGGATTTCGCGAAGCTGGCGACGCTCGACCAGGAGGGCCGGTCCTCCGCGACCTCGCTGATCTCCGCGTCGGTGGTGCGCTCGCTGAAGTCGGTGCCGGAAGAGACCTTGGACAAGGAGGCGCGCAAGCTCCTCACGTTCGTCGACAACCGGCAGGACGCGTCCCTCCAGGCGGGTCACTTCAACGACTTCGTGCAGATCACGCAGTTGCGCGGGGCCCTGTACCGGGCGGCTCTGGACGCGGGCGAGGACGGCGTCCACCACGAGGAGCTGGCCTCGTCGGTGACGAACGCGCTCGCCATCGGGCCGGCCGACTACACCGGCGAGAGCGATCTGCCGCCCTCCCTCGCCCGCAATGCCGCCAAGACCCTCCGCGATGTGATCGCGTTCCGGCTGTATCTGGATCTGGAGCGCGGCTGGCGCATCACCATGCCGAACCTGGAGCAGACCGGTCTGCTGGAGATCGGCTACGAGGACCTGGACTGGGTGGCGGCCGAGCAGGACCGGTGGGCGGGGACGCACGAGGCGCTGCGCGACGCCGACCCGGCGTTGCGGGCCGAGGTCATGAAGGCGCTGCTCAACGAGATGCGCCGGTCCCTCGCCATCGACGTCTCGTACTTCCGTGACGACTTCGACTCGCTCCAGCGGGCGAGCGAGGAGCGGCTGATCGACCCATGGGTGCTGTCCGCCGCCGACAGGCCGAAGGTCGGGACCGCCTATCCGCACCCGTCCCGTCCGGGCATGGACCGCTCGGCGCTGTTCCTGTCGGCGCGCGGCAAGTTCGGCAAGTACCTGCGGCGTGCGGACACGTCGTTCAGGACGCTCGACCCGGCCGGTCTCCAGCTGGTCATCGAGGAGTTGCTGAAGGTCCTGGCCAAGGCGGGACTGGTGAAGGAGGTGACGGAGGCGCCGCAGCGCGCGGGCCGCTACCGCAGGTCCTCCGCCCCGGCCGCGACGGGCTACCGGGTGGCCGCCCAGTCCCTCGTCTGGCGTGCGGGCAGAGGCGAGAGGGGTACGCACGACCCGCTGACCCGCACCTACCAGAGCGGCGACGGCCCGCGCGTCAACACCTTCTTCCGCGACCTGTACAAGGACGCGGCGGGCACCCTGTCCGGCCTGTTCGCACGCGAGCACACCGCGCAGGTCTCGCCTCAGGAGCGGGAGCAGCGCGAGGAGGCCTTCCGCAAGGCGGAGCTGAAGCTGCTGTACTGCTCCCCGACGATGGAGCTGGGCGTCGACATCTCCCAGCTCAACGCGGTGATGATGCGCAACGTGCCGCCCACGCCCGCGAACTACGCGCAGCGCTCGGGCCGTGCGGGCCGCAGCGGGCAGCCCGCGCTCGTGACCACGTACTGCGCGACGGGCAACAGCCACGACCAGTACTACTTCCGCCGCTCGGAGCGCATGGTCGCGGGCGCCGTCGCCCCGCCGCGCCTGGACCTCGCCAACGAGGACCTGGTGCTCTCCCACCTCCAGGGCATCTGGATCGCGGAGGCCGGCCTGAAGCTGGGCCGTGCCGTCCCCGAGGTGCTCGACGTGTCGTATCCGGACACGGGGGAGCGCCCGAACCCCGCGCTGGGGCTGCTGCCGGACATCCTCGCCGCCTCCCTCGACGAGAGCGCCCGGCGCCGCACCGTCGACGCGGCCCTGCGCGTCCTCGGCCCGCTCCTGCCCGACTTCGCCGACACCACCTGGTGGCACGACGACTGGATCCAGGACCGGGTGGCGACGGTGGCGACCCGCTTCGACCAGGCCTTCGACCGCTGGCGGCAGCTGTTCCGCTCCGCGCTCGACGACCAGTACATCCAGAACAGGCGCCGCCTGGACTACAGCCTCACCGAGGGCGACCGCGTCCGGGCGAACGCCCGCCGCCGCGAGGCCGAGACACAGCTGAACCTGCTGATGAACGAGAGCGTCGACAGCAAGTCGGTCCTCTCCGACTTCAACCCGTACCGCTATCTCGCGTCCGAGGGCTTCCTGCCCGGCTACAGCTTCCCGCGGCTCCCGCTCGCCGCGTACATTCCGACGGTGGGCCGCCGCCGCGGGGACGGCGACTACCTCCAGCGGCCGCGCTTCCTCGCGATCCGCGAGTTCGGTCCGGGTTCGCTGATCTACCACGAGGGCGCCCGCTACCAGGTGACCCGCATCCAGCTGCCGCCGGACTCCTCGGGCGAGCTGGCGACCAGCGAGGCCCGCCGCTGCGCGGGTTGCGGCTACCACCACGATCCGGAGCAGCTGGAGGACCGCTGCGCCATGTGCCACGAGCCGCTGGGCGCGGCGACGTACGGTCTGCTGCACCTGCACACCGTGTACACCACCCGCCGTGAGCGGATTTCCTCCGACGAGGAGGAGCGGCGCCGCGCCGGCTTCAAGCTGGAGACGTCGTACCGCTTCCAGGACCACGGCACCCGCAAGGGCCGCATGAACGCGGCGGTCACCGATGCGTCGGGCGCGCCGCTCGCCGATGTGGCGTACGGCGACTCGGCGACCGTCCGCATCACCAACACCGGCCGGGTGCGCGCCAGGAGCGACGAGCCGGCCGGGTACTGGCTGGACCTCGCGGACGGCCGCTGGATGAACGACAAGGCCGCCTCCGAGGCGTCCGGCGACTCCAGCGAGCTGCCGGTGATCGACGCGGACGGCAACGAGCGGCGCCGCAAGAAGCGGGTCATCCCGTACGTGGAGGACCGCCGCAACATCCTTGTCGTCACCCTGGACGAGCCGCTGCCGGAGCCGGTCGCGCTCTCCTTGATGTACGCCCTGGAGCGGGGCATCGAAGCCGCGTTCGAGCTGGAGGACGCCGAGCTGTCCAGCGAGCTGCTGCCGCCGGACGACGGTCCCCGCAACCGCGTCCTGTTCACGGAGGCCGCGGAGGGCGGCGCGGGTGTGCTGCGCCGCCTCCAGGCCGAACCCGACGCCTTGGCGAAGGCCGCCGTACGCGCCCTGGACATCTGTCACTTCGACGCGGACGGCACCGATCAGGGAGGCCCGCACACTGACCGGCCGTGCGCGCGCGGCTGCTACGAGTGCCTGCTGACGTACGGCAACCAGCTCAACCACGCCCTGATCGACCGGCATTCGGTGCGGGACCTGCTGGTGCGGTTCGCGACGGCGACGGCCCGGCGCGAGTCGCGCGGCGAGTCGCGTTCGGAGCAGTACCGGCGGCTGCTCGACCGGTCCCCCGACGAGCCGACGGCCCTCGAGACGGCCGCGGCCGAGCTGGCGGCTCAGGGCGACTTCCTGGGCTGGGCCAAGGCGCGTGGCCTGCGACTGCCGGACGAGCCGGGCTCGTTCCTCACCGAGGCGATGGCGACCCCCGACTTCGTCTACCGCCTGCCCGGAGTGAACGTGGCCGTCTTCGTGGACCTGCCGGACAGGGAGCAGGACAGCTCCCGTGACGAGGACGCCGAGGACCGCCTGTTCAACGCCCGCTGGGACGTGATCCGGTTCGCGCACGGCGCGGACTGGGACGCCGTCGCCGCCGCCAACGCCCGCTACTTCGGCTCTCCGGCCGCAAGCTGACCGCCCCCGCCCCATCCGGTCGGACCCAACACGAGGACTCGAAGACTCACATGGCACTCACGTACTCCGCCGGTTCCCTGGTGAAGGCCCGCGGCCGGGAATGGGTCGTGCTTCCCGAGAGCAGGCCCGATCTGCTCGTCCTGCGTCCGCTGGGCGGCTCGGATGACGACATCGCCGCCGTGTTCCCGGCGTTCGAGGCGGTGGACGAGGCGAAGTTCGCGCCGCCGGAGCCGGGCGACCTCGGCGACCAGCGGGCGGCGGGCCTGCTGCGTACGGCGCTGCGCGTCGGTTTCCGTTCGGGCGCGGGACCGTTCCGCTCGCTGGCCGGGATCGCGGTGGAGCCGCGCGCGTATCAGCTGGTTCCTCTTCTGATGGCCCTGCGGCAGAAGACGGTCCGGATGCTGATCTCCGATGACGTCGGCATCGGCAAGACGATCGAGGCGAGCCTGGTCGCGAGCGAACTCCTCGCGCAGGGCGAGGCGAACGGCCTGGCAGTCCTCTGCTCGCCCGCGCTCGCCGAGCAGTGGCAGCAGGAGCTGCGCTCGAAGTTCGGCATCGACGCGGAGCTGGTCCTCTCCTCGACGGTCTCGCGCCTCGAACGGGGCCTGGACCTCGGCCAGTCCCTCTTCGACAAGTACCCGCAGGTGATCGTCTCGACGGACTTCATCAAGTCGCCGCGCCACCGCGACGACTTCGTACGTCACTGCCCGGACCTGGTGATCGTCGACGAGGCCCACACCTGCGTGGTCGCCGACGACACCTCGACGGCCTCGCAGAACCAGCTCCGCTACGAACTGCTGCGCCGCGTCGCGCAGGACGAGACCCGGCACCTGCTGCTCGTGACGGCGACCCCGCACAGTGGAAAGGAGTCCGCGTTCCGCAACCTCCTCGGCCTGGTCAAGCCCGAACTGGCCGACGTGAGCCTGGATTCGGAGGCGGGCAGGAAGCTCCTCGCCCAGCACTTCGTGGCGCGCAAGCGGGCGGACGTACGCCAGTACCTCACCAAGGAAGACGGTCTGACCGACGACTCCCTGGCGGAGCGGACGGCGTTCCCCTCGGACCGTTACTTCAAGGACGAGACGTACAAGCTGTCCCCGGAGTACCGGGCCCTGCTCGACGACGCGATCGCGTACGCGAGTGAGCGCGTCGAGCAGGCGGGCAGTCAGGGCAAGCGGGAGGCGCGCATCGCCTGGTGGTCGGCGATCGCCCTGCTCCGCTCGCTGGTGTCGTCCCCGCGCGCCGCCGCGCAGACGCTGCGGACCCGCTCGGCGGCGGCGATCGCCGCGTCGGCGGAGGAGGCCGACAAGCTCGGCGCCCCGCTCAACAGCGACGCGGCCGACAGCGACGCGATGGAGGGCATGGACGTCGCACCGGGCGCGGAGACTACCGAGGACCCACGCTCGCACCTCGCCGAACTCGCGTACATCGCGGCGCAGTTGGAAGGCCCGGCGAAGGACCTGAAGCTGAAGGCGCTGATCAAGCACCTCAAGGCGCTGCTCGCGGACGGCCACAACCCGATCGTGTTCTGCCGCTACATCCCGACGGCCGAGTACCTCGCCGCCCAGCTGGAGAACGACAAGGACTCCGGCAGGCGCGGCCCGCTCGGCGCCAGGACCGTCGTCAAGGCGGTCACCGGCACGCTCTCCCCGCAGCAGCGCCTGGAGCGCATCGAGAAGCTCGCCGAGGAGGCCGGCGGGGACGCCGCCGCCCGCCGCGTCCTGATCGCGACGGACTGCCTCTCGGAGGGCGTCAACCTCCAGCACCACTTCGACGCCGTCGTCCACTACGACCTGGCCTGGAACCCGACCCGCCACGACCAGCGCGAGGGCCGCGTCGACCGCTACGGCCAACGAAAGGACCAGGTTCGGGTCATCACGCTGTACGGCGACGACAACGGCATCGACGGCAAGGTCCTCGAAGTCCTCATCAAGAAGCACCGCCAGATCAAGAAGGACCTCGGCATCTCCGTCTCCGTGCCCGACGAGCTGTCGACGGGCGTCACGGACGCCATCGTGGAGTGGCTGTTGATGCGGGGCCGCGAGGACCAGGACGCCCTGTTCAGCGCGGACGCGTTCAAGGCGAGCACGGCGAAGCTGGACAGCGACTGGAACTCGGCGGCTGAACGCGAGAAGGCGTCACGCTCGCGGTTCGCACAGCGCTCCGTGCATCCGCAGGAGGTGGCCCGCGAGGTCGCGGCGGTCCGCGAGGCGCTGGGCGGCGCGGGCGAGGTCGACACGTTCGTACGGGAGTCGCTGGGCGCGCTCGGTGCCGTACTCCGCGGTGACGGCGAGGACTTCACGGCCCAGGTCGGCGGCACGCCCATCGGCCTGCGGGACGCGCTCGCCCCGACGGTCGGCGCGGAGGTCATCGAGAAGGACCGCCCGATCCCGTTCCGCGCGGACCCGGCGGTGGCGCGGGGTGAGGCGGCGCTCGTCCGGACGGACCCGGTCGTGGGCGCCCTCGCGTCCCACGTCCTCAACGCCGCCCTGGACACCCAGGCGGACGGTGCCCGCCCGGCCCGCCGCTGCGGCGTGGTCACCACGGACGCGGTCGGCACGCTCACCACCCTTCTTCTGGTCCGCTACCGCTTCCACCTCACGCTGCCCTCCCGCAGCGGCGAGAAGCAGCTGGTCGCGGAGGACGCCCGGCTGGTCGCCTTCGAGGGCTCGGCGAGGAAGGCGGAGTGGCTGCCGCCGGAGCGGGCACGGGACCTGCTCGACGCGACAGCGTCGGAGAGCACGGACCGCCACTACGCCGAGCGCACCATGACCCGGCTCCTCACACAGCTCCCCGACGTATACGGCCATCTGGAGACGTACGGCGAGGAGCTGGCCGCCGAGCTGGACGCCTCGCACCGCCGGGTGCGCCAGGCGTCCGGCGAGATCGTCCGCGGCCTGTCCGTCACCGTGCAGAAGCCCGCCGACGTCCTCGGCGCGTACGTGTACCTGCCCGCCGCCCCTTCCGTCCCGGCCGTCGCCCCCGCTGCTCCTGGAGTGTCCGCCTGATGTCCGCCGTCACCCGCAACCAGGTGTTCACCGCCGTCCACACGGTCGGGGGGCTGCTGCCCGCCGACATGCTGGTACGGATCTCCGAGGGCAAGGACGTCCCCGGCTCGAAGCCCTCCGACTATGGCCTGCCGTCCTCCCGATCGGTACGCGACGAGGCCGAGCGCAGCTGGGAGTACCTGAAGCCGCTCTGGCGCGAGCTGCGCAAACACCTGCCCGAGGACCGCGAGACGGGCGACCCGGCGGCCGATGCAACCGGTCGTGCCGGCAGTGACTGGCTGGCCCCGCTCTGGCGCGAGCTCGGCTTCGGCCCGCTGACGCAGGTCGGGGCGGCGGGCATCGCCGCCGACTCGGACGCGGAGAAGAAGTTCCCGGTCTCCCACCGATGGCAGCACGCGCTGATCCACCAGACGCCCTGGAACGCCAACCTGGACAAGCGCCCCGGCGGCGTGGGCACGGTGCCGCCGCAGTCGATGCTCCAGGAGTGCCTGAACCGCACGGAGGCCCACCTGTGGGGCGTTCTGACGAATGGCCGTCAGGTACGGCTGCTGCGTGACTCCAGCGCGCTGGCCACGGCCTCGTACGTCGAGTTCGACCTCGAAGCGATCTTCGACGGCGAGCTGTTCAGCGAGTTCGTGCTGCTGTACCGGGTGCTGCACGTGTCGCGGTTCGACGTGGCGGAGGAAGCGCCGCCGTCCGCGTGCCGGCTGGAGAAGTGGCGCACGGAGGCCATCGCGTCCGGCACCCGCGCCCTGGACCAGCTCCGCAAGGGCGTCCAGGACGCGATCACCGCGCTGGGTACGGGCTTCCTGCGGCACCCGGAGAACTCGGCCCTGCGCGAGGACGTCCGCCCGAAGGCGCTCCAGGCCGCGCTGCTGCGGCTTGTCTACCGGCTGTTGTTCGTCTTCGTGGCCGAGGACCGCGACGCGCTGCTGTCGCCGAAGACGGACCCGCAGGCACGCGAGCGGTACGAGGCGTACTTCTCTTCGGCCCGGCTGCGTGCGCACGCGAGGAAGCGGCGGGGCACGGCACACGGTGACCTGTACGAGGCCCTGCGCATCGTCCTCGACGCCCTCGGCGACGAGAAGGGCCGCCCCGAACTGGGCCTGCCCGGTCTCGGCGGCCTCTTCAACGACACGGACGCGGATGCGCCGTTGCGCGGGCTGAAGCTGTCGAACGAGGCGCTGTTGACCGCCGTACGGCACTTGTCGCAGGTGCGGGACGGCAGCTCGGGGCGCTGGCGGGCGGTGGACTACCGGCACCTGGACGCGGAGGAACTGGGCTCCGTGTACGAGTCGCTGCTGGAGCTGGAGCCGAAGCACAGCACCGCCGACCGTACGTTCACGCTGGTCGAGGTCGCGGGCAACACCCGTAAGACGACGGGTAGTTACTACACCCCGTCCTCGCTCATCGAGTGCTTGTTGGACTCGACTCTGGACCCGGTGATACGGGACGCGGTGAAGCGGGGCGAGGAGGCGGCGTCGGAGTCGGGGGCGGCCGACCCGGCGGACGCGATCGTGGACGAGTTGCTGTCACTTACGGTGTGCGACCCGGCGTGCGGCTCGGGGCACTTCCTGGTGGCGTCGGCCAGGCGCATCGCCAAGCAGGTTGCGGCGGTGCGGGAGCGGAACCCCGAGCCGACGTTGGACGCGGTGCGGCATGCGCTGCATGAGGTCGTCGCCCGGTGCATCTACGGCGTGGACCTCAACCCGATGGCTGTGGAGCTGGCCAAGGTGTCGCTGTGGCTGGAGGCGCTGGAGCCGGGGAAGCCGCTTGGGTTCCTTGACGCGCACGTAAAGCATGGCAACGGGTTGATCGGGGCGACGCCGAAGCTGCTGCGGGACGGGATTCCCGACGATGCGTTCATCGCCACGGAGGGCGACGACAAGAAGCACGCGAAGGCGCTGGAGAAGATCAACCAGCAGGAGCGGATCGGACAGGGCAGCCTGTTCGACATCAGCGACGAATCGGTCCAGGTCGCCAACACCGTTTTCGCCAGAGGGCTTCGGTCCATCACGCTGGCTCAGGCGGAGGAGCTGGCGGACGTGCGCCGCCAGGAGGAGGCGTACGAGGAGTGGGCGGGCTCCTCGGCGTACCAGCGGGCCCGGCTTGTCGCCGACGCCTGGTGCGCGGCGTTCGTGTGGCTCAAGACGCCTGAGGGTCCGCGCGCGGTGACGCATTCGGTGTTCAAGGCGCTGGAGGACCCGAGTGGCGGGGGTGTCGCCGCAGAGACCGGCGTCGAGATCGAGCGGCTGCGTGACCGGTACAACTTCTTCCACTGGCACTTGGAGTTCCCCGAGGTCTTCTCCGTTCCGGAGAATGGCCAGGGAGTTTCCTCTGAGACAGGCTGGGCTGGCGGCTTTGACTCAGTGGTGGGTAACCCGCCGTGGGACAGCGTGGACTTCCGCGAGCAGGAGTTCTTCGCCCATCGTGCTCCTGAGATCGCGGAAGCATCCCGCGCGTCCGTCCGCAAGAACATGATCGAGACGCTCAAACACTCTCCAGACACCCTTTCGCTGTTTGAGGAGTTCCAGGCGGGCAAGCGAAAGGTGTACGCCGAGAGCCACTTCCTGCGGCGGTCGGGGCGGGTTCCGCTGACCGGTCAGGGGAACCTCAACACCTACTCGGTCTTCACGGAGACAGACCGCGTCCTACTCGGGCCGAAGGGGCGTGCGGGGGTGATCGTGCCGACGGGGATCGTGACGGACGCACGGACGCAGTACTTCTCAAAAGACCTAGTTCAGAGCGGGTCGATCGCCGTGTTGTACGACTTCGAAAACGCGGCACCGCTCTTTCCCGGAGTGCACCGCTCGTTCAAGTTCAGCATCCTGTCGATCACGGGGCGGTCGCTATGCGAACCGGCAGCACGGTTTGCATTCTTCCTCCACGACCCGGCCGAACTGGATGACGCGGAGAAGGCGTTCGCGCTGACACCAGAAGAGATCGAGCTCCTCAATCCGAACACCGGAACCCTCCCGATTTTCAGGTCTCGTCGGGATGCCGAGGTAACTCTGCGAATGTACCGGCAGCTACCCGTTTTCTGGAAGGAGGGCCAGCCCAGCAGTAACCCGTGGGGCACATCGTTCCTCCGGATGTATGACATGGGCCACGACTCTGCTCTCCTCAACCCCCGCCAAGATCTC
This sequence comes from Streptomyces parvus, assembly GCF_032121415.1. Taxonomy (NCBI): domain Bacteria; kingdom Bacillati; phylum Actinomycetota; class Actinomycetes; order Kitasatosporales; family Streptomycetaceae; genus Streptomyces; species Streptomyces parvus. The sequence continues at coordinate 6,491,061 of NZ_CP135079.1, read as the reverse complement.
GAAGCCTTTGGCTGGACACTTGAGGGCAACGTCTTCACCAGGCACGGGGAGCGGATGCTCCCCCTGTACGAGGCAAAGATGCTCCACCACTACGACCACCGGTGGGCCACATACGGCACCGAAGACGACACTCGGCCCCTCCCACCGGAGGAGAAGGACGACAGCGAAGCGCTGGTCTTGCCCCGGTACTGGGTGTCAGAAGAGGACACGCCGTCCGGCAAGTTCGACAAGAACGGCGAGGAGATTCCTGTCGCGGGGGTCCGAAAGCGCCTCGCCGAGAAAGAATGGCCGAATAGCTTCCTTCTCGGCTGGCGGGATATCTGCCGGTCCACCGACGAGAGAAGCATGATTAGCGCTCTAATGCCGATGGTAGGCGTGGGACACAAATTCCTGCTGGCCATGTCACTGTCACCCGAACTCCTCGGAGCCGCCTGGTCGTCATTCGCATTTGACTACGCGGCTCGCCAGAGCATCGGCGGCACCTCCATGAGCTTCTTCATCGTCAAGCAGCTCCCGGTACCCACCCCAACCCAACTCTCCCCTCACTCGAGCTTCATCGTGCCGCGCGTCCTTGAACTCGTATACACCGCGAATGACATGAAAAGCCTCGCCACCTATCTCGGCGATACCGGCTCCCCCTTCCACTGGAACCAGAAGCGCCGCCAGCAAATCCGCGCGGAACTAGACTCCCTCTTCTTCCACCTCTACGGCATCTCCCGCGAGGACGCCGACTACATCCTCGACACCTTCCCCATCGTCCGCCGCAAGGACGAGGCCAAGCACGGTTCGTACCGCACCAAGGAACTGATCCTCGCCGAGTACGACCGCATGGCCGCCGCCGGGCTCACCCTGGAGACCCCACTCATCGAGGGCGAAAACTACACCTCCACACTCGCACCACCCCCAGGCCACGGCCCCCGCCACCCCGCCTGACCGCTCTCGACGACGTGACCTGACGTGTTACCCACTCTTGCATCACGATCCACGCCCCAGGGGGGACCATGAGCAATGCGCAGAACCCACAGCAGCTCGATCAGCTGCCATCGGACTACGAGCTCGACGCATGGCATGCAGTCCAGCAGTTCAAAGGCCGGCTACTGTCCCGAGTGATGAGAAACGCCGGCGACCAAGTGGCCAACGGCGTCTCGGAGCTTGGCAAGCGTGCCGCGAAGCAACTGGAGAACCACCCACGGGCGAAGTCTGCGCTTTCGCGGGGCCAGGAAGCCGTCGCCAAGGGCGCTCAGAAGGTCGGCGCGGGGGCGCGCGGAGCCGCTGATGCCCTCCCGGACTGGAGTGGCACTGCCGCGCAGTCCCTACGGAAGACGGTGGGGCGGGCCTCGCGAGCGGGCCTCTCCCCCAAGCGCGTGGTGGCGCTCCACAAGAAGCGCGGGCACGACGTCGAATCGCTGCTCGACCTGCGCCGCCTCGACCTTGAGCAGGTCGACGCGGTCCGTGGTCGGGCGGCGAGCCTGTACTACCCAGCCGCCGCAGCACTCTCGGGTGCGGGTGCTGGGCTGGTGATCTCGGGAGGGCAGCTCGCCATCGCCGCTACCGCCGGTGCCGCCGCAGCGCCTTCGGGAGGTGCGATCGCGGGTGCTTTCGTCGCCGATACCGCGGTCGTCCTCGGACTCGCGTCCCGTGCCGTCGGCCAGGTCTCGCTGTTCTACGGCTACGACCCCGAAGAGCCCGCCGAGAAGCTCTTCGTGATGTCCGTCGTCAACGTCGGGACGGCAAGCTCGGCCACCGCCAAGAACGCCGCGATGGCCGACATCTCGCGACTTACCCAAGCACTCTTCCGCGGCAAGACGTGGGAGGTCCTCAACGACGCGGTCGTCACCAAGGTTTCCCAGCAGTTCGCGAAGGCGTTCGGCTTCCGCCTCACCAAGAAGGGGCTCGGTAAGGCCGTACCCGCATTCGGGATCGTCGTCGGAAGCACTCTCAACTGGACCACTCTGGAAGGGATCGTCGACGCGGCCGAGGTCGCGTACCGGCGGCGGTTCCTTCTGGAGAAGTACCCGCACCTCGCTGACGAGGAGGCAGCCGGATCGTTTCCCGACACCAGCCCTGACGGCCCGGACGTCGATGACGACGCCGACGAGAAGATCAGTCTGCTCGACGAGATAGCCGATGCGGGCGGACCAGACCTCCACTGACCCAGTGTCCCAGCAGTGAAAGAGTGACCTCACGACCGCCGGGCCGAGCGCGGTTCAGGCCCCGGTCGCGAACCTCACGAACCCCGACCACTCCTCACGCCCCACGGCGAACTGTATGTGCGTCGTCCTTGGATTCGTATACACACACAGTCTGTTCGGGTACACCTCCACCCTCAGGCCAAGTCCCCCGCCACCCAACCTGACCCAACCGCCGCCGCTGCCCGAGCCAGGAGCCAGGATGGTCTCGCCCACCTCCGAAGAAGACACCCGCAAGGTTCAGACGGCGGTCATCGGTCAGGCCGAGTCGGACTGGCCGGTGTTCCTGCCGTACGACCACGACGACTTCGACACGTTCATGCGGGGCCGGACCCGCCACGACTTCTACTGCGGCGTCCTGCTCGGCGGCTGCGGCAAGAAGTTGACTCCGAAGCGGTACACGGGGAAGAAGTGCCACTACGCGCACCGGCCGCCCGTGCACTGCCGCCGCACGGAGACCGGTGAGGCCAGCGCAGATCACCTGTACATCGGGCAGGCGTTACGGCGCTGGCTACTGCGCCAGGGGTACCAGGACGCCGACATCACCTACCTGGATCCCGGTTCGGTCCACGGTGGAGCCGTCGAGGTCCGGTTCGGTCAGGGCCGGTCCCGGCTCATCCGGGTCCAGTTGGCCCGCCTCTCCCTCCGCGAGTGGCAGGAGACACGCGAACGCCTCGCCGACCGGCACACCCACGTCCACTGGGCGTACGGACCCTACTGCGGGCTCTCGCACAACGAGGTGGACGCCGCCGGACATGCCATCCGCATCTCCTGCCGCACCCAGGGCGATACCCGCGAGGTGTACGTCGGCGCGCAGTACCCGGACAACAGCCTCGGGTGGTCGACCCTCACCGAGTGCCGCCTGTCGAACGAGGGGGTCGTCACGCCCAGCCTCGACGCCGAACCGCCCGCGAGCAGCACGCCCGTTCCGGCTCCTACGTCCGTGGCCTTCCCGCTGGCTCCGGGCACCATCGCCTTCACCGCAGCGACCGAGCTCCCGGCATCGCACACTGACCCGGACGGCACCGCCGTACGCCTCTACGAGGCCGACCTCCAGCCGCTCGGCTCGGCCGCTGTCCGGGCCCGGATCACCCTGCCGCATGCCCACCCTGCCCCTTCTCCCCACCAACTGCACATCATCTACTCCTCAGCCCACCTGCTGCCGCTCACCGAAGCGACCCCCTCCGGACCCGACTGGCTGATACGCGCCGACGGCGCGTCGCCCCTACCTCAGCAGACCGACTCCCGCTGGCCGGACTTGCGCCCCGCGTCTCCGCGTCCCGAGTCGCCCCCGGCCACCCCCGCGACGACCGAACCGGCCACCTCAGCACCCCGCCCACTTCCCCTCGGTGAGGCCGAGACGATCCGCGTCTTCCGCTCAAGGCTCGGCATCGTCGCCCGCGCCCGCGGCCTCATCAACTGGGAGACGCTGATCAGCCACGCCGGAGCGGCGCCCGGCGACGTCACCCCGGACGAACGCGTGCGCCTCCTCATCGAGGTGGACCATCCCCGAGCCGACGGCAAACCAGTGCTCTCGGCGCTTGTCAAACCCGCCCACGCCCCGGCCGCGCCCGCCCCGTACTTCACCAACGTCCTCGCCGGCCTCGGCTGGCGATCCGGCCTGTCCGAGGCGAAGGTTACAGAGATCTGGGAGCGTGAGCGGAAGACCGCCTACGTCCTCGCCGAATCGACCCCCGCACGGCAACAGCCCTCGGTCAGGCCACCAGAGCCGAAGGCCGGAACCGCACATGTGCTGAACGAGGCACGGCTCGCGGCCCGGCTCCGCGAGCATCTGGAACTCGTCGCCAAAGGGCACGGCATCATCAAGTGGACGAGCCTGCTCAGGAAGCAGGGCATCTCGCCGTCGACGCTGACCGACCAGGACCGCGTTCGGCTGCTGGCCGCGGTGGACAGCTCCTACGTTCCCGGGCGCCGGTTGTTGTCGGCCCTGGTGAAGGCGGACGGCCAGCCCCCAGGCCCGGCCCCCTTCTTCGGCGACGTGTTGAGGGAATTGGGCTGGAAGCCCGACGCCGTCACCCCGACCGTCGAGGCAGTCTGGCGGGCTGCCGTTTATCGTGCCCACGCGCGAGGCACCCAAGCCGTACCGGTGGCCCGAAGCGCTTCCGCTGAGCGCCCCACCGAGGAGGAACGCGTGCACTGGGGCAAGCTCGGGACCACCAAGCGCGCCGTGGTCGTGGCCGTTCGGCGGGCACTGATCGACGCTGCCCAACGCCAGGTCTGCGTGGGCTGGCACACGCTTGCCGCTGCCGCCGGGCTCAAGCCATCGGACCTGTCCGCCAAGGCCAGGGAATCGATCCTCGTAACCGTTGACAGCCCGGCCACCTATGGGGTGCTGCTGTCCTCCCTCGTGGTCGCCTCCGAGCACACCCCCGTGCCGTACTTCGACGCCATCCTCAAACGCCTCGGACGGCCCTACGGCCTGCGCCCCATCGAATTGGGCCGGCTCCGGAAGACGGAACAGGCCCGGGTGTTCACGGCATACCGTGCTGCCGCCCACAGCGCCGAGGCCCCGAAGGAAAGAGCATGAGACCGAACCGTCGTCGCCTCGCGATCGGCATCGCGGCCAACGCAGCCGTCGTCACCCTGCCCGGCGGGGCGGAGAGATGTCACCGCGAGTCATCGAGAGAGCGGAACACGTCGTCGCGGAGCTGGCCGCCAACGCGGCGCTGCACGGCCGCGTCCAGGGCCGCGATTTCCTGGTGGCACTGACGCTGGACGGGACGGCCGACACCCTGCGCATCGCCGTGAGCGACACTCGGGGCGAGAACCGCCCCGCGATCCCCCCGGATCGGGGCCCGGACGACGAGTCGGGCCGCGGCCTGCTCCTGGTCGACGCACTGGCCGACCGCTGGGGCACGGACCCGCGCCCGCCCTCTGGCAAGACCGTCTGGGCGGAGATCGACCAGCAAGGCGAGAGGCCTGAAGCGGTTTCCGGTCAATCCGGCAGCCAATGCCGTTGAGGACAGCCGAACGCTTTGAGCGACGGCATCCGGTCGACCTACGCTCCGTCAACAGATCACGGCGTCCCCGGCGGCGCCACACGCCGCCGCTACTCAACAGGAGTGTTTCCCTTGCCTTTCCCGCCCGGTGACATGGTCGCCGCCTTCGGCAGACACCTGCACTTCAAGAGCCTGGAACAGGCTCTGTGCGACCGTCACCCCGAGCTTGCCGACCGGGTACAGTTCGACGACGCGAACCGCCTGATGCATCTGAAGGTCACGCTGTCCGGCAAACGCTCGGTCGTGCTGGCCCAGGTGCGCATGGGCTACACGATCGTCTGGGCGGTGATGGACCCGGTACTGAACAGTGAACCGTCCGTCTGGCCGCTGGAGACGCCCGACGAGGTACTCGTCGACGCACTGCACGCCATGGCGTCGGCACACCTCACCGACGTACCGGTTCCCTCGCCGTGGCGCTGGAACGAGAGCGAGCCGTCCGACATGACCGAGCTGGCCGACCTCCTGGACGCCAAAGGTGTGCGAGTGCGGCGCGTGGCGGCGGGGAACGGCTACTTCCCGTACGGCCCCCGCCACTCGCCGAAACTCGACATCGTGGGCGGACGCGACGGCAGCTTCGTCGAGGCCGAGTTCTCGGACGCGTTCGTCCGCGTCTCACTCAAGCCCGCCCTCGGCTGGCTGGTGGATGTGCACCTCGCGGAATGCGGAGCTTGGGGCCGCGTCGATCTGGCCTGGAACCTGTGGCGCAGCACGAAGCCCACGCCAGGGGTACCCCGCGCGGAGGCGTCGGTGGCGGACATCGCCGACGTACTCGGCAGGGGCCTGAAGGCCTGGGACGTGGAGGTGTCGTGCGAGCCGGCCGGTCGCGGGGAACCGGATTCCGCCGGGCACCGGTCCGAGTGGCAGGAGTCGCTCTTCGCAGACGAAGCCGGTCCGCCCAAGTGGCTGGGGGACGCCGGCGCCGATGTCGGTCAGCTCGATGAGGAAACTGAGCCGAAGACCTCGCGGCGCTCGCCCAGCCCCCAGCACATCACGGACACGGTTCTCGAGCAATTGACGGCATTCGGCTTCGGGGACCTCGAAGAAGGGGACGCCGAACAGCCCATCCGGTCCGACGCGTTCCACATCGAGTGGCACGACAGGGCCAAGAACCTGTCCACCTCCGAGGTTCAGCGGATGAACGGCCTGGCCGCGGCGGCAGGTGAGGACGTACCCAAGCGGCTCATCGTCATCACGACAGCCGGTATCAGTCGCCCGGCAGCGGCCTTCGCCGACACCGCCAAAGCGTTCGTCTTCTTCGTCGATCGCACGGCGGACAAACTCATGGCCCTGAACTCACGTGCCCGGGAGGCGCTCTTGCCCCACACGGACCCGGCCGAGCGTGGGCTGGAGCCCTGGTAGCCGTCCTGCCCGCGGAGGGCGGATCACAGACCGGCTCGCTCCAGCAGGATCTCCAACGCCCCTGGTTCGACCCTCTGAACCGACCTCACCTGGCCGAGTTGCAGCTCGTCCCGGCCCACCGGATCGCCGTGCAACGCGTCCGTGGGCCCGGACAGCAGCGTGACGTCGACCCGGTAGACGGATTCGGGATCCGGCGGGTCCGCCTCGTACGGCTCACCCATGACGTCGGCCACCGCGGCGACTTCCGAATCCGGCGAGGTGAAGAAGAACCACAGGCGGTCGCCCGGGTTCATGCGGTTGCGTCGGCTGAGCCAGAAGTCGCCCTCGGGGTCCTGGTGGGCGAGACGACGCACCGTGTCCTTGTCGAAGGGCTCACCGTCGAGGGAGTGCTTGCTCGGATTAAGAATGTAGATCCAGTCCTGCACGATCTCCCCCGTCGCCATGCTCCCGGTGCCCAGGGGGCCGACCTCGCCCTGGTGAGCATCCTGCCAGCCCGCTCCTGCCGCCCACGCAGAAAGTTGCCCAACCTCACGAGCGTGGGGGACGCCGCCTCGCCCTCAGGCATGATGGCCTCCATGACGAACGGGGTGGATGTGCGCACAGCCGCGGCAGAGTTCGACCGGGCCGCCGTGGCGAACGCCGAGTCGGCTGCCGAGGACGAGCGCAAGCAGGTGCTGTCCCAGTTTCCGTTGGAACAGTGGGCCCAGCTGCCGTTGGAGCGCTACGCCCTCGGGCAGAGCGCACCGCATGAGTCGGGGCCGACGTACTGCCGGCTCATGGAGTTCGGCACTCCCCACCTGGGCAGCATCAAGGGCGGCAGTGCCGCGAAGCACATCATGTACCACCACAACTCCGGCGAATGGCGGCTGGCCGCTCCCCTGCGCGGCATGGACCCGCAGGAGGCCTGGGCGGAACTGCGGGGACAGTTCGTCCGGGCTTTCGACGCCGTCGGGGCAGGAGACTTCGAGGCGCTGGACGACCTCGAAATGCTGCGGTACGGGCCGACGTTGGTGACAAAGTCCCTGGCGACCTACTTCCCACAGCACTTCCTGCCGATCTACGCGGCCGAGCATCTGCGGACGTTCGTCACGCTGGTCGGCGGCGAGGCGCAGGCCGGCGTCCCCGCCGCGCGCACGAACCGGCAACTGAGGGAACTCGTGCGGAACCGTGAGGAGTTCGAGGGCTGGACGGGACAGGCGGTGATGCGCTTCCTGTACAAGCACTTCAATCCCCGGCAACGCACCATCTGGAAAGTCGCGCCCGGCGAGCGCGGCCGCCTGTGGGAGGAATGCCGGGCCGGAGGGTTCATCTGCGTCGGGTGGGACGAGCTCGGAGACCTCGGCCAGTACCAGAGCGACACCGAACTGAAGCAGGCCCTGGACGCGCACTGGCCGCGCAGCAGTGGCGGCAGCCTGACCCTTGCCCGTCGGCTGCTGGCCTTCCGGGACCTGGAGGCGGGAGACCGGGTCGTCGCCAACCGCGGGACGGACGAGGTCCTGGCCACCGGCAGGGTCGACGGGAGCTACCGCTACGCCCCGGACCGGCCGGAGTTCCACCACGTCGTCCCGGTGACCTGGGACACCTCCCACGCACAGAAACTGTCGAAGCCCCAGCACGGGTGGCGGTCCACCTTCGCCAAAGTCGACGCCTCCCTCTTCGCCAGGTTCACCGCACACCACGCCGACTCCGGCTCCGGCTCCGTCCCGGATACGGGCCAGGCGCAGACGGGCACGCCCGTCGCGCTGCCCGAAGACGTACAGGTCGTCCTGGACGCCCTGGAACGCAAAGGACAGGTGATCCTGCACGGGCCGCCCGGCACGGGCAAGACCCGGCTCGCGCTCGCCGCCGCCCTCGCCCTGGATGGCCGCGCGGGCGTGCTCGGTGCCGACGCGCACCAACGTGCCGAGGCGCAGGCCGAGATGCTGCAGGGCGACCGTGTCCGCATGGTCACCTTCCATCCCTCCTACGGCTACGAGGACTTCGTCGAGGGCTTCAAGCCGGACCTGAGCGCCACCGGCCCGGGGCTCACCCTCGCCCTCACGGACGGCCTGTTCCACAACCTGTGCAGCCGGGCCGCCGCCCACCCCGACCAAACGTTCCTACTGGTCGTCGACGAGATCAATCGCGGTGACCTGCCCCGGATCTTCGGCGAGTTGATCACGCTCCTCGAACTCGACAAGCGGAACCTGCCGGTCATCCTGCCCGTCAGCAAGCGACGCTTCTCCGTGCCGCCGAACGTCCGGGTCATCGGCACCATGAACACCGCCGACCGGAGCATCAGCCACCTGGACGCCGCGGTCCGCCGCCGCTTCGCCTTCCTGCCTGTGGGGCCGGACCCGGACGCGGTCTCCGGCACCGTGGGTCCCCTGGACCTGGCCGGGTTCTTCGAGTCCCTCAACACCCGCATCACCCGCCATCTCGACGCCGACCACCAGATCGGGCACGCCTACCTGCTGCGGGAGGGTGAGCCGATCGCCACCGAGGAGGACCTGGCCGCGGCTTTCCACCACGAGGTGATCCCGCTCCTGGAGGACTACTGTCTCGGCCGGGCGGAGCTGCTGCACCGTATCCTCGGCGGCCTGGTCGACGCCGAGACCGGGCGTCCGCTCCTCATGCCCCCGCAGGACCTTGCGGACGCGCTGGCGACCGAGTTCACCAGCGGAGTTCCCGGCCCGGATGCCTGACCGCACCCCGGTCCGGCTCGGCGAGTACGAGTCCGCCCCGCTGGAGCCCGATCAGCTCACCCTCCGGGACGTCAACCGTCTGCACGCCCTCCAGGCACGGGGCTGCCTCACTCTGACCAGGGAGCGCACCGGGTGGCGGCTCAAGGCCGACGCGACCGTCGGAGTCCTGGTCCTGGACCGTGTCCGCGTGGTCGTCGCACCCAAGTTCGCCATTCCGGGAGAGCAGCTCATGAGCTGGCTCGCCTTTGCCCTGGGCACGCCCGTCCCGGCGACGGCCAGGCACTGGGCCACCGGCCCCGACGGTTACGCCGACCTGGTCGCCGCCGCCCTGCTCGAAGAGTGCGAGCGGCTCCTGCGGGAGGGACTGCGCCAGGACTACGTACGCCGCCGGAGCGTCGAACCGGTGCTCCGGGGACGCCTGGACGTCGCAGCCCAGGCCACCCGCCGCTACGGGCAACTGGACCAGCTGCACGTCCGCACCTTCGACCGGGAGGCGGACGTCTGGGAGAACCGCGTCCTGGGGAGTGCGCTGAGGGCGGCGCTCGGCATGACCGCCAGTCCCGACCTTGCGCGCGCCCTGCACGGCGCCGCCGGGTCCTTTCCGCAGGTTCCGACCCCGGCCGCGGCGCTCCGCGCCCTGGACCGCACCCACTACACCCGCCTCAACGCCCGCTACCGGCCCGCCCACACCTGGGCCCGCCTGCTGCTGCGCGGTGGCGGCGTGACCGACCTGCTCACCGACCACGGCACCGCGGCGGACGGTCTCCTCCTCTCCATGCCCGCGCTCTGGGAGGCCGTGGTCCGCCGTCTCGGCACCGAGGCCGTCAGCCCGCAGGGCGGCCACGCCGTACCCGGCGGGAGCGGCGCCGGGATGACCGTTCGCGGAGACCTGGGCAACGCCTCGGCCTTCCGGCCCGATCTCCTGCTCAGCCTTCCAGGACTTCCCGGATACGACACGGCACATCGCACGCTGCTGCCCGTGGACGCCAAGTACAAGCGCTACGACCGCCGCGGCGTGAGCGCGGCCGACGTCCACCAGCTCCTCACCTACGGCAGCGGCTACGCGTCCGCCGACACCCCGACGGCCGTCATCGTCCATCCCCAGCCGGGCAGTCACGCCCGGCGCACTCTCCAGGTGCGCGGCCCCAGAGGCCTGTTGGGCATCATCCACGTCCTCGGTGTCGACACCCGCACCACACCCGAGCAGGCGTCGGCCTGGATAGGCTCAGTACTGCGCTGACCATCACACACTGGCTGGTCGGTGACGGCCGCCGTGTGCGGTGAGGTGCCTGGACGGTCAGACCGGCGGATCCGCCAACCGAACACATTTCCGTGTCAGGCGGGACGCTAGAACACGTGTACACACATCCGCTCTCCTTGAATTCATAGAAGTCTGTTGACGACGCTAACAAGCCTCCGTCATGCTCGGATCGACAACGGCTCGCCGTCCCCTCGCAACGCCTTGGGCGCGTCCGCCGCAGCCATCCACAGCACCCAAGGAAGCCGATCCATGAGCGACACCACCAGCCTCCGTGACCTGGTCCTCGCCCGTCTGCCCGGATCAGGGCTCTCCGCCGAGGAGCAGGCCCTGCTGCGCGATCTGCTGCCTGCCGCTCAGCCCCGGAGCGGTGGCCGTTCCGGGACCGTGTACATGCGGTCCATCACGGCCTCCGGCTGGCGCGGTATCGGACCCGCCGCTACTGTCCGGCTGAATCCCGGCCCCGGTCTGACGCTGGTGGCGGGCCGAAACGGCTCCGGCAAGTCGAGTTTCGCCGAGGCCGCGGAGATGGCCTTGACGGGCGACAACTTCCGCTGGCAGGGGCGCACTCAGGTATGGAAGAAGGGCTGGCGCAACCTCCACGAGCACTCCGCTCCCGAGGTCGCGGTGGAGCTCGGCTTCGACTCCGGCAGTGGCGGAGAGGGCGCCAGGGAGCCCGTGACCATACGCCGGTTCTGGCACGGCGAAGGGCTCGAGGAGTCCCGCACCGTCGTCGAGGAAGCGGGACAGGTCACCGGCGAAGCCGTGCACGACGTGATCGACTCCGGCCAACTGTCGCTGTACCGGCCGTTTCTCCCGTACACCCAACTCGGTGCGGTGATCAACGGGCCGCTGACCACCTTGCACGACGAGATCTCCCGGATCCTGGGCCTCGAACTGCTCAGTGACACCGACGCGGCGGCACGGGCTCGGGCCAAGACCCTGACCGACACCGAGAACGCCGTGAAGGCTCTCACCGGCACCGTGATCCAGGAGTTGTCGGAGGTGGACGACCCGCGCGCCAAGGAAGCGATCACGGCGCTCTCCGGCAGGAGCCCCGATCTGGACGCCGTCCGGGCCCTGTTGAAGGGGCACGGTGCCGCCGACGAGGCGCACCTCGCCCGACTGCGCCGACTGGCCGATCTCGAGCGCCCGGACCGGCCGTTGATCGCGAGGGCCGTGACACGGCTTCGGTCGGCGGCCGCCGTGGCCGACGACGCACGCCACGGGTCCGCCGAGGATGCCCGGCAGCTGATCAAGCTGCTCGACACCGCGCTGGAACACCGCCGCCGCCACCCCGATGTCTCCGATTGCCCCGTATGCGGCAGCACGGACCTCCTGGACCGCTCCTGGGCGGAACGGACGCGCGCGCAGGTCGACAGGCTCCAGACGGAGGCCGCAGAGGCCGAGGCGGCACACCGCGACCTCGTGAACGCGGTGCGGGAGGTGCACGATCTGATGCGTCCGGGCCCTACCTGGCTCCAGGCCGACGAGCCCTCCCTCGCCGCGCTCTGGCGGGATCTGGTCGCCTGCCGCACGATTCGTGACCCGCGCGAGCTGGCCGACCGTGCGGAACGTGCCGAGGCAGTCCTCGGTGACTCCTGTGACCAGATCATCGAGGACGCCCGCCGGCGCGTCACAGCGCAGGACGGCCGCTGGCAGCCGCTGGCCGTACGCCTGTCCGCATGGTTGGGGCAGGCGGAGGCCGCGCAGGCGGCTAAGCCCGCCCTCAAGCGGGTCAAGGCCGTACGTGCCTGGGTGCGTGCGCTCACCGACGAGTTGCGGGACGCCCGGTTCAAGCCGTTCGCCGACCAGTCCGGGCAGATCTGGCGGCTGTTGTGCGAGCGCAGCAGCGTCCTGCTGGGTGCGATCGGGCTCACGGGTGTCGGTCCGCAGCGGCAGGTCAGTCTTCCCGTCTCCGTGGACGATGCCGACGCGCCCGCCTTCGGCGTCATGAGCCAGGGCGAGCTGCACTCACTCGCCCTCTCCCTGTTCATCCCGCGGGCCACCCACCAGGACAGTCCCTTCGGTTTCCTGGTCATCGACGACCCGGTGCAGTCCATGGACCCGGAGAAGGTCGACGGCCTCGCCAAGGTCCTCGACCTGTACGCGCAGCACCGGCAGGTCGTCGTCTTCACCCACGACACCCGGCTCGAAGAGGCCATCCAGCGCCTCGGTCTGCGGGCGACGGTCATGCGGGTGTCCCGGCAGACCGACTCGGTCGTACACGTCTCCTCCGTCAGCGACCCGGTGAGCCAGGCCCTGGCTGAGGCACGAGCCATCGCCCTCGATCCGCACCTCCCGCCGGAAGTCGCCGACCGGGTACTCCCCTCGATGTGCCGTCTGGCGCTGGAGGCCGCCTACTTGGACAGCGCGCGGCGTGCCCTGCGCGAGGCCGGCGTCGGGCAGCGCGCCATCCAGGAGCGGGTCTCCCGGCCGGGGCCGCTCACCGGTCTGGCGGCCCTCGCGATGGGCATGCGGGGCAAGGAGGGGCGCGAGGTGCTGGAGGCCGTCGCCCGCGACCACGGCCCGTGGGCACGGGAGTTGATCCAGGGGCTGAACCAGGCATCGCACCAGGCGCCGGCCACACCGGTCGGTGACCGCGTGGCTCTGGTCGACCGTACGAAGCGCCTCGCCAAGGAGGTGCTGGCCCGGTGACCACTCCCCCGCGCTCGGCCCGTATTCTCCCCACGGACGAACTCCTGGCGGCAGCAGACCGGTTGCTCAACCCCTCGCACGACACCGCGCTCTCCCCCGGCGTCCGCGCGCGCGCCGCTGCCACCCTGCTCCGGCTGGCCCTCGACGAGACCCTCGACGCCTTCTGGCGGTCGGTCAGCCCCCGCATGACCCGCAGCACCGGCCGTACCCGCATGCTCTGCCTGCAGTGGTACGTCAGTCCCTCCGTCGCGCGCCAGTGGTACACCGTCTGGTCCGGTCTCAGCGCCGCCTGTCACCACCACACGTACGACCTGCCTCCCACACCCGCCGAGGTACAGGCCTGGCACCAGGACGTGAGCGAACTGCTCGGCGCCCTGGCCGTCACCACCGCCTGAATCACGCCGCCCTTCCCCGCATACGTCAGGAGCTGCACGATGGACGCCCGTCGCTACCGCATGGTGGTCACCAGCCGGACCGACTACGTGCGGACCGGCGCTCTCGTCGACGAACAGCTGCGCCACTGGCTCGCCCAACCACCCAAGCGCTACGACGTCGACGCGTTCGCCGAGGGCCGCAACGAGATAGCCCGCGGAGTCACCCTCGACCACGACTCCGTCACGGGTGTCACCGGCGCCTACGGACGGTGGCGGCTCCGGGAGACCGCGCCCGGCGGCACCTGGCAGACCACCGTCGTGACGCGGCAGATCACCGACGGGCCGACCTGGGTCCAGCTCGACGTCGAGCACCTTCCCGACGACGCCCAGGCGGCCCCCGTGCCCGCCAAGACACCCCGGCTCGCGAAACACCTGCTGGAGGCGCTCGACGCACACGACGGCCTGGCAGACGTCACGGCCATGCCCCAAGTCGTCGAGGCGGAGGATGTCGAGGCGGTGATCGACGAACTGTGCGACGCCGACCGACGCCTCCCTGTCGTCATGGCGACCACACCGTACGACGTCGACTTCGACGACTGGCTGGAGAGGACGGTCGACCCTGTCGTCCGCCCCCTGGTCGGGTTGGCGATCCTCTACGTGCTCACCCCGGGAGCCGAGTCCGTCTTCAACCGGACACTGGAACACCACCGCGTGTACAACGGGGGCATCCGCACCTACCTGCCTGGCGTCGACCCGGCCTGGCCCGCCGACGGCCAGCGGCACCGTGTGATGTCGAAACGGCTGCTCGCCGAGAACCCTCGACTGGCCGCCCGCATCCTGAACCAGCTCCCTCAAGGACTCGCCACCCGGCTCCCGCTGCCCGACGCCCTGGATTCCCTGCCGCTCATGCGCACCCGGGCCAGGGACGGGATCGGCGGCTCCCAGCAGGAACGGCTGCGCGACGAGAACGACGCCCTGCACGAGATCCTGGAAGAGGCAGCACGCGAACAGCGCGTCAGAGCCGACGAGATCCGTGACCTGAAGCGGGAGCTGCGTCAGGCGGAGAGCAACGAGACCCAGGTCGTCGTCGACTACGACGAGCAGTACAAGGAACTCCACCGGGCCAAGGCGCAGGTACGAGAACTGCAGAGAGAACTGCTGAGGCTGGGCGCGGCCGAGCAGGCGTACGCGGCGGTGGACCCGTTGGTGGACGCGCCCGCGTCCTTCGCCGAGATCCTGGAAAGGATCGGCGGCATGCGACGCGTCCACTTCAGCGGCCGACGCAAGTACACCCTGGAACTCGACGACCAGGCCTACGGCTCGTCCTGGGTCCGGATGGCCTGGGACGCCCTTCTGGCACTCCAGGACTTCGCGGAAGCCGTGGCGAGCGGCAAGGCGAACAGCGACTTCAAGAGGTGGTGTGCGGACGCGCCCGAGGGAGCGCACGTCATCTCGCCCCGCAAGGTCGTCAGGGACGAGTCCAAGTCCGTCAGGGCGAACAGCGACTGGAGCCGCGCACGCACCTTCCCCGTGCCGCGCCGCGTGCATCCGGACGGCGAACTGTTCATGGGCGCCCACCTGCGGATCGGCGGAGGCAACACCATCGCGCCGCGCCTCCACTACTACGACGGAGCCTGCACCGAACACGGGATCTTCGTCGGCTACATGGGTCCACACCTGGCCAACACCATGACCTGAGGCATCAACCCGTGGCGATCGGTGGTTGTCGTTCCACGCGGGTAGGGTCGTGTGGAGTGGGCGGAGTGGATCGGGAGGGCCGTGCGCCGCTGGGCGCCGGGGCGAGGAGTGGGAGTGAACGAGCGAGACGAGGCCCGCCCCGAGGCGGTTCAGGCCGGGGTCGCCACGGTGTACCCGGAGTTCCTGCTGCGCCTGCCCAACGGAGGACCGCAGGCCCGGGGCCGGGTCCTGCCCGAGAAAGGGATGAACGGAAGCCTGAAGTTCCTCATCCTCGCCGGCTCACCGGTGCGTGTGGAGACGATGCCCGGCATAGGGCCCCATCCGTCGGCGCAGCGGGAACGGCTGCTCGCGGACGGCGGCATCGGGACGGCGTCGGACCGGTGGCCCGGCTATGGGGAGACGACTCGGGACATCGAATGCAACTCCCCCTCCGCAGCCGCCTCGGTGGTGACCGGGCGTAGCTCCGACGGGCTCTCCGAGTGGCGCACGGAAGAGGGCTTCCCCCTGGTCGACTACCTCGGCGCCTCATGGCGCACCCCGCACAAGGCCTGGCTGGTGAGGGGCTCGAACGTCTCCGGGCGTGATCTGGTCAAGCGACTGTGGGTGACCGAGGGCTGGGTGACTCTCGCGGCCACACACCTGCCCCACGTGGACGAGGCCGCGCCGACCAAGAGCGTCCTGCGGCGGTACGTCCAGGAGGGATACGACGCCACCACTTCGTACAGCCAGAAGCAGGTGATGGCCGACGAACTGCACTACTTCCTGTCCCAGATGCGGCAGGGCGACACCGTCTGCACCATCTCGGACGGGCAGATGTACATCGGAAAGCTCACGGGAGACGCGGAGCAGACCGAGTCCGAGGGCGGGCTGTCGAATCTGCGCCGGAGGGCCGAGTGGCGGTCCTCCGGTATCCCGTACGACGAGTTGCCCGAGGCCCTCCAGCAGAAGCTGTCCGTGCAACACGATGTCGTCGACCTGACCGCCGTACTGGCACTCGTCGAGGGACTCGGACGGAGCGACGAGGAACTGGAGCAGGAGGCCCAGGCCATGGAGCGGGACCCCAGCCTGGCGATCCCGGCGATCACCGCCCGCCGTGAGCCGGAACTGCCCGACCCGACGGATCAGCTGGCGGCCGAACTCCTCGTGCACGAGACGGCGTGGCTGCGCGAAGTGCGCGATCTCCTGGCCGACGACCGGCAACTGGTGCTCCACGGCCCGCCAGGCACCGGCAAGACGTACCTGGCACTGAAACTCGCCGAGTTCCTCGGCGGCGGGCCCGAGCAGGTCAAGCTCGTGCAGTTCCACCCGTCGTACGCCTACGAGGACTTCTTCGAGGGCTTCCGGCCCCAGGAGGACCCGCAGACGAGGGAGGTCGCCTTCCGGCTCACTGCGGGCCCGCTGCGCGAACTCGCCGACCTGGCCTCGCGTGAGGGAAACCGGCACATCCCGCACTTCCTGATCATCGACGAGATCAACCGGGCCAACCTGGCGAAGGTCTTCGGCGAGCTGTACTTCCTGCTGGAGTACCGCAACAAGTCGGTTCGGTTGACCTACTCCGGCGACGACTTCGCGCTGCCGCCGAATCTGTTCGTCATCGGCACGATGAACACCGCCGACCGCTCCATCGCCCTCGTGGACGCGGCGATGCGCCGCCGTTTCGCCTTCGTCGAACTGTCGCCGCGCACCGAGCCGACACGCGGTCTGCTGCGCCGCTGGCTGACCGAGGAGGGCAGGGGCGCGGAGCCCGCCGACCTGCTCGATGCGCTGAACTCCCGTATCGCCGAACCCGACTTCCGTATCGGGCCCTCGTACCTGATGAAGAAGGGCGTGTACCGGGAGGGCGGTCTGGAGCGGACCTGGCGGACGAAGATCCTGCCCTTGCTGGAGGAGCATCACTACGGGGAGGGCGTGGACATCGAGACGCGCTACGGGCTGGCGGCACTGCGGATGTCCCTGCAGTGACGTCAGCGGTCGACGCCCCGTACTCCGTCGAACTGGTCGAGCACGCGCCGGCGACCCGTCTCGTCCTGCCGGACGCCGTCGGCCGTGCCCTCGCCGCTTCCCGCATCGTGGACGCGACCCCCGACCCGTACACGCCCGGGCTTTGGTCGCTGAAGGCCGGCAGCAAGGTCGGGGCCGTGGCCGTCACGGCGGCGGGCGGCGGCGAACCGGTCACCGTACGCGTCACACCCAAGGTGCCCATCGTCCGGCTCTTCTTCCTGCTCGGCTACAGCCTCGATCCGAGCAGGAGTTGGCGGGACGGCGAGGTCGAGGTCGCCGAGCACCGCGAACTGCTGCCCGCGCTCGCCCACGCTGTGGAACGGCAGGTGGACCGGGCCCTGCGACAGGGCTTGTCGCAGGGCTACCGGGCGGCTGAGGAATCCGCGCTCGTCGTCCGCGGCCGGGTCAGGGAGGCCGAACAGATACGGCGGCGGTTCGGGGCGATGCTGCCGATCGAGGTGGCGTACGACGAGTTCACCACCGACATAGCGGAGAACCGCATCCTCCGTGCGGCCGTCGAACGTCTCCTGCGCCTGCCCGGCACACCGCGCGACGTACGCCGCAGGCTGCTGCACCAGCGCGCCCGCCTGAGAGACGTCACGGCGATCGCGCGCGGACAGCCGATCCCCGAATGGCGTCCCACCCGCCTCAACTCCCGCTACCACCGGGCCCTGCGTCTCTCGCGCGTCGTCCTGGACGGCGCATCCGCCGAGCACGGCCCCGGCGATCTGCGCATCGACGGCTTCCTCTTCGACATGAACAAGCTCTTCGAGGACTTCGTGACAACCGCCCTACGGGAGACCTTCCACGGCCGGGGCCGGGGTTCGGACGGCCACACCGTCCGACTCCAGGACTCCCACCACCTCGACGAGGCCGCCGCGATCCGGATGAAGCCCGACCTCGTGCTGTACGGACCGGACGGCACCCCGTGCGCGGTGGCGGACGCCAAGTACAAGTCCGGGCGACCGGGCGGCTATCCCGACGCCGACCTGTACCAGATGCTGGCTTACTGCACGGCCCTCGGCCTGCGCGAAGGCCACCTGGTGTACGCGAAGGGCAATGCCCCGCACGCCGCCCACCAAGTGCGTCACGCGGGCATCGTCATCCATCAGCACGCCCTCGACCTGGACCAGGAACCCTCCGGACTGCTCACGGACATCGACGAGGTGGCCCAGCGGTTGGCGAACACCCCACGCGTATGATCGACTGCGGAGTGTCCGTCCAGGGTGGGGAGTTCACCTCGTGCCGCAGCTCGCGTTCGCCAACAGCTTCTGGGAGAGCTACGACGTCCTGGAGAGGCCCGTCAAGGCCGGCGTACGCAAGGCGATGCAGAAGTTCCAGCTGCTGACCGTGGCCGAACTGCACGCGGACAAAGGGCTCCACCTCGAGTTCGTGCAGAACGCGCGGGACGCACGCATGCGGACCATCCGCATCAACGACTTCTGGCGCGGTGTCGTTCTCGCTCCGGATGACGGCAGCGACGTGTTCCTCCTCGTCAACGTCGTACGGCACGACGACGCGTACGCCTGGGCCGCCAAGCGGCTGTACACGACGAACTCAGCGACGCGCGCGCTCGAAGTCCGAAACGTGGTCGCCATCGAGCAGCTGACCCCGGCCCTGGAGAAGGCGGCGACCGGCGCCGACTCCCTTCTCTTCGCGACTTACTCGGACACCGTGCTCCGCGAACTGGGCATCGACGACCAGGTGCTGCGTGCGGTGCGGACGATCGTCGACAAGGCGCAGCTCAAGGCGTTCGAGACCCTGTTGCCGGAGGACCAGTGCGAGGTGCTCCAGTTCCTCGCCGAGGGGTTCAGCCCTGACGACGTGTACCGGGACGTGGTCGCCGTCCGCCGTCCGGTCGGCGCGGGCCCGGACCCCGACGAGAGCCTCGCCGTGGCCATCGCCAACACCGCCAACCGCATCACCCTCGTCACCGGCCCCGAAGAGCTCGCGGACATCCTGGAGAAGCCGTTCACGGCCTGGCGGGTGTTCCTGCACCCCTCACAGCGCCGCGTCGCCTACCGGGTGTCGTACGGCGGCCCGGTTCAGATCACCGGCGGCCCCGGCACGGGCAAGACGGTCGCGGCCCTGCATCGCGTCAAGCACCTCCTCACGCGCTCGCGCGATACCCGGGTCCTGCTGACCACGTACACGAACGCCCTGGCCGGCTCACTGCGCGAGAACCTGTCCCTGCTCCTGGACGGCGACGACGCCCTGCTCAGCCGCGTCGATGTGACCACGGTCAACGCCTACGCGCACGGAGTCGTGACCCGCCTCGACGGCAAGGCCCCCTCTCCCATCAACGATCGGGAGGAACGGCAGCTGTGGCAGCGTGTCGTGAAGCAACTGGCGCTGCCGTGGACCGAGCAGTTCCTGGCCCAGGAGTACCGGCACGTCGTCCTCGCGCAGGATCTGCGCACACCTGACGCCTACCGCAGCGCCCTGCGGCGCGGGCGCGGCAGCGCGCTGCCGTCGGCGCGACGCGACCAACTGTGGTCCGCGGTCGAGCTGTTCGAGTCCATGCTGCGTGACCGGAAGGCCACCACGCATCTGCGGGTGTGCGCGCGTGCGGCCGATTCCCTGGCCGGTTCGACGCCCACGCACGACCACGTGGTGGTCGACGAGGCGCAGGATCTGCATCCCGCGCAGTGGCGTGTACTGCGCGGCGCGGTGGCATCCGGCAGCGACGACCTGTTCATCACGGGCGACCCGCACCAGCGCATCTACGACTCGAAGGTGTCGCTGGGCTCCCTGGGCGTCCCGGTGGCCGGCCGCACCCATCGTCTGCGCATCAACTACCGCTCCACGGAGGAGATCCTCGGCTGGTCGACCGACATCCTCAGCCCGGTGTCGGTCGACGATCTGGGCGGTGAGGGCAGCGACAGCCTGGCCGGTTACCGCTCCCTGCTGCACGGCCTCAGGCCACACGTGGGGGGGTACGGCACGGAGCAGGCGGAGGTCGACGCGCTCATCGAGCGCGTCGAGGGCTGGCTCGGCCAAGGCATCTCGCCGTCGGAAATCGGAGTCTGCGCCCGCTTCAACGTGCTGCTCGACAAGGCATACGACAAGCTGACGGCGGCCGGGATCCCGGTGGTCCGGGTCAGGGACAACCCGGGGTCCGGCGCGGAAGGGGTGCGGCTCGCCACCATGCATGCCATGAAGGGTCTGGAGTTCCGCTGCGTCACCGTGCTAGGCGTGACGGCGAGCGCGGTGCCATTCGCTCGCGAGGTGACTCCGGCCCCTGTGGACCCGCTGCAGCACGACTCGGACCTGCTGCGGGAGCGGTGCCTGCTGTTCGTGGCGTGCACGCGGGCGCGGGAGGCGCTGGCGGTCACGTGGAGCGGCTCGGCCAGTCCGTTCGTGCCGTGACCACCTTGGCGTGATGGACAAGCGGCGAGGCACTCAGCGTCAGCTGTCCGGGGCGAGCGCGCCGTTGCCGAGCCCGTCCCTTGCCAGGGTCGCCGCGTCCCGGCTCAGCTCCACCACCCTGCGCGCTCGCTCCTCGAATTCCTGAAGCGCGCGGAAGGCCGCCCCGTACCGCCGTTGCTCGCTGATGTCCATCTGCGGGATGCGGGCACCCTTGCCGTCGAGGCGGAAGGTGCCACTGCTGCTCGTGGAGCGCCGGGTGTTGGCCGCGCTGCGCAGAAAGCCCTGAAGGTAGTCGGTGTCGAGTTGGTCGCTGATCGAGACCGGTTCCGGATCGCCGTACTCGACGAGCCCCGCGCGCGCGAGGTCAGCCACGCTGACGGTAGGTCCGTCCGGAAGGCCCGGGCCGTCGCCCGCGACCAACGTCGGCAGCAACTCCGCCAGCAGCCTCACCTGCTCGGTCAGCTCCCGTCGCAAGGTCTGGTATTCCACCGCGTAGTCGCGGTGGGAATCCTCGACATGGCGGCCGGGCGTGAGGTCCACGGCATCGTCCAGCAGATCGACGAGGGGAACTTCAGCCATCTGCTCGGCAGTCGGTTCCAGTGAGCCGTCCGGATCACCCGCCGTCAGATCGACTATGCGGACACGGGTGGCGGCATCTCCCAGGGTCCGGGGGCGACGCAACTGCCAGAGGTGGACCGGAAGCGCGTGTGAGGCCGCCGTGCCGGACGGAAGGGCGGTGACCTGGGTGAGAATGCCCCGTCGTACGAGCTCGGCGCGGATACGGCGGCCTGCCTTGCGGTAGGCGACCGACGCGGGCAGGACCATGAGCACGCGACCACCGGGCGCGGTATGCGCATAGGCGTGCTGCAGCCAGGCGAGTTCGCCTTCGGCACGAGACGGTGTGCCGAACTCCCAGCGCGGGTCGAGCAACAGGTCCTCGCGCCCCCAGTCGGGTTCACCGACCGGGGGATCACAGACGACCAGGTCGGCCTTGAGGTCCACCCACCGGTCGTTACGCAGGGAGTCCCCCGTGACGATGCCGACATCGGTATGCCCGGTGAGGTCGGCCCTCAGCTGCGCGAACACGGCCCTGCGAGCGTCGGACTCCTGCCCGCAGCGCCTGACGCCTTGCTCGGGGCCGATGGCGAGCAGAAGGGAGCCGATGCCGCAGGCCGGGTCGAAGAGGGTCGCGTCGGGTGCCACCTCACCGGCGAAGTGGCGTACGGCACGGATGACGCGCGGTGCGGTGACCTGGTCCGACCCTGCCCGGCGTACGGATTCGGTGAAGCGCTCCGCGAGGACGCTCACCGCCTCTGCCGCGCCACCGCTCTCGGCCAGCTCCCGCGCAAGGCGTACGACATCCGCCGGAAGCTTTTCAGGGGCCACTCCCTCGCTGAGGAGACGGGCGACATCCACGAGCCCGCCGAGCATGTCGTCGCCGTATGCTCCACGCAGCACCTGCCACAGCTGCACATCCGCGGAGACTTCCTGCCCCTTGCGCTGCCTGTCCAGCCAGGCCTGCACCTCGGCCAGGTCGAACAGCGGACTGTTGACACCACCGCCGGACGGCGTGGGGAAGTCGTCGTAACGTCGCCGCCAATTCGAGACGGCAGCGCGGGTGACGCCCGCCAGCCTGGCGATCTCGGACCCGGTGACCAGCGGGTTGGCCTGTCGGGCGGGGGTGTCCGTCATACGAGCAACCGTACACAGGGCGGCCCCCGCTATCAATGCGGGCATTCGTTGACGACGTTAACAACCTTTGTAGCTTCCGCTACTGCTGGGGAGATCCCTGACAGAGGAAGAGCGACTCACCACACCTTCCAAGCCGTCGGATTCCGATCCCCTGTGCCCTCGCAGCGAGGATCGGCAGACCGGGAGCGTCGGGGACGGAGCCCTCTGGCTGACTGATGCCCTGGGTGCGCTCCGCATCCGCAAGGTGCGCGGCAACCGCGCTTGCAGAAGTGCCTGCCAGGACTTCACGGCGCCATCGGACCACGTCCCTACGCCAATGCCCCTGTCCTGGTGATCACCGGCTCAACAGCCGGGTAGCCCCATCACCTGCGGAGACACCCACGGGCTAGGTTTTGGAATTGAATATTGTACGTATCATCGAGGTACTCCTGGTCATAGGCTCCCTGCCTGCGTATTTGCAGGTCAAGGGCTGTTTCCTCACTCTACAACGAGTCGCATGTTCGGGCGGCGTTCCCCAGGTTTTTCAGGACTCATGCTGACCACTTGCTGACTTTTTTGACGCTTCGTCAGGTTGGATTTGGGGAGACACCACTCACCCTCGCGAGCTCCACCGCGACGACTCCGCAAACCTACGCGGCTCTCCCCCGCGTGTATCCGTGATCACCGTCACCCCGACCAGCCGAGAGCGGTTGCACGCCTTCGCGCCCCCCTGGCAGGGACTTGCGAGCACTCGGGAGCTCGATGCGGCGCGGCAACCTAGCAGCGAATGCCGGGCCAGCAAAGCTGCCGATCCTCACGACCATGGCGACGGCCCGCCCGACAACTCTTCGGAGCAGCACGGAGCGGGCGCCATGAACCTTCGAGATCCGGCTGGACCGAATGCGACCTGATACGGGGATTAGCCTCGAACCAGCCTCAAGGAGCCGTTGTACCTATGGGACCGCAGCCGCACTCCGATGGAAGCCGCACCGACAACGGCCTACCGCGCAGGCACCAGCCTGTCGAGCCTGTCCTCATAGACACTGCCGAAGTCGCCACAATCCTCAGCATGTCCACGAGCTGGGTCTACAGGGAGGCGTCAAAACTGGGCTTGAAGGGCTACAAACTCGGCCGAGGCAGGAACGCCAAGGTGCTGTACAAGCGGGCCGAGGTCTTCAAATGGCTGGAGCAGCAGAAAATCCACTAACGCCCTCGCCGTGCTCAGCGCTCGCGAACGCCCCTCGGATGATCTCCGCGCCGGACATTCTTCGTGCGCACTACGCACCGGATTCGCATTGCACGTAGGGAAGTTCACCTCATCCTGAAAAGAAGCGACAAAGCGGCCGGGGACCCACCACCTGGGCTAAGACGCCCGTGCCCATGAACGTGAAGTACAAGGAGACGGCGCGGGGCGGGCTCGCGGTGAACATCATCGAGTGTTAGGCAGATAGGCCCTGACCAGCGCGTTCGTATCTTTCAGCGCTGTCAGGGCCTTCCCTGCTTGCACGGCGGAAAGTCCCTGGAAACTCCCTGGGACAGACGTGAAAGTCCCTGGGATGTCCCTGCTTCGGAGGCTCCGGTCAGGTGGAAGCGCCGGCCGATCACCGTCTTGATCCGCGCGAGCGTCCATCGCTGGCCCTCCCAGCCGTGCGCGGCCGGCCTCCTGGCCAGCTCCGCCTCCAGCTGGGCGAACTGCTTCTCGCTCAGCCTCGGCAACAACGCAGGTCCCTGCGATCGCAGAGCCCGCGGGCCGCCCTCGCCCCACTTCGGGTCGTAGCGGACACTGACGAGCGCGGAGGTGCAAAAGACGCGCTGGAGTCTGCGGTGGTAGGTGACCGGCCGGTGGAGGTTGCCGCTGACCTTGCCCGAGTCGCGAGGTGCTGGGGCGACGCCGGCGAAGGCCGCCAGGGCGTCCGGGGAGTCGAACTCGTCCAGATCGCCGCCGACGGCGGCGAGAAACTCGGCACCGAGAGTCGCACCGATGCCGGGGACACTCAGGACGATGTCGGCGAGTTCGTGCTCGCGAAACCGGCCCTCGATGAGCTTGTCCATCTCGGAAATATGCGCGTTGAGGGCCATCACCTCCTCAGCCAGGGTATGGACCAGCTTTGCGATGGTCTTCTCCCCAGGCACGGCGGTGTGCTGGCGCACGGCGGCCTCGACCGCCGCTTCGGCCAAGTCCCTGGCGCTGCGGACCTTGCGGTTGGCCAGCCACTTCGTCAGCCGGGCGGCGCCGGCCCTGCGGATCGCAGATGGGGTCTGGTAGCCCGTCAGCAGCTGGAGCGGGCCGGTATTGGTCACGTCCAAGGCCCGCTCCAGGGCCGGGAACATGCTCAGCAAAGTGCCGCGCAGGCGGTTCACGACGCGGGTGCGGTCCTCAACCAGGTCAGACCGGCGCCCAGTCAGCAGCTTCAGCTCGATGGCTGCCTCGTCACTGGGACGGATGGGCCGCAGGTCGCGGCGCATCCGGGCCTGGTCGGCGATCACGTAGGCATCGCGGGCATCGGTCTTGCCCTCGCCGCGGTAGCCGTCGGACGCCCGGTTCACCAGTCGGCCGGGCATGTAGAGGACCTCTTGGCCGTTGCTGACCAGCAAGGCCAGCAACAGCGCGGGTTCCCCGCCGGTCATGTCGATCGCCCAGGTGACCTCACGCCCGTCGGCCAGGTCCAGGACATCCCCGACCAGCGTCAGCAGCTCGGGTTCGTCATTGGCGACCCGCCGCGACAGCAGTGTCTTGCCCTCCACGTCCAGGACAAGGCCGTGATGGTGGCCCTTGCCGACGTCGATCCCCGCCCATATCCGGCTCATCGCGCTCCTGACGTGCGTGTTCGTACTCTTCGTGCCACGAACGACCTCGCCGGCATTGCTCTACACAGCGACTTGTTCGCACTTCCTAATCGGCGGCCGAGTCGTCGTGGGGCGCTGAGCGACAAAGCCTCGATTGCCACGAGACGGCAGCGGCCTGAAAGCCACACCCAGCGCCCCTGGGTGACCCAACCCTACGAATGGCTCGATCAACCCGATCAAGAAGGTAGAGCGGCCTGACGCAACAGGAGGGGCGGCTGGTGCATCGGTTAGTCGATGCTCCAGCCGCCCCTTTGGCGTCTGCGGGCCGCCGGCCCCGGCCTCTCCGCTCTCACGCTCATGCCTCCGGTCCGGCCAGCTCGAAGTCCTCCTTCGTCAGTTCGGCCCGCAGCCGCTCCTCGGCGACGTCGGCGTAGTGCGCGGACAGCTCGACGCCCACGAAGCGGCGTCCCTCGCGCAGGGCCGCGACCCCGGTGGAGCCGCTGCCGGTGAAGGGATCGAGGACGGTGCCGCCCTCGGGGCAGACCTGGACGAGCTGCTGCATGACCTCGACTGGCTTCTGGGTGATGTGAACCCGGCCCTTGCGGGGCTGGGAGGCGATGTAGTGGCCCGGCAGGTAGAGGTCGCGGGTGTTGTCGAGGGAGCCCTTGACGCCCCAGATGATGAACTCCGAGTCCTGCTTCGGCCCGCCCTTGCGGGGCCGGCTGGACGGCTTGATCCACGGAATCGTGCCGCTCCAGGTCCACCCCGCCATCTGCAGTGCGTCGGAGGTGGTCGGCTCCTGTCGCCAGTCGGTGAAGACCATCGCGACCGCGTGCTCGGTCGAGGCCCGGTACGCCTCGGTGAGGAGGTCGGTGAGCCAGGAGCGGTAGGAGCGCTGGTCGCGGTTCTCGCCCGGGAAGTTGGCGAGGTCGTGCGCCGAGTTGCTCGTGACGTACTTGGCACGTGCGGTACGGCCGGTTCGATCGGAGCTGGTGCGGCCCCCGGAGTTGTACGGCGGATCGGTGATCACCGCCTGGACGCTCTCGTCCGGGAGGGACTTCAGGACGGTCAGGCCATCGCCTCGGTGCAGCGTGTAGCTCATGGGGAGGGCCTCTCTTCGGGCGCGGCGGAGTCTGGACCTGCTCCGGGCAGCGCTCAACGGCGTGCATCCGGTGCGAGGTTGCAGCGGAGGTTAACGGCGAATTCCGGCCGCGCCTAACGAGGTGGCTCCCTGCTCCGGACCCCTGGATGGCAGTCGCTTGGTGCGGCCGGAATCCCGGTCTACTGTCTCGCCGTGCCACCGGGAAGGAGCGCTGCTCCACCCCCGTTGAGCTGTGCTTATCCGTGCCGTCTCGTCCAATCGAGCAGCGTCGGTGGCATGTTGCCCATCTGTCCGCGAGCGCCGCGAGGAGGCCCCTGTGTATTGCCTGAGATTACGAACGCGGCCTGCTGCCGCGCTTGACCTGAAACCGGCGTCCTGGAGCTACCAACTCCTCTGACCCGGGCCCGCCGAGAGGCGGATGCACATCGGCGCGGTGCCGACGGCTTTGCACGAGAAGTCGGCACCGCGTCTCCTACGAACACCGAGGAGCCGCTGCGATGCAGCATGCCCTGACACACCCGCGCCCCGACCCACCTCCGTCGTCTGGTCCGCACCGCCGTCGCGCTGAACGGCGGCAGCAGTGAAGAAGACGACGGGAGCCCTCGTCGGTCTGTGCGCCACCGGACCACTCCTTCTGGCACTGCCGATCCTTGGCATCGGTACCGGGACCGCCTCGGCTTCGTGCTCGACCGACGGTGCACAAGGTGTGGACACCTCCGCCGTCGCCAAGCAGGTGAAGGCCATCCTGAACGGCGGCGACAAGAGCTCGGTCTCCGTGCCGGGCCTGGACGCGCCTGCCGACCAGGTGCCCAACGCCAAGACGATCCAGGCCACGGGCGTCGCGATGAACATCCCCGCCCGAGGGCAGGTCGTCGCCCTGGCGACCGCTCTGCAGGAGAGCGGCCTGCGGAACCTGACCTACGGCGACCGCGATTCGCTGGGTCTCTTCCAGCAGCGGCCGTCGATGGGCTGGGGCACGGCCAGCCAGATCCTCGACCCGGTGCACGCCTCGACGAAGTTCTACGAGGGGCTCAAGAAGGTTTCCGGCTGGCAGTCCCTCTCTGTCACCCAGGCCGCCCAGGCGGTGCAGAAGTCGGGCTTCCCCGAGGCGTACGCCAAATGGGAGCCACTGGCCACCGCCCTGCAGAAGGCCATCGAGCCCCTGCTGCAGAAGGCCGGCGGTGCATCGCCGAGCCCGTCGCCGTCCGGCTCTGCCGACACCGGCACCCCATCTCCCGATTCCGCTGGCGGTTGCTCGGCGGACGGCGACGGGACGGACTTCGGCACCATCCCGGCGGGCGCGCTGCCGGACGAGTACAAGATTCCCGCCTCCGCGCCGCGAGAGGTGCAGACGGCGATCCGGTGGGCGCTCGGCCAGCTCGGCACGCCGTATCAGTGGGGCGGCACCTGCACCGACTCCCACGGCGAGAACCCGATGGGCCGCTGCGACTGCTCCTCCCTGATGCAGGGCGCGTACAAGGCCGCCGGGGTCACCCTGACGCGGACCACGTACACGCAGGTCAAGGACGGCAAGGCCGTCTCGGTCGATGCCCTCAAGCCGGGCGACCTCCTCTTCACCGAGGGGACGGCCGCCGTACCGGAACACGTCGGGATGGCGATCGGCCAGGGACTGATCGTCCACGCCCCGCACACCGGTGACGTCGTACGGATCACCACCGTCGCGTCCTGGAAATCGCGGATTCTCGCGGCCCGCCGAGTCGTCTGACCGGCGCTCCTCCCCCTCCTCACCTCCCCTCGCACCGCTGGATCGCCCCACCGGGCTTTGACGTGCGCTCACTCGAACTGGAGTCCCCATGCATCTCGCTGAACAGGTCATACAGCTCGCCTACGACCCCGGAATCAAGCCGAACGAGGGAGGGCTACCTGGCCTCAACGTCCTCAAGCAGGTGATGGGCTCGATCAACCTCTTCGGGCTCATCGCCGTGGTCGGCGCCCTCGCCGTCAGCGCGGGCGTATGGGCCTGGGGTCACCACTCCGGTGGTCACCAGGCCGAGGCGAACGGGAAGAAGGGCGTGCTGGTCAGCGCGGGCGCGGCCCTTCTGCTCGGTGCGGCCAACGGTGTCGTGGCGTTCTTCTCGACGCTCGGGACGCAGGTCCACTGATGGCTCAGCACTCCACCCACCCCGGCGGCGCATCTCGCGTGCGCCGCCGGGCGCTGCTCGGCACTGCCGTCCTGGCGGTGCTCGTCGCCCTCGCCGGCCTGGCCGCTTACCTCACCCGCGAGGGCCGAAGCCCCTCCGATACTCCGGCGCCACCGCCGAGTTCGCCGACGGCGTCCTCGTCGTCCGAGGCACCGTCCGGGCCTCACACCCGGCCCCGCGCTCTCCCCGTTCCGCCGAAAACCCACGACCCGATCACGTACGGGAAGGCCGCCGCAGCAGCGCTGTGGTCGTACGACACCCGCGCGTACTTGCAGCCCGAGCTGCGCAAGGCGCTGCGCGGCTGGCTGACCACGGAGTCGAAGTACGCCGATCCGGCCTCCGTCGACCAGGCGGTCCCCTCGGCGGTGCTGTGGAGGGAGATGGCCGCCAACAAGCAGGTCGCCACCGCCAAGATCAACGAGGGGCACTTCCCGCACGCCTTCACCCAGGCCCTCCAGGACGACCCCGGGGCGATCACCCAGGCGTACGTCTACGCTGTCACGGTCTCCGGCAAGCAGTCGATTCGCTGGAAGGGCGCGTCCGCCGGCGGCGCGGAGAGCCGTTCCACCACCCTCGCGGTCCAGTGCCGACCCAACCACCCTTGCGCCCTGGTCGGCGTCATGCCGTCCGTCGCGCCCTGACCCTCGCCCCAGAACGGAGGTATGACCCATGGGAGTCTGCGACTTCCCGCTGATGGACAAGGTGTGCGGCGCCGTCGACTTCGCCACCAACCCCGCCGGCACCGTCACCGACGGCCTCGGCGCGTGGATCGCGAAGTCGGCGGGCGAGCTGGCGTCCAGCGCGGCCGACCTAGCCGCCAAAGCCGTCAACAAGACGACGGCCATCGACCTTAACACCGGGTGGTTCCGGGACAACTACGAGCTGTTGCTGCCCATCGGCCTCGCCCTGACCGTCGGCATCTTCTGCATCCAGCTCATGACCGCGGCCTGGCGCCGAGACGAACGTGCCCTCGCCAAGGCGGCGTTCGGCACCATGACCGGAGTCCTGTTCAGCTT
This sequence comes from Streptomyces parvus, assembly GCF_032121415.1. Lineage (NCBI taxonomy): Bacteria > Bacillati > Actinomycetota > Actinomycetes > Kitasatosporales > Streptomycetaceae > Streptomyces > Streptomyces parvus. The sequence goes on along the minus strand of NZ_CP135079.1, from coordinate 6,461,713 downwards.
CTCCGCCATCGCCTTCACCACCGTCGCCATCACCGTGGTCGACGCGCTGTCCGACGGCCTCTTCAAAGCCGCCAACACCTCGATCGACGACGCGATCCGCCGTGTGATCAAGGTTGACCAGATGGGGGCCATGTACGGCCTCGGCTGGGGTGTGCCCGCGCTGGTCGCCTTCGGGTGCGCGATCGGCGCCTTCCTCTACTGGGGCGTGATGGTCGCCCGCAAGGTCGGCGTCCTGATCATGGTCGCGCTCGCGGTGTTCGCCGGGGCCGGCGGCGGCTGGGAGGTCGCCAAGCGGTGGCGGCGCGGCTGGATCGAGGCCACCGGCACCCTGATCGTCTCCAAGCTGTTGATGACCGTGGTCTTCCTGATCGGCGTCTCCGCCATGGGCAAGACCGACGCCAGCGACGGAATGGCGGCCCTGTCCGACGCGATGGCCGGCATCGTCGTGATGGTCTTGGTGTTGCTCTGCCCCTACGCGACGTACAAGTTCGTCCACTGGGCCAGCGACGGCGGCGGCCACGACGACATGCACCGCACCGGTGTCGCCGGCATGGCGGTCGCCGCAGGAGCCGCAAAGACCGCAGGCAGCCTCGCGCTGCGGGCCGGTACCGGCGCCCCCGCTCCGCAGGGTCCGAACCAGGTCCCGGGCGCGGGCACCGATGGCGTCGCCTCCGGCATCAACCCCTCCGGCGGCAACCTCAGCAAGGAGGGCATCGACGCCGGGCCGCCCAAGCAGCAGACCCGCTTCCGGTACGGCGAAGACCCGGACGCGAGCGGCGACAAGGGCCGGGCTCTGATCCAGCGCCCCGGGATCCCGCCACTGATCACACGTCCTGGCGAGGACGAACCGGAAGGGTCCGAATCGACTGCCCAAGGCGTTGCGGGCGGCTCCGGTCACCTCGCAGCCGCATCGGCTCCGGGCGGCGACATGACCTCCATGCCGCCAGCCGACCCCGGACCTTCGGCCTCGGGCACTCCGGCGTCCGCGTCCGGACCGTCGGCCACCGGCTCCGCGACGCCGACGAACTGGGTGTATCCCACCCAGCCGCCGTCGGGTTCCTGACCCACATCCCCGGGGGCGGGCCGCACTCCACGGCCCGCCCCCGCCCCCCACCAGCAGGAAGGTTGCGCCATGACGTCCAGAAGAGCGCCGCGCGCCCCGTCCTCCGCCCGCTCCCACCGTCTGGAACCACCATGTCCGGCAAGCACCAGTCCTCCACGCCCACCGTGAAGTTCCCGCACCGCAGCAGGCGCGGCGTCCTGCTCGGCCTGACCGTCCCGCAGTTGGTCGTCGCCGGGCTCACCGGCCTTCTCCTTCTCGCCGTGATCCTCGCCCGCGGTGTGGTCGGCGCCCTCCAGCTCATCCCGCTGTGGGCCGTGATCGCCCTGCTCGTCTTCGTCCGCCACCGAGGCCGTGCTCTGGCGGACTGGGCCCCGATCGTCGTCCGGTACGCGCTGCGCCGGATGCGAGGCCAGCTCGTCTGGCTCACCCGGCCCTCCCGCCGGCCGACCCGCGAGGGACTACTCCACCTCCCCGGCACCGCTGCCAGCCTGCGCGTGACCACTGCTCCCGACGGCAAGTACGGCGCCGTCCACAACCCGCACACCGGGACGCTGACCGCGGTGGTCAAGGTCTCCTCCCTCGCCTACGCCCTGCTCGACCCCGGCACCCAGCAGGCCAACGTCGGCGGCTGGGGACGCGCGCTGGCAGCTCTCGCCCGTACCGGGCGGATCGCCCGCATCCAGGTGATCGAGCGCACCATCCCCGACTCCGGTGACGCGCTGCGCCGCTACTGGGAAGAGCACGGCCGACCCGACACCCCGATGGCCGGCGCGATCTACAACGAGCTGATCCAGAGCGCCGGTCCCGCGGCCGCCCCGCACGAGGCGTACGTCGCGGTGTCCCTGGACACCAAGGCGGCCCGTCGGCTGATCAACCAGGCTGGCGGTGGTCTCACCGGTGCCTTCAGCGTCCTCGCCCAGCTCACCTCCACGTTCGACCAGGCGGCGCGGACCGCGGGTCTCACCCCGACGGGCTGGCTCACCGCACGCGAGATCGCCGCCGTGGTGCGCACCTCCTACGACCCGAAGGCGCTGGCGACACTCGACCGCTGGTCCACGGCCGGTCGCCCCGAGGCCGAGCCCGCCGCCGCCGGCCCTGTCGTGGTCGTCGAGAAGGCGGACCACATCGCCACCGACACCGCCGTGCACGCCACCTACTGGGTGGAGAACTGGCCGCGCACCGAGACCAGCGCCGGCTTCCTACACCAGCTCCTGTTCACCGGCGGCGTCCGGCGCACGCTGTCGCTCTCCTACGAGCCGAAGAACCTCGACGCCGCCCTGCGCGACGTGCAGCGCAAGAAGTCCAGCGTGATCGCCGACGCCGCCGAACGCGCCCGGCGCGGCCAGGTCGACTCCGAGGCCGACTCGATCGAGTACCAGGACATCAAGTCCCGCGAACGCCAGCTCATCGCCGGGCACGCCGACGTCGCCCTGACCGGTCTGCTGACCGTCTCGGCCGACACCGAGGACGAGCTGCGCGCCGCCTGCGCCGTCGTGGAGACCGCCGCGGTCGGCGCCCAGCTCGACCTCCGGCCGCTGACCTGGCAGCAGGCCGAGGCATTCACCGCCGCCGCCCTGCCGCTCGCGCTCGCTGCCTGACCCTTCCCTTCGAAAGAGCACCCTCATGTCCCGCACCGCCAGCCCGACCGCGCAGGACTTCGTGCCCTTCGCCACCGCCGCGCTCGACTTCCACCGGGCGCTCAACATCCCGGGCGGCCCGCTGGTCACCAGCCGGGCCGAGCTGGACGCCCTGCACGCCCACCTCGTCGCGCTGTACGGGCTGCTCGACGCCCACACCGGTCGCACCGGGCAGCTTGTCGCGGTCGAGGGCGACCAGCTCCGTACCGCCCGCACCCGCATCTGGCAGGCCGCCGAGCACCTCCACGCCGCCTACCACGCGGCGCCCCGGCCGGACTCCGGCGAGATCCCCGCACCGGAGGCGTGCCAGGCCGGCCTTCCGGAGGGAGCACCGGGACTGACCATCTGCCAGCGCCACCAGCGCACCGCTCATCTCGTCCGGCGGCGCACCACTCCGGCCGACCTGCACGCCCCGTTCACCGGCCTCGTCCGCCGCTGACCCACCCCTCATCTGGAGAAACGCTCATGCCCCGTACCCGCGCCAGTGCTTCCCCTCTGTTCGTGCCCCGTAAGACGACACGCGCCGAACAGCGGGCCGCCCGATCAGGGTTCGCCGAAGCCCGCCGCCAGGCATGTCTCGCCGGAAACCCGCCCAAGCACCGCGCCGAGCAGACCCTCGACCCGGGTCTGCGGCCTACCTACCCGCTCGCCGGTCGCCCCGGTCCGGCCTCCGCCCGCGGCGGCAAGCTCGCCCTGCCCGCCCACCGGATGACCACCGCCACAGCCAGCGGCGCGTACCCGTTCGTGGCCGAGGGCGGCCTGGGCGCCGAAGGGGTGTTCATCGGCCGCGATGTGCACGCGGAGGCGGCCTTCTGCTTCGACCCATTCTCGCTCTACAACAACGGCAGGGTGGAGGGCTTCACCAACCCCAACGCGGTCCTGGCCGGGATCATCGGCATGGGTAAGTCGGCGCTGGCGAAGTCGATCGCCACCCGGTCGATCGCCCACGGCTACCGGATCTACATCCCCTGCGATCCCAAGGGGGAGTGGACCGGTGTCTCGCAGGCCCTCGGCGGATACAGCATCGCCCTGGGCCCGGGGCTCCCTGGACGGTTGAATCCGCTGGACGCCCCGGCTCGCCCCGCCTCCGTGAGCGAGGAGGACTGGTTCACGGAGGTTCGCAAGCGCCGTCTGCTGCTGCTGGCCAGCCTCGCCCGCACCGTGCTGAAGCGCGACCTGCTGCCGATGGAGCACACCGCCCTCGACCTGGCCCTGGATCTGGTCGTCGCTGACGCCGTCGCCCGGGGCACGGTGCCGCTGCTCGGCGAGATCGCGCACGTACTCGGCTCCCCCGAACGCCTCGACCAGGCCCTCGGCCGCCAGGCTGGGCACCTCGGTTCAGCCGCCCAGGACCTCGCCCATGCCTTGCGACGTCTCGTGCACGGCGACTTGAGCGGCATGTTCGACGCGCCGAGCACCGTGTCGTTCGACCCGACCACACCGATGCTGTCCATCGATCTCTCCCGTCTCGGCGGCTCCGGTGATGACACGGCACTGGTGCTCGCGATGACGTGCGCGAGCGCGTGGATGGAGTCAGCCCTCAGTGATCCCGATGGCGGTCGGCGCTGGGTGATCTACGACGAGGCGTGGCGGCTGATGCGGCACGTCGGGCTGCTGGAGCGGATGCAGAGCCAGTGGAAGCTCTCTCGAGGGCTGGGCATCGCGAACCTGATGGTGATCCACCGTCTCAGCGATTTGCTCTCGGCGGGCGACGCCGGTTCACGCGGCCGAGTCCTGGCCGAGGGGCTCCTCGCGGACTGCAGCACGCGCATCATCTACCGCCAGGAGCCCGACCAGCTCGCCGCCGCTGCATCTCTGCTCGGCCTGACCGGCGTCGAGACCCAGGCGGTGTCCTCCCTGACCAAGGGCCGAGGTCTGTGGAAGGTCGCCGGCCGCTCGTTCATCACCCAGCACATCCTCCACCCGGCTGAGCGGGAGCTGTTCGACACAGACGCCCGCATGGCCGCCTAGCCCAACGACCGGCACAGCAACGGGAATCGATCATGTCTGCTTCTTCCACTCCTTCCTCCGGTGACAACGAGCCGTCGCAGGCCACCGACCCTTTGGCGTGGCGACGGCACCTCCCGGCACTGGCCTCGGCCGCCGCCGGGATCAACGAGGCGTGCGACGCCTGGGACGCGGTTTCGGACTCGCTCTGCGACGCGGACGGCTGGCCGCTGGACGACAAGGTCTACGGGGACGGGAAGGTCAAGCGGGACGCCGAAGCGTGGAAGCACGCCGAGGTGTTCCTCGACCACGGACCCGAGGTGCTGGCCGGGGTCCGCGCCGCCGCCGGCCCCGACTACGTCGAGGGGCCGATCAGTGACGACCTCCGTCGGATACGCGGGATCGACACCATCCTGCTCCGGGCGGAGGAGCTGCGGCACGAATGGGACGGCGTCATGGCGCTTATGGACGGTTCGCAGCCGAGCGTGCTCCACCTCTACCAGGAGCGTGCCGAGGAGCACCGCAACACCGAAGGCTGGCACTACTCACACGAACTCGGCTCCAAGGGACCGGCGTTGGTTCGCGTCGGTGAATATCTAGCTCACCGAGCGGACACCGAACGGCCGGCGCAGACCGAGCGGGCTCGCGTCGCCCTGACCCGCTCGACGCACAACACCCCTGCCGTATCAGCCCCTTCGCCCCAGGTCCCGCCGGCATCGCATCCGCCGACTCCCGGTCGCTCGCGGTGATCCCTAGCACGCAGTCACGGCAGCGCCAAACTGCCCGATCACCGGATCCTCATGGACCACCGCACTCCTTCAAGCTCCACGCCCCGTCGGCTCCCGCCGTGCGGCGGGACGTTCGCAACGGAGAACTCCATGCACCACGAAACCTCGCCCCCGACCGCCACATCCGATCCGCGTCACATTCAGGCCGCCCTCTGTTCCGCGCTCGGGCAGCGCGGCCTGGAGGGCACCGTCGAGTACGGCCTCAGCGACTACATCGTCCACGCCGAGCTTCCCGACGGCAGTTCGCTGATCATCTCGCCCCCGCAGGAGCCGCCCTCCGAGCACCCCGAGTCCCCGGAAAGCTGGATGGTCACCCGCCACCGGTCCGTCGAGCCTGCCATCTACGAGGTGATCTACGACTCCCAGCCGGACGGTCCGCATGCGCGCCACGGCGGCAGCGTGCCGGATCTCCTCTCCGCTGTCGACGCCCGCCTGGACCAGCTTGGCGTACCGACACGCCAGGAGCAGGAACGTTCCGGCGAGGCGCGCGCCGCCACCGTGCTCCCGCCCGACCCCGCTCCATCCCGGGCGAGGGTCGCTCTCGCCTCCTCGCCGTCGGTCGGCCAACGCGTGCTCCCGACCGGTCCGCCGCCGGAGTCTTCCGCGCGGGCCGCGCCGCCGCCGGCCAGTTCCTCATCCGCTCCCCGGCTCTGACCGACCGCGATCCAGGAGTCCTCCGTGCACCGCACCCTCAGAACTGATCCGCCCGTCGCCCGCACCTGCAACCGCACCCGCCTCGGATGGGTCTGCCATGCCCAGCCACTACGACGTGCTGCCCGACCTGGCCTTCGGCCACCACCCCGTCCACGGCATCGTCGCCGCGAACCCGAAGAACCTCGCGGCCAGCACCTGGATGCTCAAGGGATTCGACTTCCATCCCGTCCCCGACCAGCCGACGTTGTACGCGCTGGCCGACCAGAACCGTGACGGACACGGCCGTACGAGCCGGGCCATCGAGCTGCTGCGCAAGGCCGGCTACCAGGTCGATGTGGACGTCGCACTTCACCCTGCACCGGCGCCCGACACGGCACAGGTACGCGGCCGCGGCCCGCTCGGTGAACCAGACGTCGCCTTCGCCGATCACCCGCAGCTCGGCATCGTCGCAGCCCTCGACGACAGTGTCTCCGGCCTCATCGGGCTCGCGCTGGTGGAGGACGGCTGGCAGCACAACTCGAGCCTGGACATCTACACGCTCCCCGCGACCACCGATCGCGTCGAGGCGCTGGGGAAAGTCGCCGACGCCACGGTGGCCCTGCACCGTTCGGGGCTCCAGGTCGCAGTGCAGCCCCGCCTCGCCCAAGAGGTGACGGCTCGGCCCGGCCCTGCTGCCACGCCGGCGGTCGGCCGTGAGCGCGGCCGTGGTCCCGCTCGCGCCTCTCCGTTGAGCGCCGCCGCGCTCGCCGGCAGCCCGGCCCGCGCCGGTATCCCGGGCAGGGCGCCGGTCCCCGCCTCCGCCGTCACCACACCGGCGGTCCGGCCGGTTGACCCCCGCATCGCGTACTCCCGCGACCGCTGATCCAACTCCTCAAGGAGGCCCTTCCATGGCCGTGAAGACGATCTGGCCTATCGACCACACCTCCGGTCACCATGCCGACCGCGACGGTATCCCGTGGCGGTCAGGAGTGACTGCCTGCAGCCGTCACATCGTCGATCCGGGCGGCGCCTCATACAGGAATCTAAATTCAGTGAGGCCGCCGCTATCCGAGCTTTCGTTGCCCTCGAACCTGCCGCCTGATTGAGATCGAAAAGGATCATTGTGCGACCCGTAATCACGATCGCTTCACGCGCTTGATCGGCCACTACTCCATCTCCGTGTCGAAGAATTTAATGACCGACGTAACTAGCATGAGCCCCATCACCGCGTTGATCCGGCTGTACTGGGCGCGCGAGACGGCGTGCGTGGTCGGGTGCCTGCCAAAGGTGCGGGGGATCGGGTCGCCGTCTTCCGTCTTGTACTTAGCGTGCGCACACCACACTGGTGCAAATGTGAAGGCAGCTCGGATCTTGTAATCGTCCAGGTTGAAACGAACACCGTTCTTCTTGAAGTTGTTACGTGTTACCTCAAGCCGAGCCGCGTTATCGAAGTTGCTTCGCAGAACGCTGTCGAGAAGGTTTCCGGCAAGAGCCTGCGCCGGTGCCGTGTGCCCCTCGTGGAGTGCCCGCACACAATCGAGCCCGAACTTCTTGGAGTCCTGCAAGCTGGGGTGAGTCACGTCGCTCAGCACCGTCTCGCAGTCAGTGACTATGCCCTTCCAGCGACGGCTGATGATGCGCCGCCGTTCTGCGGCCGTGGAGGCGTCCAAGAGGGCCTGAATGACCTTCGGACCGGGAACCCACATCAAGGCGATGCCCTCATCAATCAAGAGGGACTCGAACTCATCAACACCCGGACGACTTACACCCTCCCAGTTTTCCGGGAAGATGCGCGACTGAAAGTCTCTGATCGACTCAAAGATGCGCTCCCACTGCGGTGCATACGAGCGGTTGACCGACTCAATCAGCGTGCGTAGAGAGCTGTTGAAGGTGTACATCCCCTGCAACTGCTTCTGAAGCTGCGATACCTGGGCAGCCAACGGCGGCACGATCGTTGGGAAGTTCTTCGCTAGGTTCAGCCTGACAGCGGCCGACTCCTGAAGCATCCTGCCGATTGGCGGGAGCATGTTCCTTGCCCAGTTCTGCTGCCACTTGATGAGTGGGTCCATGGAACCCCGGAAGCGCTCAAGCTCCTTGTCCAGGTCCTCATCATCGGAGCCCCCATCAGGCTCGTGCTCGTCGTTCATGGCGTCATGCTGCCACTGCCCCGCCCGTTGGTCGACGGATTTCTTCCACATGTGCTGCTTTCCGCCGGGAGGACGTTGACGCACCGCCCACGGCGCTCCTGTCGCCCCGTCCGGATGAAATGCAGATAAACACGGACTGCTGGCGTGCCTCGAACGAGGGCGACGAGCAGGACAAGGCCGCCTGGCTCAAGGCGAAGCGCGCCGAGGAGCAAACGGCGTCCGAAGCCTGGTCCGAGCAGTACCGGATGCCTCCTCTGGAGGGGACCGAGCGGGCCGTTCCCTGGGGCGTGCGCTGTCGTCACCAGATCCTTACCAACGGCTACACCGCACTCGTCACCGGAGGCACGACCAGCGAAGCGGAGTGGGCGGAGATCGAGGAGAACGCTCGTACGGTGACCCGCGCCGGGTGGTGGATAGACCAGAGGTCGTCCGAGCCCGAGGACCTCGCCGAACTGCTCCGAGCCGCCACCGGGGCCGACCGGCCGACAGGAAATTTCTTCTTCTGACCGACCGGGTGCCCTGCTGCGGCGGTGCACCCGGCTGACCGCCACCGTGCGGCCTCTACCAGCGATTCTCGGCCGGACCAAAACCCGGATCTGCCGGACGCTCTGCCCACTGGCCCAACTCCAACGGGTCCTTCGCTCCCTCTGCCCCGGAGACTTCCGTGCCTACCTCGATCACCATCACGTCCGAGTCCAGCGGCAGCGTCGTTGCCAAGGGCGCTACCGATGACCTCTCCGCGCAGCTCCTCCGCCACGCCGGTTTCAAGCAGATCGACGACTGGCACGGCCGACGCCATCGCCTGCCCACCACAACTCCGCTCGCCGACCAGGTCGCCATCGCCACCCATGCGGCCGAGATGCTTCGAGCCGCTCGATATGACGTCACCCTTCCGCCGTCCCTCGACACGGCCCGGATGAGCCCTCCGGTGCATGCGCTGGGGCCCTACGCCGCCGGAGCTGAGCTCCTCAGCATCACGGACCAGATCCGTGCGGCCGAAGACGGAGCCAGCCTTCAGCGGGCAGTCGACCACCTCCTTCACCCCGAGCACGGTGCTCTGGAGCGTGTCCGGGAGGCGCTGGAAGCAGCGGGAGAACAGGTCAACGACCTGGACGACGACGCGTATGCGCTCGGCGACCGGTTCGGCTTCGCCTCGGAGTTCGTCAGCTCAGCCCAGTCCGAACTCGTCGACTCCGATGCCGAACTACGCCGCGTCGGCACCGCTTCGACGAGCTACTCCCCAGCACGGACCGTCCGTGATCACCGTGGTGCCGCTCTCGCCACTTCTCCTGCGGCGAACCAGGCCAAGGTCTCCTCGGCGTCCAGTTCCCCGCCGGCGCCTTGCTCTGCGACGGGTCACCCGCCGCGCGCCTCAACCCCCCGACGGTGACCCCGGCCGCCCTCTCCGCCGTCGGCCTCCAGTACGTCGCGCCCCCGCTCGACTCACCCGTCAAAGACCACTCACCCGAAGAGGCAACCGTGCCCGAGTACTACTCCAGCATCGGCGAGGCCGTCGGTGCGGCCATGCAGCACAACATCCGGCTCGCCCACCGCAGCGCGGCACCGGGCTCCGACAAGCCGCTGCAGGTCAGGCACCTGCCCAACGCTTCCGCCGATCCGTACTCGGTCCGCGGAATGATCTCTCGCCTCCACGAGGACGCCTCGCCCGATGAGGTGGCGGGCATCATTGCGGAGGTCAACGGCGCACTGGTCGGGGCTCTGCCCGAGCTGACCGAACTCGTCGCCTCTGCCGCCGACTGGATTCGCGCCCGTCTCGACTTCGACGACCCGCATCACCATCCGACTTTCGAGACGTGGACACGACTGGCCGCCGCGTACGGAATGCTCCAGGACGTCCGTGAGCAGTTGGAAGTCGCCGAGGACGGTCTCGCCGACTGTCCCGCAGAGCGCACGGACCCCCGGCACCACCAGATGGTCAACGTCTTGCGCAGCCGGGAGTTGCTCGACGATGTCCTCGGTGCCGAGGCTGCTCCTGTGCCGTCCGCTGCCCGGAACGTCGATTCAGACCGGCAGCGGGCGGCCCGCGCCTCCTCGCCGCGCGCCGGAACATCGCCGTCGACTGGCAGTCCGCCGGCCACCGCAGCACCTCCGCCCGCGCCTCGTTCTGCTGGCCGACCCCGCTGAAACGTTCCGCTTCGGACTTCCAGGAGTACCCCCATGAGCTGCACGAGAGCTGAGCGCGCCCCGCCCCGCCCGCTCGCACACACAAGGAACCGCCGTGCCTTCCCCGCGCACCAGCGCGCCCTCGACCACCACCGGGTCGGACGCGCTCCTCTACCTGCTGTTCGGCGTCCTCGGCGCCGTCATGGCTTTCGGCTCTGTCGCCTGGCTGACCGGAAATCTCACCAATACCGCTGTCGGGAGCGGGACATGGGCCCCCTTCCACGTCACGGACGCGCTGCTGCACCCGGAGGTGCTGTGGCCAGCCTTGAGCACCAACATGCTGATGGTCGGCGCCCGCGTCGTCCCCGCCCTGTTCACTGTTGCCCTGGTCGTCACCGCTGCGGTGCTGTGGATGCGCTGGCGTGCCGGGTCCAAGTCCGGCCTCGCCCGCAAGGCGGACCTGGCGCCGCTGCTGGACAAGGAGATCGTCGCCAAGGCGAAGAGCCTGCGCCCGAGCCTGGGCGGCCGGGAGAGTAAAAGAGGTCCTGCCCGCTGACCGTGGCATCCTGCTCGGCACCCTCGATCCCGGTCGTGCGGAGGTCCGCGCGTCCTGGGAGGACGTGATCGTCGCGATCATGGCCCCGCGTTCCGGCAAGACGTCCGGGCTGGCGATCCCCGCGATCCTCTCGGCGCCGGGCCCGGTCCTGCTCACCAGCAACAAAGCCGCGAACGATGCCTTCACCACCACGGTGGACGCCCGTGCCGAGGTCGGCACGATCTGGACCCTCGATCCGCAGCAGATCGCCCATCACCCGCGCGAGATGTGGTGGGACATCCTGGCCGACGCCCGCGATCTCGCCGGGGCGAAGAGGTTGGCGGGGCACTTCGTGACGGCGAGCGTGGACGAGTCCAGCGGCTCCGACTTCTGGTCCACCGCCGCGAGCAACACCCTCGGCGCCCTCTTCCTCGCCGCCGCGTCCCACCGGCGGCCGATCACCGACGTCCTGGCCTGGCTCGCGATGCCGGCCGACCGCACCCCGGTGGACCTGCTCACCGACGCCGGCCACCATGCCGTCGCCGCCCAACTCCAGGGCACCGTCTCCGGCGCGACCGAAACGCGCGACGGCATCTATGAGACCGCGAGGCAGTACGCGAGCTGCCTGCTCGACCCGGACGTCGCCGCCTGGGTCACCCCGAACGACGACCTCCCCGAGTTCCAGCCGTTCGCCTTCGCCACGTCCCGCGACACCCTGTACCTGCTGAGCAAGGACGGCGGCGGCAGTGCGTCCGCGATCATCGCGGCGGCGGCCGACGCCGTGATGCGCGCGGCCGTGATCGTCGCCGAGCGCTCCGGCGGGCGACTCGACCCGCCCGCCCTGTGCGTCCTCGACGAGGCGGCGAACGTCTGCCGCATCTCGGATCTCCCTGATCTCTACAGCCACCTGGGCAGCCGAGGCGTCATCCCGATGACGATCCTGCAGTCCTACCGTCAGGGCCAGCGTTGCTGGGGCGAGGCCGGTATGGACGCCCTGTACTCCGCCGCCACCATCAAGATCATCGGATCTGGCATCGATGACGCGGACTTCGCCGACCGGCTCAGCCGTCAGGTCGGCGATCACGACGTCCAGACCACCTCGGTGTCGACCAGCGAGGGCGGCAAGTCCACCTCGGTGAGCATGCGCACGGAGCGGATCCTTCCGCCGGACGCCATCCGCGCCCTGCCCAAGGGCAAGGTACTGCTGCTGGCCACCGGCATCCGGGTCGCCATGCTCAACCTCAAGCCCTGGTACAAGGAGCCCTCCGCCAAGGTGGTCGGCCCGGCTTCCGCTCGCGCCACGAAGGCCATCACCGAGCGTGCCCTCGCGAAGAGCATCGGCCAGGACGATCTTGGACTGTCGGCATGAGCGCGCCCACACCACAGCAGGGGCAGTTGGCCCACGCTCCGGTCGTCCTGCGCGGTGGCCGGTGGTGGCTTGACGGCGAGGCAGGCTCGGTTCCCGCCTCCGATCCCGCCTTCACTGCCGTCTTGGACGACTTCGCGCTGTCGATGGCCGCTGCCGATCAGGCAGTCGCCAACCTCCTCGTCCGGCAGGACAAGGCGTCCTGCGTTGATCCCGGAGGCCGGCGGTGAACCCGCTGATGAGTGCCGAGCAGGCGGTCCTCGGTGCCGCACTCCTCGAACCCGAGCAGCTCACGCACCTGGAGTGGCTCGCTGCGGACTACTTCTATCGGCCCGTCCACCAGGCGCTGTTCGCCGCGCTCCGCAAGCTGCGCAACGACGGGCATCCCGCGCTCTCGGCCGCTGGTCCGTTGCCGCTGTCGTGGGTGACCGACGCGGTCGAGGAGGCCGGACAGCACGTGCGCGGGCTGACCGCGGCGTACGCCCACACCCTGATCCAGGCGTGTCCCCGAACAGAGCACGCCCCCGTGTACGGACGCATGGTGCTGGAGGGGGCGATTCACCGCAACGTCGCCCAGCACGCGATCCGTCTCCACCAAGCGGCTCGGGCCGACGCCGTCCAGGGCGAGGTCGAGGGAGCCTTGCGCACGGCGGACGTCCTGACCGGCGTACTCACCGACCTTGCGCGACGCTGGGGAACCGACCCTCGACCGGTCCCACCTACCGCTGGGCCCTCTGCCGCCACGCACATCCCGCCTCCGGCGCAGAGCGGCCAGGTCGCCGAGGACGAGCGGTTCCTCTTGGCCGTCCTCGCCGAACAGCCGGGGGCCATGGGCGAGGTGGTGGCCTGGCTGCGGCCGGGAGACTTCGCCGACCCGACCCATGGGCAGCTCTACCGGTGCCTGGGCGCGCTGCACCACCGAGGCGAACCCATCGACCGGATCACCCTGCTCTGGGAGGCCCAGCGACGCGGTCTGCTGGCCGACGGCACTGTGTCGAGCGAGCAGCTGACCGCCGTCTGCGAAGGCATGGTCCCCGGCAGCGCTGACTGGTTCGGACAGCGGGTGATGCGCTCCTCCGTCACCCGCACCGCCGCCGCCTCCGCGCGAGCCATCCGGACCCTGGCCCAGGACGAGGCTCTGGGGCCCGGCCGGCTGATCAACCACGCCCTGCACGAACTCGGTCCGCTCGACGAGGTACGTGCCCGCTGGGCCACCGCGAACAGCAGTCCGGCTCCGAAGACCACGGCATCCGCTCCGTCGGCGGCCGAGCCGCCACCCGCCCGAGTGAAGGCCGCCCGCGCCCGCAGCACACCCCGCCCAGGCGCGTCACCCCCAGCCCCGGCCAGCCGTCTCCCCACGCTGTCAGCAGCCCGACCACCCTCGCGCGGCCACCCGTGAGGCCCCCTCCCCACCAGCCTCTTCTGCCCCTGGAACTCGCCTTGATCTACCCCATCTCCGCAGCCGCGCCGGACCTACGCGTCACGGCCCCGAGCCTCGCCACCCCGTTGATCGGGTCTCTCTGCTCGGGGTACGGCGGCCTCGACCTGGGTGTGCAGTCCGCGCTCGGCGGCACGCTCGCCTGGCATGCCGAGGTCGACCCGAACGCCTCACGCATCCTGGCCCGCCACTGGCCCGGCGTCCCGAACCTGGGCGATATCACCGCCGTCGACTGGTCCACCGTCCCCCGGGTGTGCGTCCTGACGGCTGGCTTCCCCTGTCAAAGACGTCTCGGTCGCCGGCCGCCGGGCCGGACTCAACGCCCAGACCCGCTCCGGGCTCTGGCTGCACGTCGCCCGTGCGGTCGCAGCCCTCCGACCCTGCCTGGTTGTGATCGAGAATGTGCGCGGCCTCCTCACCTCCCCCGCCGGTTCCCCTGGCGACGTGGAACCCTGTCCGTGGTGTCTGGGAGACACCGCAGGTCAGCCTGCTCTGCGGGCACTCGGTGCCGTACTCGGATCCCTGGCCGACCTCGGGTACGACGCGAAGTGGCTCGTGCTTCGCGCCTCCGACGTCGGGGCTCCGCACCGCCGCGAGCGGACCTTCCTCGCCGCTTGGCCCGCCGGGCACCCTGCTGAAGACGCCGACCAGCAACATCGGGAAGAACGGCGGCAGCCAGCATCCATCGAAGCGGAAGAGCGGGGGGCACGGTCCGAACCTGGCCGACGAGGTCGAGTGGCTGCTGCTGCCGACCCCGAAGGCGTCGGACGGAATCAAGGGCTCGCCGAACCAGCGGCACGGCAATGGCGACATGACCCTGCCCAGCGCGGCAGCTTCTCTGCTGCCGACGCCGAGGGCCAGCGACACGGGCACCCCGGGCCGCCGCCCCGGGAAGGGATGGCGGCCTCCCTTGTCGGCGGTGGTCCTGCCCCTCTGGGCGGAGGAGATACCGGAGGCGGGGACGCGGACCGGCGATGGGGAGCGTACGGATCCGCCATCACCCGATGGGAGAGCCTCACCCGCCCGGCCCCGGCCCCCACGGACGCGGCCGGTCGGCTCCGCGCGGACTTCGTGGAGTGGATGCAGGGCCTCGACGCCGGCTGGGTCACCGCGACTCCGGGGCTCGGCCGTCCGGCGCAGCTCACCGCGCTCGGCAACGGCGTCGTCCCACAACAGGCTGAGCGCGCCTTGCAGTTGCTGGCACCACCCTTCCTCCGCTGTCCCCGCTGCGCCGACCGATAGCGCTCCACTACCGCGTTTTTCCGGCCGGACCAAACCGCTGATTCTCCGGATCCTCTCGGGCATGTCGCCGTCTCACAGATGGAGCACACCCCCATGGCCGACACCAGCCCGCCCTCCCCCGGCCCCGAGCCGTACCGCGTCCCCGACGCAGACCTCGACGACCTCGCCAGCACCCTCGCCAAGACCATGGCCGAGGTCAGGCAGCACGGCGTCATCCTCGACCGCCTCGGCTCCGAGCCCGACCCCGGCGCCATCCAGCCGCCGGACGGCGCTCCGGAAGCCGAGGCGGCTGACGGGAAGAAGCTCGACGGCCCCGCCTCGGTGTTCATCCTCGCCCTGGGCGGCAAGGAATATGCCGTCGAACTCGCTGCCCTCAGCGACTGGGTGAACTACCTCTTCCTGCCGGTGTACGGCCGGGAGATCAGCACGAGCCGTCCCTGGTGCGCGCACTGGCACGAGCACCCCGAGGCCGTCGCCCGGCTCCACGCACTCTGGCTCGCCTGGCAGCAGTTCACCGACACGGAGGCCGGCCTGTCCGGCCCCTCGACCTGGCACCGCGACCACCTGGACCAGACCCTGGCGCACCTGCGTGCGCCCGACGGACCGTTCGCGGCCTGCACGACCAGCGCAACTCGCCCCAATCACCGGGTGCTGGCCACCCCGGCGCCCGAGCAGGCGGGGGTGGCGGCGTGAACGACATTCTCGACTTCGGCCTCGACGATGCCTCGCCGGTCGACGACGACTCCGAGGAAGCGATGGAGGCCCTCTGGACTGGCGACCTGACGGTGCTGTCCCAGCACCACACCACGCCCAACGGTTCGCACAGCTTCGTCCTCGCCCACGACCGATCGGTCACCTGGGGGATACCCGGCGAGCCACAGCTCGTTGCGATCGCGGTTGCTCGGGATCTGCGGCAGTCCACGTTCACGTTCGAGACGAGTCACCACGCCACGGCGTCCTTCGCGCAGAACTGGCTGGCAGAACGCGGCTGCCCGCTCGAACGGATCGCACTGCACGGTGGCGAATACATCGAGCCCGCCGACGACCTCACCCTCCAGGTGGAACAGCAGATCCAGAAGTCGGGCACCCGCTACGAGGTCCTCGACACCTACACCTCTGACGACAACCCCAGCGAGGCGTGGACACTCGTCAACGACTCCCAGGCCACCCAGGCACCGGTTCGCCTCTTCTACGAGGAGTGGAACCACGGTGCCGGCACGTACACGATGCGCGAAGGCGCCTTCCCCGACGTCGGCGTCGCCCAGACCTGGCTGGACGAGCGCAGCGAACCGCTGCCCGAGCCTCCGGAGTACAGCGACCACAACGGTGCTGTCGTCCGGGTCCGCATAGCCCGCATCGCCCTTTCCCGGTCCGCCGGAACCTCTCCGACACCGCAGGCCGGGCTCGACGCGCCCCGCGCGTCAGCGGCGGTACCGGTCCAGCGTGCGGTCCAGGGGAGGCTGATGTGAGCCGCGCCCGCTTCGCCTTCGCCGCGCACCCTGACGCCATCGCCGACCTGCGGGAACTCCCCTCTGAGATACGCGATTTGGCCTTGCTGGAGCTGCAGAACCTGGTCCACGGAAGCGAGGACTGCTTGCCGTTGAAGGGCCGCCTCGCCGGCTTCCACAAGGTGTACGTCGACCCAGAGGTCTCTTACCGGCTGGTCATCCAGTTCCGCCAAGCGCCACCGACCTCGACCCACAAGCGCGAGATCTACCTCGTGGCGGCTGGCAGCCGGAAGGACTACGCGGTCTACCGCGCGGCCCACCTACGGACCGAGCCCCAGCAAGCGGTCGGCCCGGACTCCGCCACGGAGGCCCGCGTGCAGGCCGCCCGGTCTCGCTCGACGCTCACCACCGAACGGCCGATAACGGGCCGCGCGGCTGCCCCGTCACCAGCGCCGCCCTCGGCCACTGCTTCTCGAAAGGCCGCCCAGCGATGACCAACGACCATACTGCGCTGACCCGTTCAGAGCTGGCGCATCTCCTCACCGAGGCCGCTCAGAACGTCGGCGGCATCCCTGCCGCCGAGTACCCGACGGCTGCCGCCCGCTCCTACCTGCATCCCGTCTTGGGTCCGCTGGCCGCTGGGCCCCGCGTGATCACCGAGCTGAACGACCGGTTCGAGGGCTTCGTGGCCATAGAGCCACGCCCCGCTGGTTCGGCGGGCCTGTTCGCTCTGGCCTCCTACGCCTCCGCGCTGGGGTGGCTCACCGAGTCGTTCGCCGAGCTGACCTCCTCGGTCGACGAGATCTGCACCCGCGTGGGCATCCCTACGGAGCCTTGCGCTCCGATCGCCGCCACGTCCCACGGAACAGAGCGGGACGACGAATTCGACTTCGCCTTCAACGCAGTTGAGTTGGAGGCGGTCCGCAACGCAGCCGAGGCCGCCGGCCTCGCGCCGGACGACTACGTCGAGGTTCTCTCCCAGTCGCTGCTCGCCGCCGCCCGGATCACCGACGCCTGCATGGAGATTTCCAGCGGCCTGCTCGATGACGCCGAACTCCTCAGCGAAGTGAGCGACCGCCCTCGGCTCGACAACGACCCCGGGAGCCTGCCCGCTCTGGTCCGCTCCCTGCTCGCCCGGATGGAGGCAACGGAGTGAACCCGTACGACGCAGACACACACCCTGGGCCCTATCTCGTCGTCGAAGTGCTCGGTGTCGGGGATGTCAGCGTGCACGCCCTCGCACATGGTCCGGAGGAGCCGCTGCACCAGGCCGCTACACGCGTCATCGAAGCCGCAGCGGCGTTGGACGAGCGACACGAGAGCGTGCTCAACGCGGTCCAGCGGGCTCAGCGGCTGCTCGAAGGCACTGGTCGCGGTGAGGTCGGCCGAGCCCAGGTGTCGTACGCGCTGCTGCGGACAGCTCTCCCGGACCTCGGAGACGGCCTGGCCCAGCAGGACCGGGCATACAGCCAGCTCGTCGAGTCCCTGTCTGCCTACCGCCAGCTTCTTTCCTCGCCCGAGCCTGATCAACACGCGCGCAACAAGAGCCACGGGCCGGACCAGAAGACGAGGCCCCGGGACGACGACTGGGCCGTCGCCGGGGAGCGCGGGCTGGTAGCCCTCGAAGCGGTTGCGGCCGGAGGTGTTCGCTTTCGCCGCAACGCGATCGGCGAGGACCCGTACATCTCGCGGCAGAAGGCCCAGTGGCAGGACCCGGCGGTCTTCCCTCAGACCGTGCAGCGGCTGGTCGCCGACGGGCTACTGCATCAGGACATCACCGAGAACGTGTACCGGCCCGGCCAGCTCCTCTCGCTCACTGCGCAGGGGGAAGCCGCCCTGCGTGATGGTCGCGCGACGACCTCCCGGGTGTCCGCCGCCCTCGGCCGCACCACCACGCGGACCACGTCAAGCGCGCTCTCCGACTCGGCCGCCGCGCCCGTCGCCAGGACCTCCCTCGCGACCCCCCGCTCACGCTGACCTCATCCCGATAAGGACCCCACCATGGCTACCCCCGGCCTGCCTCCCACCTTCTCCATCGCTTCCATCGACGCCCAGCGCGTCGAGGAGGCTCTCGCCCGGGTCGGGCCCAAGTGGACCGCCTGGACCGCGATGACTCTGGCCCAGGTGAACGGACCCGCACGCGTCCGCGACGTTGCTGCGCAGCTCCCCTTCGTCAGTGAGCAGTTCGGCGGCAAACGGCTGGCCACGATGCACGCTGACGGACTGGTGATCCGCGATGACGACCGGCGGGGCGCGCCGTACCGGCTCAGCGCGCTCGGCACGTCTCTGGCCCCCGTCCTCCGCACGGTGTCGGACTGGTCCCGCACCCACCTGCCACAGGAACCGATGGCCGAAGCCGAGCGTGTCGAGGACGCGCTGCGCCGCTTGCATCTTCGGCACTCAACTGCCGTGATTCAGGCTCTCGATTCGGCTGACGGCCAGATGCGGTTCGTTCACATCGCCGAGGCAGCCGGTCTGGACTACGGCCTCGCACGGCAGCGACTTGTCCGGCTTCAGGCCGATGGCCTGGTCACGCGGACGGGCTCCCGGCACGGAGACCCGTACGTGCTCACTGATGCCGGCCAGGCGTTGGGGGCCGTCTACGCGAGTGTCGAGCACTGGAGCCAGCCCTTCGCGCTGCGAGGTGGAACAGCGGCACCGCTTCCGGCAGCGGAGCCACGCGCACCCACGTCGGCATTCCGCTGGGGGCGGGAGCCGACAGCGCCCGGACCGCGGCGGCCCTACGACGGAGCGCCGCCGCGTCGAACGTCATGTTCAGCCACGCGCCTCAGCCGGAACCACGGGTGCCGGCAGCCGTGACCGCTCAGTCGGCACCGGGCCGGGGCCGGTGACGGGCGTGAGAACTAGAGGCCACTCGCCGCCACTACGGCATCCGCGTGCGCTCCGGCGGCTCCCGCCACTGCATACGCGGATCCGTTCTCCTCCTTCGCTTCCGGAGACTCGACCATGTACGCCCCAGATGACCCGACCCGGTACCAAGAGGTACTGGTCAGCCCCATGTATCTGGCTGGTTCCAACGGGACCGGCGAGGCTGGCTTCGCGCCCGTCGCTCACTGGCCCCATCAGTACCTCGATGAGGGCCCCTGCCAGCTCCTCGTGACCTCTCCCGACCAACGGATTCGGATCGGCTGGTTCGGCGACGACTTCGAACTGTGGAAGATCAGCGCAGCCGAGGACGCCTTCTCGGCGCCTCGCTGGACGGCGACGTTCAACCACGTCACTTCGGCCGAGATGGTCGCCGGCCTCACCGCCGCACTGGTCCAGGACTACGACGAAGCCCTCGCCTCCGACACCCCCGGCCGCTTCTTGACAGGGCCAACCGTCCCCTGGAGGGACACCGTCCGGCCGCTGACCGATGCCGGCTGGAACCTTGACGGAGCTGCTGAACTCGGCACCGTCGAGATCATCGCTCCTGACGACCAAGCGGGCATCCTTATCGATCGGCGCGGCTACGGCTCCGACCGCACGACCGTTGAGCTGTGGGCTGGCCCGCCGGGCTGGGGCACTCGTGCCGAAGCGACGTTCACGGCCCGCACCCCGTCCCACTTGATCGCCGCAACCGCCGCTGTGATGGCGAAGTCGACCCCGGTGGTCCGCGAGCGCCACCAAGTCGACCGGCGGATGCAGCACTTGGTCACCATGACCCCTGTCGCTTCGGCGACGCCGATCGCCGAGTCTCAGGTCCGTCGCGCTCCGACTCCGCTGGACGTACGCCGC
Organism: Streptomyces parvus; assembly: GCF_032121415.1. Taxonomy (NCBI): domain Bacteria; kingdom Bacillati; phylum Actinomycetota; class Actinomycetes; order Kitasatosporales; family Streptomycetaceae; genus Streptomyces; species Streptomyces parvus. Next base: position 6,441,607 of record NZ_CP135079.1, on the reverse strand, counting down.
ACCGCGGTCACCCAGGCCGTACACCGTGCCGCGCGGGCACCACGCACAGCAGCCGACCTACGGGTGATGGCCGCGCAGAGCCGCTCCACGGGGGCGGCGCAGCAACGGACGGGACACCCCGCGCCCGCGACCTCTGCCCGGCTGCCGGCCAGCTCGCCGACGACCCGGCGCGGACGCTGACTCCCACCCCAGGCCGCACTCCACTCGCGACCGTCCCCGCCCAACAGGAGTTCCACCATGCCCACCACCATGCTCGACCAGGCCACGGCCATGATCGAGAACGCCTGGGGCCAGCCCATCGAAGCTCTTGAGGTCCTAGGGGTCCGCCGCCCCAGCGAGGACCCGCTCCTGCGCTGCGCCATGCACACCCGCGCGGCCCTGGCCATCACGGACAGCGCGGTAACCGTTCACCAGGACCGTCTTCACGCCCTGTCCCGGCATGGGTCCGTGCCTGACTTCTACGAACTCGACCGGATCACCGAAACGGCGGTCAAGCTCCGCGTCGCCCACGCGGAGAGCCGTGCGTACCTCCAGGCGATCCGGCGCGTGGTGGAGGCTCGGGAGGCCGCCGCACCCGAGGTTGAGGCACCGGCGGTTCGGCTGGCTCAGGCCGCTGTCGCCCGCTCCGGGCAGACGCGGCACGCCCCGGGGGCCGTGCCCGAACCGTCCTCTCCGGCGGCGGTCGTAGGGCCGTCAGCGCCCACAACGGGGCCCCGACGTTGAACGCTTAGCTCCGATTCCTGTCGCGGTGGCCCTCTTCGGCCCGGGGGCCCACCGCGCGGGCCAGCTCCTCCACCGTGAGCTCCACGCGCCGGCCTTCAGCGACCCGGCGCTCCACCGTCTCCTCGTCCGGCCACCGGTCGGGCTGTGCGCCGACTCCCCACTGGCCGTCGGCGACCATCGCGATGTCGCCCACGGTCCAGGGCCGTCCGGCGGCGCGGATCTTGCGCTCCAATCCGGCGCCGCCCCAGTGTCTGCTCGCCTCGGCCATCGCTGTCCCCCTTGTCTCGCCTGCGGCCCGTCGCCGCAACCCATGTAGGACAACCGCGGTGGCCTGTCCATTCCCGGATCTCCCGTCACCTGCCGACGACCCGAGTTCGCCCACGGCAGACATCCCTGCCGGGAAACGACTACGCACTTCGGCATGCCGCATGCCAACGTACGGGTGTCGGGAAAACCGCAGGTCAACGAAGGGATCCATGTAACCGTGAGTACCTCTGCCACTCTCCTTCCTGCCGTTGTCCGCCCCCACGGCGGATGCTCTCCACTGGCTCTCCGCCGACCACGGTGCGGGGCCGGTGCTTGATCTCCTGGACGCACTCGGGTGGGCGATCGCCGACACCCCCGAGGCCAACGTCCACGCGACCAGCCCCGACGGCTGTGTCTACGTCGGCTGGCTCTCCGAGGACCCGTCGGCCTGGCAGCACAACATCGTCTGGCACGTCCGGGTACAGCCCGCCGAGGGCGACGCATGGGTGCAGGAGTTCGGTCTCCACACCCCCTCCGAGGCCGTAGCCGGATTCCTCGCCGCCCTGGTCACCAACTCCTCGTGGTGACTGCCGATCAGGCTCCGCACATTCGTTCAGTGACCACACCGATGGCTCGACGACTCCCCGTCGTCCGGCCGACCAGCCCCGTCAATGTCCACCGTTCACGGAGACTCCCTTGCCCCAGTACCTGACCGTCGGCCACCTGCTCCGCCAGCTCCAGGAACTCGACCCCAACCTGCCGGTCCGTCTCGCCGTCAACCCCGACTTCCCCTTCGCCCACTTCGTGGGGGCCAAGGTCGTCGTCCGCGACGGCAAGGCGTACATCGCCGACGACGGCCAGGAGGACTACCTCCCGGTGGGGGCGCGCGACGCCCTCACCTGGGCCTGAGCGCTTCCCTACCATCACGGAGGCTTCCCATCCCGTCACTCTCGCGCCCCGCACCCCGCCTCGCACTGCACACTGTCGCGGCGCGCCCCATGCCGCACGGCGTGCACAGCGCGCTTCTCCAGCGCATCTCCACCCGCCCCGACGGCCCGCTCGACATCACCTGGCTCGCCGCCGAGACTTCTAGACTCCCCCTCGGGCGCATTCGGCTGCGCTGGGAGCCCGCATCGCGCAGCGGCTGGGACGTCACGACGCACCTGGGGCTGACCACTGCCGAGGTGCTCCTCGGTTCCTGGCCCGCCGCCCCGGACAACTGGCCGCGCCTGGTCCGCCCGACCCTGTACGAGGTGACCGGCCTGTGCGCCGCCCTCTCCTTCGCGACCGACGCCCTCGACCTCTCCAACCGGCTCGCCGGGGTCTGAACGAGGACCGCCGAAGGCCGCCCCACGCCGCTGAGGCAGGGGCGGCCTCGTCGTGCGTCCACCCGTTCGTTGCGTACGCTCGACCCGACGGAGGAGGACACCATGGCCGACGACCAGAGGCTCTGGGGATACCCGGAGGTCGCCGCCCACCTGGGTATCAGCGTCGGCGCGACCCGCAGTCGCAAGAGCCGGGGCAGTCTGCCCTCGCCAGACGACAACAGCGTGCCGGACCGTCCCCGCTGGAAGCCGTCCACGTTCCAGAACTGGAGGCCGGTCGGCCGGGGGTTTCGCAGCGACCTGCACAGCTCCGCCCGGCCGGAGGAAACACCGGCCAACTACCGACCTTGAAGGCGTCTTGTCGTAGGGGTCGCGGTATGCCAGATGTATGAGGTATCCGCAGGGTGGGGGTCTGACCGCGGAGAGGCAAGCCTCCCGCGAGCGGATCCGGATGGAAGCAGCGGTGATGTTCGCGGCCGGGCGGGGCAGCACGCACGTTGCGAAGGAGTTACGGGTCAGCGTCCGGTCGGTCCAGCGGTGGCGGCAGGCGTGGAAGGGTGGCCCGAGCGGGATCCGGTCCCGCGGCCCGGCGTCGAGGCCAAAGCTGAGCAACGCGCTGTTCGCAGTGCTTGAGGAGGAGCTGGCCAAGGGCCCGATCGCGCACGGCTGGCCCGACCAGCGATGGACGCTGGCCAGGATCAAGACTCCGATAGGCCGCAGGTTCCACAAATCGATGGCTCCGTCGGGAATCTCTCAGATGCTACGCAGACACGGCTGGAGCCATCAGGTTCCGGCCCGTCGTGCGGTCGAGCGTGACGAGGCGGCGGTGGCCGGCTGAGCGAAGGAGGTGTGGCCGGGGGTGGGAAAACGCGGCGGCGCTCGGGGCCTGGATCGTCTGCGAGGACGAAGCCGGCTCCTCGATGACGCACCGGCCGCACGCACGTGGAGTCGACGCGGGACCACGCCGGTCATCCGGGTCCGCGGACGCTCCCAGCGCCGCCCTGTGCTGCTACAAAGCCGGGAAACACTCCCGCCTGATCTACCGGCCCAAACGACACACGGACCACAAGGCCGGGGGCGCAAGATCCTCGCCTGGACCGAGTACCGCGACCTCCTCATCGCTGCGGCAACTCGGCGCACCTATCGTCTGGGTCTGGGACAACCTGAACGTCCACAAAGACCGCCCGCATGTGGGCCTTCATCGACGCTCTGGGCCTGGACAGTCTCCTGGCGGGGGTGAACAAGCTCCAGCGGGTGTGCGCGCCGAAGCTGTTCTGGGACGTGTCGGAGAAGCAGGTAGCGGGCGCGGGCGTCGAAGGAGCACCCCTCGGACCTGCGAGCGGTGGCCAGGTGAACTCGCTCTTTCGGAAGCGGTCAGTTCCCGCAGGGCGGGGTGACGGCAACGGCCCGAAGGAAGTTCTGGGTGAAGGTCTCCAGGGTCTCGCCGGTGTCCGGCATGTCGGCACCGGCGACCGGGCCGATGGCGGGCCTCATCAGGAAATGGAAGACGACCGGGCTGGTCAACTGCTGGATGAGCAGGATCGGAGGCAGATCGCGGATGCGCCCGGCGGCGGTCTCCTCGGACAGCCATGTCCCGATCCCGGTGATCAGACGTGGATAGTTGCGCCGGAACATCGCCTGGACGCTGTCGTCACCCGGACGGGCCAGCGCCTGGGCGAACAGGGCAGGCATGACACGGGGTTCGCGGCTGAGCGCCTCGGCCAGGAGCCGGTGGATGCGGCGGACGGTGGCCTCGAAGTCCTCGCGCGGGCCGGCCAGGACGTCCTCCACAGCCAGGACCGGGCTGTAGCGCTCGAAGACGGTGTCCAGCAGCTCGTCGCGTGAGCCGAAGACGGCGTACAGGCTGTGCACCGAACACCGGGCCGAGCCCGCCACCAGCTCGAACGTCACCGCATCCAGGCCGCGTTCACTGATGAGGGCGGCCGCGGCTTCGACCGCACGCTCTCGTACGGGCTTGCGGCCGCCGGGGTCCACGCCCGCCCCTCGCACGGCCTCGTCCAGCGTGCGGCGGGTGCCTCCCAGGCGGCGCATCAGCGTGCTGCGGGAGACACCGGCCTCCTGGGCGATGGCGAGGACCGGGACGTCGGCCACGGGAGCGCCCCGGATCTCGGCCGCCCGCAGTGCGGCGTCCACGATCTCCTGGGGGACCGGATGGGGCCGGGGTTGAACTTCACCGTTTGACATACGGATAAAGGTACCCTGTACTCGTTACTCGGTCCACTTGACGGGATCCTCCGCACGGCCGCTGCCCTCGCGCCCACCGCACCGCCTGCGGCTCCGGACCGTCCCGCAGGTCTGGTCCCACGGTTCCCGCCCACCCCTCCGCCAGAAACAGGCACTTCATGTCCAGCCCTCGCGCCTCCGGCGCAGAAGCCGCAACCGCACCAGGCGGCACGGCACGGAAACTGATCGTCGTCATCCTCGGCCTCGCCGCCCTGGTCACCCTGATGCTGTGCGCCTTCGCACTCCCCAGCGTCAACGGCGGCCCCCACCAGGACCCCGTCGGTGTCAGCGGCCCCGCTCAGACCACCGCGGCCGCCGAGAAGAAGCTCGATGGCGACGCGTGGACCGTCACCGTGTACGACTCGCCGGGCGCCCTGGAAAAAGCGATCCACGACCGCGACATCATGGGCGGCATAGCCCTCGGCGCCGAGGGCGTCGACGTCTACACCGCAACCGCCGCCGGCCCCTCCACCGCCGGCGCCCTCACCGCACTGGGCAACACGCTGGCCGAACAGCAGCAGGCCCAGGCCACCGTCCACGACGTGGTGCCCTTCCCTGAGGACGACCCCCGAGGGGCAGGCTTCACCTCCGCCGCCCTGCCGATGATCTTCGGCGGCATGATCCCCGCCATCGCCCTCACCCGGCTCTTCCCTGGCCATTCCGGACTGCGCACCCGCCTTGTCGGCGTCCTCGCCTTCTCGCTCGTCGCGGGCGCCGCCGTGGCCACCTTCCTCCAGTTCGGCACCGGCTCCCTGGACGGCAACTACTGGCTCACCTCCCTCGGCCTCTCCCTGGGCATGGCCGCCCTGTCCACCACCTTCATCGGCCTCGAAGCCCTCCTCGGCTTCGGCGGCCTCGGCGCCGGCTCCGCCGTCATGATGCTCCTGGGCAACCCCCTGTCCGGCCTCGCCACCGGCCCCCACTGGCTGCCCGCCGGCTGGGCCGCTCTCGGCCAGATCCTCCCGCCGGGCGCCTCCGGCAGCCTGCTGCGCGCCAACGCCTTCTTCGAAGGCACGGGCGCCCTCGTGCCCGCCCTGACCCTCACGGCCTGGGTCGCCCTTGGTCTCGCCCTCGCACTGATCGCCGACCGTCGCGGGAGGAGCCGTAGCCCGCGGCCGGCCGCCGCCCAGCCCGAGATGTCCGCGGCCTGAACCGGCCTCGACAGCGCCTCGGCGTTGCCCCGGGATTTCCCGGGGCAACGCCGAGCAAGCTCGCACGCCGCCCTTCGTCCGGCCTGCCCGGACCCTCGGCCAGGAACTCGCCTCCCAGCTCGACGCACTCGCGTCCGGGTCCGGCTCCGGTTCGAGGGCTGAGCACGCCAGTACACCCTGACGCACCCTACGAGGCTCGGCGGGGGCGGCGGACGGCACCGAGATGTTGAAACGAGCGGCCGCCGATCCTTCGACACGTGTTTCGCGACCGCTATCCCGCGACCCGTAGCGCCCGTATGCGACAGCTGCCGTCGTCCTGCAACGCCAGCCCACCTCGCGCACACCACGCCCGCCGATTCTTCGGCTCCGCCGATCAATAGCACCTGCATTTCTCGTTGATGAGCCCTCAGCAACGCAAGAGGATGGTGTGACCGCCACCGCCTGTCGCGACAGCGCCGGCCGCGTGACCGAGTACCCGAGGCTGCGGGCCACGTCACCTGAGACATCCGCGCGCGGCGAGAGGTGCGGCCATGCCGCACGTCGTCATGCCCTCGAGAGGAAATAATGTCCACCGCAGCTAATGCCCTGGCCGAGGCCAACTGGGTCGCCACCTGGGGGGACCCATCGTTCGCCACACGCCCGAGACCTTGAAGCCGATCCGCAACCAGACTCTGCGCCACCGGGTCGAGGCCAGCGTCGATGGCGAGGCGGTGCGCATCGTCATCTCCAACGAGTACGGCACCCGACCGCTCTCCATCGGAAGTGCGTCGGTGGCGACGTCGACCGCCGACGAGGTCGAGAGCACGCCGGTGCCACTTCTGTTCGGCGGTCAGGCGGGCATCAACATCGCGATCGGTGCCACAGCGCTCAGCAACGAGGTCGACCTGCCGGTCAGCCCCGGACAGTTCCTGCTCGTCAAGGCGTACCTGCCGGGAGAGTGCCAGCCGAAGAGCGCCGTCTGCTGTCCACCGGGCTGCCGACGGATCACCCGCTGTACTACCCCGAGTGGTGGCGGGCCAACCTGTCGTCCGAGGGCGACTTCACCGACGTCGTCGGCCTGCCGGACGCAACGCGATCCCACCACGTGCCCTTTCTGTCGCGCGTCGACGTGCTCGCTCACGAACACGTCACGACGGTCGCAGTGCACGGCACGTCCTTCACCGAGGCCTGGACTTCCGTGGAGTGCCGGCTCCTGGCTACTACAGCGAGCAGAAGGAAGCCATGCGGGTCGAGCTGAACGACTGGATCCGCGACTCTGCCGACCTGCCCATGCGCGCCCCCGAGGACCCCGGTCAGTTCACCGACGAATACCGGCACAGCAGCAAGTACGGCCCCAACCAGGCCGGGCACCGGGCGATCGCCGCAGCGATCGATCCGGCGATCTTCGAGGAGGAAACCACCTCATGACCACCGATGCATCCATGCGCCGCTCGCCCGATGCATATTCGACGCCCGCGGCAGACGCTCTCAGTGGCCTGTCGGCGGAGGAGTTCAAGCTCGCCTTCCGCAACCACGCGGCCGGCGTCTCGGTGATCACGGCCGAGGGAGCAGCCGGGCCGGTGGGTCTGACGGCCACCTCCGTGTTCTCGGTCAGCGCCACCCCCCCACTCCTGGTCTTCTCCATCTCCTCGATCTCGTCCTCGGCGCCGACCATCCTGGCGGCTGACACTCTCGTGGTGCACCTGCTCGGCGAGGGTCAGCTCGACATCGCCCAGCTCTGCGCCACAAGCGGCATCGACCGCTTCGCGGACACCAGCCGGTGGAGTCGCCTGATGACTGGCGAGCCCTTCTTCCCGTCGGCGCACGCCTGGGTGCGCGGGAAGGTCATCAACCGCATGGAGGCCGGCGACTCGACGGTGATCGCCGTCCACGTGGTGCAGGCCAAGGTGCCGACCACGCCTGAGGCGCCGCTCGTCTACCACAACCGCACCTGGCACTCGCTGGGTCCGCACTCGCAGCTGCTCTGACAGGGACGACCCCGCACGACCATCGTTCACACCATCGAAGGAGAAACTATGACCGACGGCCTTGCCCCGGTCGAGACGCCAACCTCGCTGCTCGACACCATCCCCACCCTCGAGCCGGTCATCCGAGCCGGCCTCGACGACCTGGAGCGGGGCATCCTCCCCGCCGAGATCATGCGCGCTGTCGAGGAGGCCGGCATCCTCGACGTCTGGATCCCCTCGAAGGTCAGCGGCAAGGAAGCAGACCCCGTCGACTGGTTGAAGGCCGTCGAGGCGATTGCCCGGATCGACGCGTCGGTTGGTTGGGCCGTCATCGTCCTGTCGGGGCACGTCCGGCTGCTGACCGTCGACCACTACACGCGCTTCAGCGAGCTCACAAACGGGCGAGTGCTCCCGGCATTCGCCTCCGCTCCGCGCGGCCGCGCCGTGGCTGTGGAGGGCGGGTACCGCGTGACCGGACGCTGGCCGTTCGCCAGCGGTTCCACCTACGCGACCTGGCACGGTGGCGTCGCCATGGTGGTCACCGAGGACGGAACGCCCCAGATGGCGCCCAACGGCCTCCACCCGATGATGATCCAGGTCATGTGGCCCGCGGACCAGGGCAAGGTCGTCGAGACCTGGGACGGGCTCGGCCTGCGCGGGACGGCCAGCCACGACATCGAGGTCGAAGACCTGTTTGTGCCGGACGGCCAAGCCCTCCTCGAGCCGTTCCCGCTCCGGGCCGAGCACGCGACGGAGCGTGTCCGTGAGCTGGGCGTGCTGGCCCACGGGACGCACGCGCTGGGGCTCGCCCGCGGCGCGCTCGACGAGTTCCAGCGCATCGTCGCCTCGAAGCCGATCCCCGGATCGCGCAGTGCGGCCGTGATGGGTCACACGGAAAGCCACCGCATCGCCTTCGCCAAGGCGGACGCGCTGCTGCGTGCCGCCCGCAGCCTGCTGTACGGGGCGGTCGAGGACGCCTTGGTGGCGGCCGCGCACGACGAGCTCCCCATGGACCAACGCGTCGCGATCCGGCAGGCGAACATCTTCGCCGTCCGGTCCTGCCGCGAGGTCGTCGACGAGATCTTCAAGATCGCCGGTACCAGCGCGGTGTACCGGGGCCGTGTCATCGAGCGGGCCTTCCGCGACATGAGCACCGCCGCGAACCACAACCTGCCGCTGGAGTCCAGCTACGAGTCGGTCGGCGCCTACATGCTCACGAAGAACTCCAGTGAAGGACCCGTCTCGGTTGGGACCCCGTTCTTCTGATCCTGTACCGCCATAGACGCGCCCGCCGGCCCTCTGGTCCGGCGGGCGCGTCTGTCTTTGCCGACCGCGTGACGCCCGACGCTCGGTCCGCCGAGACGTCGAGCCACCTGCCCGGCCCCGGTTGGACCGTGCAAACGTCGAGAATCAGCGGCGATCCGCTGCAGACTTCGCGCCGTGTCGGCGTACTTGCGAATGTGCTCAACGAAGTACAGATAAATGTGCTCAGTTGGAGCTCGCCCATGACGGCGTTCAGTGCACGTGCATCGGCTGCCGACCAACCTGGGGCTCGGCTGACCTTGTCTCGGACTTCAAGGAAGCTGCCGCCTGAGCTGGCCTGCAGGCCTGCAGGCCCAGTCGCAATTCCCGGCGCGGGCGTTGACCGTGCCCATAGAGTCCTGCCTTGATGAAGAGACGAGTGCAGTTCACCGAGCAGGTTGCGCGGTTCCGTGACAACATGCCGGCAGAAGATCGAGAAACGTTCCTGCGTCTGGTCGGCAGGATCGCAGCCGAGCCAGAGGGCGCTGGCAGCCATCTCACCTATACGACCGATACAGTGACCCGCTCGGTCTGGGAGGACCACGTCATGGTCCAGTACGTCGTAACGAGCTTCTACGTGGTCTTCATCGAACTCGACATCTACGACGCGTCGCGTGGCTTCAACGAGGTGTAGTCGGCACGAGACGGCACCGATCGCCGATCGGTGCCGTCTCGTGGGTCAGGTGTCGCCGTGCGAGGCACTGGCCTCAGCACATCACCAGCTGAGCACGTTGACCCGTACACAGTTGGGTACGTTCACGTGTACGCGGACACGCCGTCTCGGAAGCGCGCGAAGTAGCGCAGGGCCTCCACGTCGTCCACGGTGTCCGAGCCCACGATCCGGTTCAGGTCGGCACCCTGCACGATGCGCTTGACGGGGATCTCCACCTTCTTGCCGGTCCGCGTCCGAGGAATGGCGGGGACCTGGATGATGTCGTCCGGTACATGACGCGGTGAGGCTTGGGTCCGGATGGCCCCGTTGATACGACCCCGCAGGTCGTCATCGAGCTCCGCACCGGCGGCGAGGACGACGAACAGCGGCATCCAGTACCCGCCGTCGTCCAGCTCGGCCCCGATGACCATGGCGTCGTCGATCTCGGGCATGTCCTCGACGACCTGGTAGATGTCGGCGCTCCCCAGACGTACGCCCTGACGATTCAGTGTGGCGTCCGAGCGGCCGGAGATGGTGACCGAACCACGCTCGGTCACCGTGACCCAGTCGCCATGACGCCAGACGCCGGCGAAGGTGTCGAAGTAGGCGTCGTGGTACCGGGAGCCGTCCGGGTCGCTCCAGAAGAAGACCGGCATCGACGGCATGGGCTTCGTGACGACCAACTCGCCGACCTCGCCGACGACGGACTCCCCCCGCCCGTCCCACGCCTCCATCGCAACTCCGAGCAGCGGTGCCGACAGCTCGCCCGCCCAGACGGGCGTGTTCGGGGCACTGCCGGCAAATCCGCTCACCACGTCCGTCCCGCCGCTGACCGATGCCACCTGCACGTCGGCGCGGACGTGGTCGCGCACCCAGAGGTACGAGGCCTCGGGCAGTGGCGCGCCGGTGGACCCGAGCATGCGCAGCGTCGACAGATCACGGTCGCGACTCGGCTCCAGACCTGCCTTGGCGCATCCGAGCAGGTAGCCCGGGCTCACCCCCAGGACGGCCACGTCGTGATCGGCGGCGATGTCCCACAGGCGTTGAGGTCCGGGATGCGCTGGGCTGCCGTCGTAGAGCACGATCGTCGCACCCACCATCAGGCCCGACACGACCATGTTCCACATCATCCAGTTCGTCGTGGTGTACCAGAAGAACCGGTCCCCGGGTCCGAGGTCGTGGTGAAGGCCCAGGAGCTTGTGGTGGTCGAGGACGACACCGCCGTGCCCGTGGACGATCCCCTTCGGCACGCCGGTGGTGCCCGAGGAGTAGAGGACCCAGAGGGGGGCGTCGAAGGCGACCCGAGTGAACTCCAGCGGCGCCTCCTCGCTGAGGATGGTGTCCCACTGGTGGCTGTCGGTCGGGACTTTCGACGTGCCGAGGACCGGCACGTGGACCGTGGCCTCGAGGGTCGGAAGAAGCTCCCGAAGCGCCGCGGTCTCGTCCGACCGGTCGTGCGTCTCCCCGTTCCAGGTGTATCCGTCGGCGGCGAAAAGGACCACCGGGGCCAGCTGCGCGAATCGAGCGGCGGCGCCGGCCGCGCCGTAGTCCTGGCCGCAGGTCGACCACAACGCGCCGAGGCTCGCCGTGGCCAGGAACGCCACGACGGCAGGCTGGCCGTTCGGCAGGTAACCGACGACCCTGTCGCCCTGCTGCACACCATGGTCCCGGAGCCAGCGAGCGACGCTCGCCACCTGGAGGCGCAGCTCGTCCCAGCTGGTCGTCTCCGTGGACCCGTTCTCGGAGATGGCCACGATCGCCGGCCCGGCGCCGGCGTGGCGCAGGGCGTGCTCGGCGTAGTTGAGCCGGGTCCCGGGGAACCACTCGGCCCCGGGCATCTCCGAGGCGCCGAGGGACAGCCCCCGCTCCCCCTCGGAGACGATGTCGAAGAAGTCCCACACCGCAGCCCAGAACTCGCCTATGTGGTCGACCGAGTACCGCCAGAGGTCGCCGTAGTCGGGGTAGGTGGACCCCGTACGGCTGCTCAGGAACTCTGAGAACTGCGTGATCCGTGACTGGTCCACGTCGACCGGCCGCGGAGACCAGATCGGGTCTCGTGCACGGCCGGGACCGACGGGTGTGGTGCTGCTGCTCATGACGTCCTTCGGTGTCGATGGGGCGACGCGGAGCCGACCGGTCGGACTGCTACTGCAAGGCCGCGGGGTCGATCGACGCCGCGATGGCGGCGTGTCCCTGGGGGTTCGGACCGTAGAAGTTGGCGCTGCGGTACTGCTCGCGGTACTGGCGCGTGTCCTCGGGGTCGCGCATGAGGGCGTCGATGTCGATGACGCCGTCGAACTCACCGGACTCGAGGATCCACGTGTTGATCTCCTCGCGCAGGTCGTCCTTCTCGTCGCTGTAGTAGCCCGGCGCCGGAACCCCGCGGAACGGGGGCATCGTCGCGGCCAGCACCTTGACCCCGCGGACGTGTGCCTTCGCGATCAGCTGGCGGTAGGCCGCCTTGAGGGACTCGGCCGTGACCGGGAGCTCCTCGCCGTCCGAGGACTCCGAGCGCGAACCGTCGGCATTCAGCGAGCGGGCTCCCGCCGTCGTGATGTCCTGACGTGCCTCCGACACGATGACGTGGGAGATGCCTGGCAGTGACAGCACCTCCCGGTCGAAGAGCGTCACCACGCCCTCGCGCCCGGAGGGGGCATGTCCGCGAGACATGCTGCCCCCACGCGCGGACAGGTTCACGATGGAGAACCGCTCCTGTCCGGGCTGGGTGTTCCACAGGCGGGACAGGTGGTCGGGCCACACGTCGAGACCGTCGGTGTAGGTGGTCCCCAGCACGGCGACGGTGCTCACGTCGGCCTGCGCCAGGACGTCGACGCGGGACAGGAAGGGCAGGTGGACACCGGGGGTGGCGCCGGGGAGACCGGTCACGTCGGTGAAGTCGCCCTCGGACGAGAGCTCGACCCGCTCGAAGTCCAGCAGGGCCACCGCGAGTGGGTGGCTGAGGGGTAGCTCGGGCCCCTGGACCAGCACCGCGCTCTCCGGCTTGGTCTCCACCGGCAGGTACAGCTTCACGAAGAGGTGCTGCCCGGGATCGACACTGAGCTCCACGTCGTTGCTGAGGGCGACCGCACCGACGGCCACGTCGATGGAGCTCTGCCCTCCGAAGGTGAGCGGAGCGGGCTGCCCCTCGTCGCCGTCCTGGTCGACCGTGGCGATCGACGCGGCACCGATCCGCAGCGGCGAGGTGCCGTACTCGTTCGTCAGCACGACCCGGACGGCCCGTCCGCCCACGCTCGCCTCGATGCGGAGGCGGAGCGTCTTCTGCGCGATGGGCTCCATGGCGGCCGGGTGACGTGCCACGGGGCCGGCCCAGGTGGCGACCCAGTTGTTCGAATCGAGAGTGTTGGCAAAGGTGGACATGATGTCCTTCAACTTTCGCGTGGAGGTGGTGGTGACGGTCAGTGCTGCGTGGCGAGTCGGTCGCCGAGGACCCACCCGTGGGAGGTCAGGGCGTCCTTCAACGTGTCGAGCAGGTCCGGGACGTCCTCGATGGTGGCCGCTGCGCCGAAAACGTAGTGATCCGGCCGGACGAGGAAGGCCCGTCGGCCCGTGGCCTGGAACCAGGTTTCGTAGTCACCGTCGATGTCCACGTAGTGGTTCGGGCCGGCGGCGCGGGAGACGTGCACGCGCTGCAGGCCGAGCTCTTCGATCAAGGACCGCTGGTCCTCATCGAGCATGCTGTCGGGCACCGGGTGGCGGGTGATGAGCTTCCACCCGGGCTGCAGGAACTCCTCCAGCAGGTCGACCCGCCCTTCCCGACCGACTCGCGCTTGCAGTGCCGGGCGGCCCTCGGCCGGAATTGCCGCTGGGTCGTCACCATTTCGCACCACCCCGGCACCGATGCGCGGGAACGCAGCACCGGGGTCCGGCATGTCGGAGCCCTGGAGCTGGCCGTGCTGGAGGTCAGCCGCTGCCGCTGCTGCCGGGATGACCATGGATCCCATGGCCATGGCCATCCGGATGATGCCGACGGCGTGCGAGGAGCGCTCGCTCTCGTAGGTGTCGAGCAGCGTCTGGTCTGCTTGGCCGCGCAGGACGGCATCGAGCTTCCAGGAGAGGTTGGCCGCGTCGCGGATGCCGGCACACACCCCTTGACCCATGAAAGGGACAGTGGTGTGCGCCGCGTCCCCGATCAGCAGGACACGGCCGTCGCGCCACCGCTCGGCGACAGTGCACTCGAACGTGTAGATCGAGTTGCGCACGATGCGGCCCATGTCCGGCTTCAGGCCGAACTTGGCGAGGAACGTCCAGGCGGTGCCCTCGTCCTCGAGGTAGGCCCGAGTCCCTTCGTCCCCCAGCTTGCAGACCTCCACTCGCGAGATACGTCCACCGGTCCAGCGTCCGAAGGTGACGATGACGTCGTCCTCGATCAGGTGCCCCGACTCGCCGAGCGGGACCTCCACGTCGGGGTCGTCGTACTCGAAGTCGATGGCGAGGTCCGCGAGCGCGGGGAATCCGAGATCCTGCTTGGCGATTCCTGCGTTCTGACGGACGAAGCTGTTGGAACCGTCGGCGCCGAGCACGAACTGCGCCTCGATCGTGCATTCTGCTCCGTCGAGGTCGTCGCTGTCGCGGACCACGAGGCGAACCCCGTGACCCGACTGCGCGATGTCGACGGCCGTGGCGTTCATGATCACCTCGACGCCGAGGTCGCGGCCGCCCGCGTCGATCACGTCCTCGACCTCAGGCTGGTGGAACAGGTAGCTCTTGTGCCACCCGGAACCGGCGTCGCCGTCCTTGAGTGCCGCGAGAACCTCGTTCGTCGAGGAGACGGCCTCGTACGAGTTCATCCTCCGGACCAACAGCTCGACTTCGCGCGCGATGCCCAGCTGTTGGAACGTGCGCATGGTCTCGCCGTCGAAGTGGCCGGCCCGCGGCTTGTCGTAGCGCTGGGGGAAACGTTCGACCACGACGACGCGGTGCCCCGCCGCGGCGAGCAGCGCAGCGGCGGTCATCCCGACCGGGCCGTACCCCACGATGGCGACGTCGCAGTGCACGTTCTCCGGAAGCACGCGCGCGCCGGCGCCTGCAAGAGTGTGTTGATGGGACATTCAGATCCTCCTGGATGGATGTCGCGCCCCGAGGACGACCGGGGCGGAAGGGTTGGACCGGTCAGCCGTTGGCGAGCCGGGGAAACAGCTGAAGCGCGGTCTCGCGTTCGATGGACACACGCTGGACGTCGTCCAGCGCGTCGGACTTCACCAGGTGCTCGATGTTGCGCGCGATGAAAGCTTCCGGCGCAGCCCCGTAGTCAGTGCCGAACACGAGGTGGTTGGCATCGGCGACCTTGAGCGTCGGCAGGAGCGAGTGCGGGCTGGCAGCCAGCGCGACCTCGTAGTAGAGCCCGCGCAGCACCTCCTCGACGTGCTGTGCGTCGATGTTGGCGTCGCCGGGGCCCTGCCCCATGCCGAGATGCTCGGAGATGCGCCATGCAAGGGTCGGGAGGACTCCGCCGTTGTGGGCCAAGATCAGCTTGAGACCGGGGTGGCGCTGGAAGACGCCTGTGAGGATCGCGTTCGTGACGTTGCGCGCCGTGTCCATCGGGAACTCGATGAAGGATCCGACCCGGCCCAGGTTGAGGTCCGCAGCGTGGATGCAGTCGTTCGGGTGCATGAAGACCGGGACCTCACGTCGAGCCAGCTCCTCGATGACGGGCTCCAGGAACGTGTGCCCCAGGTAGGTCCCGCCGACGTTCGACGACTGCGCGATGCCGTCGAGGTGCAGGACGTCCAGGGCGTACTCGATCTCCTCGAGCGCGGCGTCCGTGCTGTTGAAGGGCAGCGTCGCGAAGGCGCCGAAGCGACCGGGGTGCGCGCTGACGACTTCGGCGAGCGTCTCGTTGAGCTCTCGGATCAAGGGGGCCGGGAACTGTGGGTCTACGGCGTTGCCACGGAGGCTGAACGGCAGGGAGAGCATCTGCGTCTCGATGTCGTGGCGGTCCATGAAGTCGATGGCATCCTCCGCCGACCAGAACTTGATCGGGAAGTTCTCCGGGATGAGCCCGGCCTCCTTCAGCAGCCTGAAGCTGACCTCGCCCATGTAGTGGCTGTGCACATCGATACGACTGGCCATGTTCGGCTCCCTTCCTCGCTCTGGTTCGTTGATCGTTTCTGCGCGGGTACGCAGTGAGTTCATGTGCCCGCTACCGGGCCTTCGGTCTCGTCGCGCACGGCATGCACCAGGGCGCGGGCGGATGCTCCGAGAAGGGAGGCATCATTGCTCGCGAGCACGAGGCCGAAGCCTCGTTCCGCCAGTCGCGCCGCCGTGGCGGCGTGTGCGCCGGTCGCGACGGCGCAGGGGACGCCGTGCGTCAGACACTGCTCGAGGGCGGTGTGCATGTACGCCGCCACCTGCGGGTCATCCATCGCCACACCGAGTGACATCGACAGGTCGGCGGCACCCAGGAGCACACCGTCTGCCGCCTCGTGCTCGAGGATCTCCGGTAGTGCGGCAAGCCCTGCTGCGGACTCGATCTGGATCACGACGCAGGCGTCGTCGCCGCCGGCGAGATACTCCTGCGGGCCGCGCAGGTTCCACGCGCCCGCCCTGGTGGTCGGGCCCATCCCCCGACGTCCGCGAGGTTCAAATCGCGATGCGCGTTGCACCGCGACCGCCTCCTCCAGCGAGTCGACGTGCGGGACCACGATGCCGAGAGCCCCGAGGTCGAGGCACCGTTGGATCCACGACGGCGAGTGATCGGGCACCCGCACGAAGGGGATCAGGCCGCGGCCCAGCGCGACGCTCACGAGCGCGGACGCCGTCTCGATCGACAGCGGCGAATGCTCCAGGTCGATCACGACCAGGTCCAGGCCTGCCTCCGCCATGAGCTCGACGGACTCCAGAGCGGGGAGCTTGACCCACGTGCCCAGGGCGGCACGATCGCCGGGCAGGCGGGGGAACCCGTTCATGACACCGTGACGGAGTAGTTGCCGGCGTTCAGCACCCAGCCCCTGTCGATGAAGTCGCGTCGCACAGGGCAAAAGATGTCGACCAGGCGGTTCATGCCCTGGCCCACGGCCTCACTCGTGTGGACCATCGGGGGCGGGATGATCGTCACCGACGGGCTCCCGATGCTGCGGTGCTCGTCCTCCCGCCACTGGTTGCGGTTCGGACCCCAGGGCGTGCGGAGGTGGTGCACCCACTCGCCGTCGAGCGCGAGGGAGCACTGCTCGAAGTCGTCGTGGTGGTGCGGCGACAGGGCCTCCGGGTCGCGCGGCCCCTCCTGGAGGGGCAACAGGTTCACCAGGAACGTCTCGGACTGGAACATCGTGCCGAACCGGCCCTCTTCGGGCGGGTGGTCCGACAGGAGGAACACCTCGGGACCGTTCGCTGCCTTGACCCGCTCGGCGACGACGACGCCGGCCACGCGAGGATCCGCGCGCTGGTAGCTCGCGTTGTTGACGGCGCGGGCGGCACCGCGCGCGTCCCGGATGTCGGCCAACCTGATGAATCGCATCGATCGGCGGGTCGCCACCTCGGCCGTCCCCTGGGGAAGAACAATGACCGCTGCCTCGGTGACACGGACCTTCTGGCCGTCGAACGTGATGGCGAGGTCACCGCCATCGTCCGGCACGATCAGCACGTGCTCGACGTCCGAGTCGTAGACCATGAGGTCCGCGGCCTTCGCCTCGACGTAGTCGAGCACGTAGTTCTGACCGCGCGACGACCACGACCTGCCGCCCCCCTCGGTCGGCGTCGGAGGCTCGCTGTGGAACTCGACGTACTGGGGTGCCGAGATCGCTGTGGTCACGTCAGTCACGCTTCGATACGGAGCGTCGCGGGGGAGCTCACGTCGACACGCTGCGCCATCCAGGCGTCAGGGACGCTGGAGCCCCACTCGTCCACGCCTCGCGGGTCGTCGAGAGGCCAGACCTGTGGGCCGTTCCAGCGCGGGTCCTGGCCGATCCGGATCATCCCGGTGCCCAGCTCGACCATCACGCCGGAGACGTCGTTCATATACGCGAAAATGCTGCCGCCGGTGCCGTGGCGTCCCATCCCCCACACCAGGAAGTGCGTGTCGTCGACGAAGTTGTCGACCCGGTCCACGATCTGCTCGGTGGTGTCGTACTCGTAGGAGATGTGGTGCAGACGGGTGTCCGGGGACCGTAGAACGGCGACCCCGTGGTGGAGGGCGCCGTCGACGGGACAGTGCAACCAGCCGATCAGCGGCTCTTCGACGCTGCCGATCCAGTCGGAGTTGCGCATGCCCAGGTCGACGAAGAAGCGGATCAGCGAGGCCGGATCGGGCGTTCCGATGTTGAAGTGCGAGAAGTGCGCCGGCTGCGCGAGGCGCAAGGCGGGAGCGGCGTCGACGGTCTGCAGGGTCGAGTGGATCAACAGACCGATCTCGCCCGGCGCCTCAAGGAGGTGGGCGGTGTCGACACCTGCGTGGTCGATCGGCCCGTGGTCCTTAGCCCCTGCCGCAACGGCGCGCGCGACGTCGCTGGCCACGTCGTCGGACTCGAAGTTCAGCGTGTGGAGCGAGGTGGCTCCGCTCTGCGACGCGACGAGCACCAGATCATGGTGCACGGAGCGCGCTCGCAGGTAGGCCCTGTCCCCGGTGCGCTCCGTCACGGTGAGACCGATGTGTTCTTCGAAGAACCCGATCGAACTCTCGATGTCGGGCACTTCCAACGTGATGGATGAGACGCGCGTGATCATGGTGATTACCTTTCGTCGGCGCTCAACGAGGCGCGAGCCTAAGGCTGGGTAGGAACGGCGAGCTCGGCGTCCGAGCTCAAGAACTGAGTGGTGAGAATGCGACTGACGATCAGCAAGCCGTCAGGGGTCGCGACCACGTGGTCGCGCACGTCGGCGACCGAGACCGGCTCCGTTCGCGATCGCGGCGCGTAACCGTCCTCGGCGAAAAGGCACAGGGACGACATAACCTCGGCGTGGTCGCCCGTGCTGCTCAGCACGTGAACGTTGCTGGCGACGTGCCGGCTGACTCGCGGGCCCCGAGCACGCCGCGCGGCGTACATGGCCTCGATCTCAGCGGGTCCGTGGAATCGCGCGGCATCGAACCCCAGCACACCGTCCGCCGTGAAGAACCGGTGCGCGTTCGCGGCGCCGCGGTGGTCCACGTCGAACCAGTACGCCGCCGAGAGGTCGGTCACCGCCTGACTCGAGATCATGATCAACCGCCTGAGTGATGTGATGTTCAACCCACGGGTGCGGGCCTTCATCCATCCTCAGGTGTGCTCAAGGACACATCAACGAGCATCTTGACCGTGATTGA
Source organism: Streptomyces parvus (assembly GCF_032121415.1). Taxonomy (NCBI): domain Bacteria; kingdom Bacillati; phylum Actinomycetota; class Actinomycetes; order Kitasatosporales; family Streptomycetaceae; genus Streptomyces; species Streptomyces parvus. Next base: position 6,422,762 of record NZ_CP135079.1, on the reverse strand, counting down.
TCGGCGGCGCCGAACAATGCCTCCGCGCTCGTCAGGCTGCGGCGATGACCTCGGTGCAGACGGCTCGAAGTGCGTCGAGCAGCGTGCTGACCTGCGGTGTCCTCGGCGAGGACATGACGATCGCGCACACGTTGAGGTCAAGGCCCTCACCAGTGATCCGACGGAAGACGAGGCCGGGCACACGGTTCAGGTGGGCGGCGAAGACGGGGTGGATGCCGATCCCGTACCCCTGGGCGACGTACACCGAGACGATGTCGTAGTGGGAGACCTCGATGACGGTGTCAGGGTCGAAGCCTGCTCGCGTAAAACCATGCTTGAGGCGGGCGAAGGCGGTCGGATTGTCCGCGCGAGGACTCACCAGCATCTGGCGGTCGGCCATGTCGGCCAGATCGATGGGTGAGGAGTCCTGCGCCAACGGATCGTCCTCACGCATGATGGCCACCAGCGGCGAGGCGACGAGCACGACCTTGCTCATCTGGTCGCTGACGGAAGGCTCCCAGCAGAGACCGACGTCAATCGCCCCCGACTGCAGCGCCACGATCTGCTCGCGGGTGTGCATCGTGATCGGTCGCCAGGGCGCTGGAGCAACCGGGCCAGGCGCGGCCGAGAGCTGAACCAGACCCGGCAGGAGTGCCTGACCGAGCTCGGGGGTGTGTCCAAGCCGGATCTCTCCTCGGTGATGCCCGTCCGCGACAGCCTTGCCGTACGCCTCGTAGAGAGCCGAATAGGCAGGCCGCGTGGTCTCGAGGACGCGATAGCCGAACTCGGTGATCGACACCCGGCGCGTCGTGCGGAAGAAGAGGCGCTCGCCCATAACCCGCTCCAAGCGAGCCACAGCCTCACTGACACTTGCCTGGTTCAACCGCAGAGAGGCGGCCGCTCGACCGAAGTGAAGCTCGTCCGCAACCGCGAAGAAGATCTCCATGTCGCGCAGATTCATGGGCCATCCTGTCGCACCAGTGCCTCGAGGCGATCATCGTACCGTGGTGGTGGCAGCCCACCCGGTCACGACATCTGCCGCCGATCGTTCCTCCACTTCACACAAACACCGACCAGCACCGGTGTGGCACATCCCAGGCTGTCTTTGGCTCGAGCGTGTCATCCGCCTGACCGCGGTCGAGGCACAGATGGGGCGCGCCGACCTGGCCACCACGCACCGCTGCGTGCACTAGCTCGGCACGTCGTCGCGTGCTTCCCGCCGAGGGCGAGTTCATCGGATCATGTCCGAGAGCGATTGCCTCGCAGTGCGCCTCAAACCCGATCGTCACCGTGCTCAGATCCTTCCGGATATTGAACGACGTTGTGACCCTTGTGCCGTCGGCGGTCCTATCGAGGGTCGTGCCATGACTCGGAACCCTTACACGGAATCGAGTCTCCACCTCACCCGGGGCGGTTCATTCTATGCGCTGCAGCAGCACTCGTTATTCCAGGTAGATGCCGACGAAGACTCCGTCAAACCCAAGCGCGGCCAAGCCCACCTCGACACTCGGGTAGGTCGTCCCGTGCGGGCCGCCGACCAGGGCGTCGAAATCGGCGCGGCTGATCTCGGGCTCGAGCCACTGGTTGCCGCACCGGCAGCGGACCCAGACGTTGCGCCCGTGGTTGATGAGCAGCCAGTCGCGTCGGGCACGGCAGGCGGAGCACATCACAGGGATGCCCCCGCGAGCGAGTTCGCGTGAGTGGCCGACGCAGCGAATCGCCCCAGGGCCGTCGGCTGGCCGCGTCTCGGCCTGGAGCTGCAGCAGGGGGTGGGTGCCAGTGGGGAGGACGGGCAGCGCGGGTGCCGGCTCCGTGGTGTGGGTGGTGGTTCTGAGCACGAGCGTCATCTCCCGGTTGTTGGTCCCGTCTTCATCCGTAACAGCCGGTGGAACCGGCTGTCCATAAATTCGCAGCGTCCGCTCGGACGGGTCTACGTCCGGTTCGACGTGGTCAGCGACGTGGCGAGCGGCGGTTGGGGTCTTGAGCAGTTCCGAGCGGTACGGCTGCCGTCGCGTTTCGTTCACTGGTGCGGCTGCTCGGCGTGGTGGCCTGGCGGGTGGCGGCCTGCGGACGACGGGCACCGTCACCCGGGTGTGCCGGGAGCTGGGCAATGCGCCGCAGGCGCCAGACCAGGACGTCGTTCACGTCATCGGCGCTGTCGAGTTCGCGCATGTCGATGGCCTGGCGCAGGAGGGCTTCGGAGTCGTGGCCTGCCCCCTCGGCCTGGGCGAGGGTGGCGACCAAGGCGTCGGTCCTCGCTTCCGTGCCTCCTGCCCGTACGACCTTCTCGGGCAGGACGGCACGAAGGGTGGCCTCGTGCATGAGGCGCTGGGCGCCAGGAAGGGCGCGGCCTTGGTCGTGCAGCATGCGCAACGGGGTGGCGGCGGCCTGCCGGTAGGCGGTGCGCAGGTGCGCGGCGGCTTGTCGGGAGGCGTGGGCCTGCTGGGCGTGTCCGCGGGCGGAGTGCCAGCGGGCGGCGGCGAGGGTGACGAGGACGAGGGTGGAGGCGAGCATGGCGGTGGTGCCGCCGTCCTCGCCTCGGCCGAGCGCCCCGCCGGCCTGGACAATGCCTCGGGCGGCTGAGCGGAGGGCCCGGGTATCGGCGCGTTCGGCGCGGACATGACTGCGGGTTGCCCGTTCGAAGGCGCGAGCTGCCGCGGCCAGCTCGGCGCGGGTGGTGGCCGGTGAGGTCTGGGCCACCGCGTCGAGAAGTTCTCCGACGCCGACGAGCTGGGCGGCGGCCTCGCCGTCCTCGTCGCTTTCCAGGAGCGTGGCCGAGCGCTCTGCGATGACGGTGGCGTTGCGTCGTTGACGAGCGGGCGGTGACCAGTTCGTCCGGTCAGCGGCGACCGCGGGCGCGCTCGGTTCGGCGGCCTCGTCGGTGAGGCGTAGGCGGATCTTCGGAAGGGAGAGGTCGGGGGCCAGTTTGGAGCCGGGGTACCAGATCGGTTCGCCGTGGCGGTTGCGGTCGCCGGGCAGGGCGACGTTGTAGCCGAGCGCGTCACCGGACGGAGCGTGCCGCAGCTTCACCCGCACCCCCGCCTCTCGGAGCCGCGTGAAGAACTCCTCCTCCGAGTCCGCTCCCGCCACGGCTCGACGAACGACCTCACGAAGCGTCTCGCGCGAGGTCTCCGGGCGGCCGGTGCGCTCGGCCTTGAACCTCTCGGCGCTGCTGGGATTCTTCGCTGCGGTTCCGTCACCGGCGTTCAGGCGCCGCAGGCCCATCTCCTGCTCGATGCGGCGGCATTCGGCCTGGGCCTTGTTGAAGTCGTAGTTCAGGCGCGGGTTGCGCAGGTCACCACGTACGAGGGTGGCGACGATGTGGATGTGGTCCTCCGCGTGACGGACGGCGATCCACCGGCAGCCGTCGGGGTCTCCGGCCGGGGCGATGCCGGTGGCGTGGACGATGCGCTGGGCGACGGCGTTCCACTCCTCGTCGTCCAGCCGCCGGTCCCCGGGGGCAGTGCGGACCGAGCAGTGCCAGACGTGCTTGGCGGGCGCGCGGTCGCCGGCCTGCTTGACCCGCAGGTCCAGGGCTGCGGTGAGCCGGGCGAGGGTGACCTTCGGGTCGGGGTCGAGGCCGGTGTCGCGGCCGGGGTCGGGGGCGAAGCCGTCCCAGGAGCCGACGACGTGCGCGTCGGTGTGCTCCTCGCGCCGCCCGGGGCCGTACAGGTAGACAAGGAGGCCATGGGTGCGGGAGCCGCGTCCGATGTCGGGAACCATCACAGCCGCCGGGTCACAAGGTCGTTCGCCGCATCATCGACGCGAGCGAGAAGTCCGGTCAGCGCGCCCAGCGCGTGCTCGAAATCACCGGCGCGCGGGTGGCCACCGCTGTTGAGGACGAAGGCGATCTGGTTGATGTTGTTTCCGATCCGGGCCAGCGCGGTACGCAAGGCGGCGAGTTCGTCGATGGCGGTGTCAAGCTGATCGTTGCTGTGCATGGCGGCGCGTCCGCGGGCGGCGCTCAGGCCGGAGACGGCGAGGAAGCGGGCGACGGTGACGCCGCGCTTGGTGGCGGCCTCGGCGATCTCGGTCTTCTCGGTGTCGGAGAGGCGGGTGGTCGTCTTGCGGGTGCGCTCGCTGGGGTTGCGGGTGCGGCGGCGCGGTTTGCGGTCGGGGTAGGCGGGCGTGCTCGGGCTCGGCTGCTCGCGGTGGTCGTCGCGGTCGGCTTCTCCCCCGGTGACCGGCGCCCCCTGGTGCCGGTTGCCCGGCTGGTCTCCGTGCGCCCTCGCTCGGGGGTCAGCCGTGCTTCCTCCGCCCTCCTGGGCGGGGGCAAGTGCGTACGTCGGGCCGTAGGACCGTCGTACGCGATAGCTTGCTCCGCCAGGAGCCGTGGTGGGGTCACGCTTCTGTCCAGCGGAAGTGGCCACCGGGTCGTTGGTGTTCACCGGCTCGTCTCCGGGTCCTGCTGCTGGATTTCGCGGACGAGTTCCTCGATCCAGTCCATGGCCAGGACGGGGTGGTGCAGGGTCCAGGGCCGGTCGTGCTGCTCGCGTTGCACGATCCAGGTGGTGTCGGGGCCGGACTGGGCGCGGTGGAGGTGTCCGTGCTGGTGCAGGACGGTCAGCCAGGAGTCGACTTCGGCGGGCGTAGCCGGGTGAGTGCGCATCGGGTGCTCTCCGCTTCTGCTGTGGCGGGATGTCTCGAAGACGTGCGGAGCGGGTGACCGGCCGGGGTGACCGACTCGGTCACCCACTCCGTGGAGGTTCGGTCAGGGCCGGGAGGAGGTGACCGGCTGACGGTGCTGCTCGCGCAGCTGGGCCATCAGGGCGGTCAGGGTGTCGCTGGACAGCGGGATCTGTTGACCTCGGATCGCCTGGGCGACCACCTTGCGGGTGAGTTTGTCCTCGGCCCTGACCGCCGACCGGGCGATCTTCAGCAGCTCCTCGGTGTCCGGGTCAGGACGCCGGTCACCAGTCGGCTGAGCAGCCCGGTCAGTGACCGGCGGCGAGGTGACCGGCGGGGCACTGACCGCCGCCGGACTGCTCTGGCCATCACCGACCGGGGCAGCGCCGTCGGGGCGGTCAGCGCCCGTCCGCCCCTTGTCCACCTGTCCCGGCAGGTCAGGGGCACCGTGGCTCCGGTTGGGGTGGTCGGTGACCGACTGGCCGCTGGCCGCCGGGGTCGAGTCTCCGGTCACTGACCGGATGGTGGTGTCCTCGTTGATCGGGGACAGCGGCAGCCGGTCGGTCAGAGCGGTGACCGACTGACCGGGCTCGACCTGACCGACCGCTGACCGCTGCTGACCGGCCCGGTCGGTCCGGGTGACCTCGATGGCCTCGCCCCGGTCAGTCTGACCGAGGTGACCGGGCTCACCGAGGTTCTGTCGGTCAGCGTCCGTGACCGGGCCCCGGGCGATGAGGATGTAGAGGTGGACCGCTCCGGCCAAGGCCAGCGGGGCGATGGTGGAGAGCACCGCGACCACCGCGTCGCCGAGCCGGAGGCCGGTGCCGGCGACCGTGTCCTGGTTGATGCGGACCGCGTGGAGCGCGTTCGCCCAGATGCTGGCGGCGGTGGCCGTGCCGAAGAGGGCCCAGACGTAGAGCCGAGCGCGCAGCGGTGCGTCCCGCAGGACCAGGAGGGCTCGGATGCCGTAGGCGATGAAGCCGTCGATCACCAGGGGGAACAGGTAGGTGAGGAAGCCTCGGATGTGGATGGCGACGGCCATCTGTTGCAGGGCGTCGTACGACAGGGCGCATCCCGCGCCCCCGAGGGCCACGACAGCCGCGCGGTCCCACCCGGATATGTGCGCCGTCTTCGGCGCGCTCGCGATGTTCATGCCGCCGTCCCGAAGTCGTCGCGGATCAGGCGCTCGCCGCTGGTCTCGGTGGGTGGGGTGTTCGTCTTGGGCTGGTTCAGGGTTCGGTTGCGCTCGGCCCGGCGGATCTCGCGGTATCGCTTCTTGGCGTGCTCCTCGGTGACCTTCAGAAGCCAGGCCAGGCGCTGCTCGCTCACCCCGTGGCGGTAGGCCGCGTACTCGACCGCGCGGCGCTCCGTATGGGTGAGGTGCACGTCGCGCCCGGCGATGGTGGCGTTGACGCGGCTGTAGTCGAGGCGGCTGGCGAGCTTGTCGTGCAGCGGCCCGCGTTCCTCTTCCGTCAGGCCGCCACGGATCCCGTCGGTGTCACCCCCTTCGAGAGCGGCGTCGAGGCAGGTGCGGCGAACCGGGCACTGGCCGCACAGGGCCTTGGCCGTGGCAATCTTGGCGGTCTCGTCGGGTTCGGGGAAGAAGACTTCGGGGTCCACCGGGCTGTACTCGGTGCTCTGGCAGATGGCATCGGCCTGCCAGGTCTGGTCGCCGAGCTGACGGTGGTGGGCAGGGCTGTTCATCGTGCTGGTCATGCGGGGTGCTCCGATCGCTCTCCGCGCGCAGGGGCGTCGGCGGAGAGGTGCGCTGGCGGTAGGCCCCCTCGGACGGCGCTGCGGGGCGCGGTCCGGCGGGGTGGCCTGTGGGGAGTCAGGCGGCGGCGCTGTGGCGTCTGCGGTCGACGGCCTCGAACTCGACTCGGGCGGTCATTTGCGCGAGCCTGCTGGCGACGCGATCCCCGAGGTACGAGCGCAGGTCCTTGATCGCCAGGTTGGTCGTGATCAGCGTGGGGAGTTCGTAGTTGTACCGCCGGTTGATCAGCCGGTACGTCACTTCCTCGACCCACTCGCTGGCCTTGGCCGCGCCGAGGTCGTCGATGACCAGCAGCGGGCACCGGCTGACGGCCGCCAGCTCCCGCTCGCTGTCGACCCCGGGCCGGGGGCGAAGATCGGCGTAGAGGTCGGCGGCGGTGGTCGCACGCCAGCGCACGCCGACCCCGCTCTCCACGAGCGCTCGGACCGCGCCGTACGCCTGGTGTGTCTTGCCCGCGCCGACGACTCCGGCCATCAGGAGGCTGGGCCCGGTGGTGACCTGCCGCCGGGCTCCACGGCTGGGGGCGACGGCCGCTTCGGTGACCTTCCGGACCCAGTCCAGGACCATCGGGTGGTCGGCGACCGCCGACTGGTAGCGCGGGGGCATCCCGGCCAGGAGGGCGTCGAGCGGGGAGAACGGCTCGGGGTCGTCCGGGAGCGCGGCGGCGGCGGCCGGGTCGATGTTGCGGGCGGCCAGGATCCGGGCCATGCGCTCCAGGGTGCCTTCGTTGCCGAGGAGCTGCGGTTCGCGGTGACGGGTGTGCATCACAGCTCCTCGGCGTAGGCGGCAGACGCATTGGCCGGGTTGGTCCAGGCCTGGTGGGCGGGCACGTTAGGCCGGATTCCCGGCCGCGCCAAACCGCCGGGGCGAGCGTTCATCGCCTCGTTGACCATGCTGGTCAGCACGCTCGGGTGCTTCGGGTTGGCCGTGAAATTCGCCAGCCCGGCTCGGATGTGCGCCGGTGCGATGCCCTCGTCCAGGAGCTTCTTGATGATCCGCCCGAGGTGCCCGATCACGTCGCTCGGGGGGCGCTGGTCGCACCCGGCGACGTACTCCCCGACCAGGTCCTTGGCGGAGATGCCGGTTGCGGGCGCTGTGCGCCCCGTAGGGAGAGAAGATCCAGGATCCAAGATCCTAGATCCAGGCGCCGAGCCTTCGGGCAGGCTTCGGGGAAGGTTCGAGGAGTCCTCGGGGAATGCCTCCTGACCTGGGGTTTCCGCTCCGGAGCGGCCAGGGACGCCGACCAGGTGATCGGCGGCTGCCTGCCGGTCGGCCGGGGACACGATCACGCACCCGGAAGACGTCGAGGTGGCCTGGGCGGGCAGATCGAGGGGTCGGGGAAAGTTCGGCGAGGTCTCGGCGAGTCCTCCGGGAGTGGTGGGCGAGCCCTCGGTCTGCTTTGTGCAGTTGCCCTTGCAGGGGCCGCACCGGCCGGCAGCCTGGTGCTGCGGGCACGAGGGCAGGCGGGACTGGCTCGGCTTGTCGATCTTCTGGTGCTCGGACCAGGTCACGATGTGGAGGTAGCGGCGGCCGTCGCAGCCGGTGTACCGGCAGATCAGGCCGGCGCTCGCGAGCTGGTGGAGATCGTCCTCGACGTGGACCGAGGTGTGCTCGGCGCGCAGGGGCCACAGGAGCCCAGCGATGATCGCGGCGTTGTCGCGGTGCCGTCCGTGGTCGTCGGCCTGCGTGAGGAGGCCGAAGAAGGTCCGCTCGGCCTCGACGCTCACTTCGGCGAGCGACTCGGAGAAGAACGCCTCCGGCTTGATGGTGCGTATCCGGGCCATGTCAGCGGCTCCGACCGGCGGCGACCTCGCTGCCGGTGAGGGCAGCCCGCTGGATGTCGAAGGTGTGCGGCCGGGTCCAGTCCGCCTCCGGCCAGACCCGCAGGATCCAGCGCGCAGCGACCGTCGCCGTCGTCCGGCTCACCTCCAGGGTCTTCCCGCCCTCGTCCCGGATAGCGGCACGCGGGTGTGGCCATGCCCGGCTCGTGTCGGTGAGGCTGACTCGGATCGTGGCCGCGCCCGGGATCATCTCTGCGAGCTGAGCAGCGAGGCGGCACTGTCGTTCGGGATCCGGGCAGGCTGGGTTGACGCTCGGCGTGGCGAGCATGTGATACTCCGTTGTTCGTAGGAACGCGGTGCGGCGGTTCTCGTGCAAAAGCCCCGCCGCCCGCGAGATGTGAATCGATGCCCCTCGGGGTTGTCGGCCCGACGCCTCGGGAGTTGGTAGCTCCCGGGCGCCGGTCTCCTTCGCCCCTGCGGGCTCATGGCCCGTGTGCGTACATCACTCCTCCCCTCCTGGCTCACCCGACCGGTGATTCATTGCGCGGATCAGGACCATATGGCGAGCCCTGACACAAGTCCAGCCTCTCCACATACGCTGACCAGGCACTGAACACTGCACTGGATGACTTCAAGCGTCAACGTACACCGCAGTTGCGCATTTCCGTCAACTGCAATGTCGATACGCATAGCGCCCTGGTCATGATCACCACTGAAGTGGATACGATGGTGGGCATGACGAAGGGCTGGAGATGACCGAGAAGAACGAGCGCACCTTTGCGGAGCTGCTCGACTACTTGTTCCGGGAGGTGCACCCGAAGGGGCGCAGCCCGTACACGTACGCGGAGGTGTCTCAGGGCATCCGCGACACATCAGGCGTGACCATCTCCGCAAGCGCCATCCAGCAACTTCGAACCGGGACCAACACGAACCCGAAGATGCAGACCATCCGGGCTCTGGCCGGGTTCTTCGGGGTGAGTGCGGGCTACTTCTTCGACGAGGCGGAGGCCGAGCGGCAGCGCGCGGAGATCCAGGTGGTTGCTGCCATGCTCGACCAGGGGGTGCGCCGGGTCGCCTTGCGCGCCAACGGACTCAGCGCGTCCAGCCTGAACATGCTGAACACCGTGATCGACCAAGCCCGTCGACTTGAGGGCATGCCGGACGAGGCGGACGAATCAGGGCTGCTCGACGACGAGTGAGGACAGCTGGGTTTCATTCCGAAGCATGCCTCCTCCTGGCGCTCAGGAGCCGGCACCGCCTTCGTCGACTTCCATCAGCACGACCACCCGAAGGTGATCACTACGCATCGGCCGCAATGCGACGATGCGGATCGCGACCTCCCGCCCCTGGTGGTACGGAAGCCTGAGCCGGCGGAAGTCACCGTGGGAATGCTCGGCCATCTCGCGAAGCTCCCACATCTCCCGTGCGGCCGGAGATTCCATGAGAATGTCGCGCTCCAGTTGCCGCAGCGCCTCGTTCTCCGGGTGATGCGCGCGCTCATAGCGAATCTGCCCAAGAAATGGGCGCGCCCAGTCCTGCTCCCAGTTCACGAGTTGCTCGCGGGCCTCCGGGTCCAGAAGTGCCCATCTCATCTGATTGGCCCGGTAAGTGACCCAGGGGAACCAATCCACCAGTGGACCGTTATAGCCGATCACGTTCCACGCGAGGTCCGTCGCGAAGGCCGGATTGGGAGTCTGACCGTCCAAAAACCGCTGGAGTAGAAACTCGTCCACTTCCGCAGCCCTGTCCGCCTCCAGCACGACAGCAAGCGCTGGAGGGCGGCCGACGGCTCTCAAGTACAGCGCGCGACGCTCGGCGGGGCTCAGTCCGAGCACCGATGAGATCCGATCGAGGAAGTCGGACGAGTACTGGGCTTCATTGCCGCGCTCCAGCTCGCGATACCAACGCTCACTGACTCCAGTCAGGCGGGCCACGTCGCGCTGCGTGAGTCCGTCACCCCGGCGCCCCGTAGACACCAAGCCCGGGATTCGTCGAGGATTCGCCCGTCTACGCCACGCCCGTAACAGCTCAGGCAGGGACTCGCCGACGGGTTCACCACCTCCACCCTGCCCGCCCCGAGAATCCATAACGCGAGACTAGGGGCCGCTATTGAGTGACGTACACCACAACCTGCACGATATGCCTGGCGAATGATCATGAGTCAGTCATTCAGCGTAGTCAGACATAACGGGTAGTCGATCCTTCAATTACTCGCGACGTCGCACCCTCCACCCCGAGATAGCGAGCACAAACCCGCTCGGACCACGCTCGGGAAACTCGCCATCCACAGCTCCAGCGCTCCTCGCTATCACCCTTCGTAACCGGAACTCTCGGTTCCCGGAAGTGTGAGTTCCGCCTTCCGCTTGGCATCCTCATCGCTGTTACTCGCTAGCGAGTTGGCGCACCGCCGAAACCAAGGAGGGGGACTTGCGTGCCTTTGCCAGAAATCGACGAGAGCCGACTTCGCACATCATGTGAGGAGCAGGTTGACCTACTGTCCCTGCCACACCGCTTCAGCACGCGTGATTTGCGTGACGCGATAGCAGATCTCCGCGGCAAGCCGATCGTCATGGCGCCGCTGAATACGCTCGGCGCAGTCGACGCGCCATGTGGGATAAGGATCGAAACCCCGACGGTCGACCTCCTCTACTACGAGGAAGGTACGTCTATCCACCACCAGAGACACATCCTGACTCACGAGCTGTGCCACGTGTACTACGACCACCCGGGGAATCTGGAGGTCGACACGGACATGGCCCGCATCCTCGGTGTGAACCCCACGCTGGTGACGCGCATGTCCGGGCGCACGAGCTACTCGACGGCCGACGAACGGGAAGCGGAGATGATGGCGACGGTCATCCGCCAGCGGATCTACCGCGAGCGTGAATCTCCCTCTCTGCGGCCGAAGAAGGGGCCGGACAGCTGGGACGCACTCTTTGCCCAACCCATCAGGAAGGGGCGGTTCCGCTCACGATGAACACCGTCTTCCTCGGCATGGCATGCCTGCTCGCTGCGGCTTCCGGCTACTGGGTGCTCGGGCGAGGCACGCCACGTCCGACCGGGACGTGGGCCATGGGTGCGCTCCTCGCGTCGTTCGCCTTGGCCTTCGCCTCCTACGCACCGCTGTTCGAGGACGCTGCCGAGACGGCAGTACCGCACGTCGCCCGGTTGCTGAGCAACTGCGCCTCGGTGGCAGCCGCCACGGCAGTCCTGGCCGTCTCCTTCCAGCTCAACCTCGAGCCCGCAGAGGCACAGCGCCGGATCCGACTGCGCCTCTTCCTCCTCGCCGGGTCGGCCTTCGGCATGACCATCCTGTTCGCCTACGAGCAGATGGCCCACCGCTCTCCGCAGGCGTACGCGCTCTACCTGCTCCTGTACATCTCCTACCTGAGCTTCGCCGTCGTCGACTTCCTGGTGCAAGTCGTGCGCCAGTCGAAGTCAACGCGCCGCAGCAGCGTACGAATCGGCCTCCGGTTGGCAGCGGTTGGCTGCGGATTCGCGCTCGTCTACACGGCGTACAAGCTGACGCGGCTCCTCGATCTGGGTCTGGGTCTCCACCTCATACCCGACCACCCGGAATGCTCGTCACTCGTGACCATGCCGTGCATCTTCAGCGTGACCTCGCCAGCACTCGCCGTCCTCCTGATCTGCCTCGGCCTCACTCTGCCTGCTGTGGTCTACCCGCTCAGCCAGGCCCGCCGCCGCCGATGGGAGGCGCAGTCTTTCGAGGCGCTTGGCTCCCTCTGGCAGGACCTCTCAGCTGCGATGCCCGAGATCGTCCTGACCGCCGCAGACGATGCCCAGGACTCTTCGAATGACTCGGACTTCCTGCTCCAGCGGCGGGTCATAGAGATCAGCGACGGCAGCCTCGCCCTTCGGGCGTTCCGACCCCGTGCAGTACAGGAGGCGGCCCAGGACGCTTTCGGCACTGGGACAGAGGAACGTGCTGCGGCAGTCGAGGCGGCTGTCGTGAAGGCGGCGCTGGCCGGCTTGAAGACAGGCCGCGTCGCCGACGACGTCGCCCCGCCAGCCGCGGGTGCCGCCTCCCGGAAGGATCTGCGGGCAGCCACGGAGTGGCTCCTTCTGGTAGCTGACGCTTACGTCAACCGTGTCGGGCGTGTCAGAGACGATGGCCGACCAGAACTGGTTGGAGCCTGAGAGCATGACCGACCCGACGCAGGACCCCCGCTTTGCCCAGGACCCCTACCCCACGTACGCGGCTATGCGGTCCACGTGTCCGGTACAGCCCGTGCCCGCGGGCTCCGGCGGGCGTACCAGTTACCTCGTCACCGGCTACGCGGAAGCCCGGGAAGCCCTCAGCGACGCTCGGCTGTCGAAGGACACAGCCGCATTCTTCGCCGGTAAGGGCACACAGCGTCGGCTACACCCTGCTGTGGCTCACACCATGCTCGCCAGCGACCCACCGCAGCACACCCGGCTGCGCAAGCTGGTAACCAAGGCGTTCACGACCGGAGCCGTCACGGAGCTCCGTCCCTTCATTGCCCAGGTCACCGAGGAGCTGCTGGATCAGTGGCCCGTCGGCGAGCAGTTCGACTTCGTGGCCGGCCTCGCGGTCCCCCTACCGGTCCTGGTGATCTGCGAGCTACTCGGAGTACCCGAGGGAGACCGGTCCGACATCCAGCGCTGGTCCGCAAAACTGTTCACGGCGGGAAGACCTGACGTCGTCGACGCGGCCTCGCATTCGATGGCCGGTTACATGACCAGCCTTATCGCCGCCAAGCGCCTGTCCCCCGGTACCTCTTTGCTTGACCGGCTCATCTCGGCTCGCGACGGAGACGATCACCTGAGCGAGGAAGAACTGGTTTCTCTCGCGGTGCTGCTGCTCGTAGCCGGGCACGAGACCACCACCAACTTCCTCGGCAACGCCGTCCTGGCGCTGCTTCAGCACCCGGCACAGCTGCATCGTCTTCGGGAGAATCCAGACGACGTCCCTGCTGTGCTCGACGAGCTGCTTCGGTTCGAGTCCCCTGTCAGTACAGCCACATTCCGCTTCACCACCGAAGCGGTCAGGCTCGGCGGAACGGACATCCCGGCCGGTGTACCGGTGCTGGTCGCTCTCGGAGCAGCCAACCGGGACCCGAGACGGTTCCCCTCGCCGGACATTCTCGACCTGGAGCGAGACACCGCTGCCCATCTCAGCTTCGGCCACGGCATCCACCGCTGCGTCGGTGCTCCTCTCGCCAAGGCCGAGGCTGAGATCGCCCTTCGGATGATCCTGACGCGGTTCCCCGAGGTTCGACTTGCTGTTCCGCTTGATCGACTGGCGTGGCGGCACACCCGTCTCGTTCGCGGGCTCGCGTCTCTCCCAGTCCTGGTGTAGCCGATTGCCAAGCCCTCGGCAGACCGTCTGCTCGTCCCGACGCGGAAGCCATGTTTCTGCGTCGGGGCGAGCAAGATGCTGGCTCGCGCCAGATCTCAGGACGCTCCACCGCTATGCCATCGTCCGCGACAAACGGATTGGGCTCGTTCATCCCGCGCCCCCTGACCGGGAGCGTGGGCCAGTCAGGACTGCTCGGCGGCCACCTTCCGCAGCCAGCGGAGCGTCTGGCGCCGGTTGGCCAGCAGCACCACGTCGGCGCCGGCGCCGAACTCCTCGATCTTCGCCATCACGCGGGGTCGCATCTTGCGCCGGTACGTGGCGACGTACTTGATCACGCGCCAGTGGATGCGGTTGTGTACTCCCTTGCCCTTGTGCCCGGCCCCGTGCCGGAGCTGCCGGGAGAAGATCCCGTACAGGGCAGCCACGGTCGACACGTCCATCAGGACCACCGTGTCGCAGGCTTCGAGCCGTACCTGCAGCGTCGAGTTGTAGTTGCCGTCAATCACCCACCGCGGCTGCGAGACCAGCTCGCGCTGCACGTCGGCGAACTTGTCCCTGGGCTACGCGTTCCACTCGTCGTCGTAGAACGCGGCGTCCAGGTGCGTCACCGGGGCGGCGAAAATCCTGCCCAGCTCGCGGGCCACGTGGGACTTGCCTCTGCCTCCGCAGCCGACGATGGCGACCTTCCTCATGGTGCTCCAGCGTAGCGAGGTTGAGGTGATCGGCGAGCCAACTCCCGGGCCGTGCTGTGGCTGGCCTCTCACCTACCTGTTCAGTTCGGTGCTCAGAGAGCCCACTACCGACGATAGGCGTCGCCACGCGCCCTGGCTCCCCTGGTGCTCGACGCCGTGCAGGGTGGGCTGCTCTGGCTGCCCAAGCGTTACATCTCAGCCCTGTGCGCCAGTCCCTTCCCGCTGAGGGTGGGAGCGCCCGACGCTGGCGCGGATCACCTCGTCGCTGCCCCGCAGCGCCTCTGTCATCCGTGCGACCCAGAGCTCGGGGAGGCTGCCCCTCCTCAGCGCGCATGCACGGACGAGCTGGTGGGCCGCCTCGACCTGGCGCGGCTCGGCGAGACTGGTGAACCGATGGTCGGCCAGGCACTCACGGGCGGCGTAGCCGTCGGTCGCCGCGGCGGCCCGGCGGTAGAGCTCTGCAGCCATCCGGTGCGCTGCGTCTTCCTGGTGCGGCTCCAGCAGGTCCAGGATCGTCAGGCCGAGGCGCGTGTCGAAGACGGTCATGCCCTGGTCGGGTTGGTGCTCGACGTAGTCCTCGACGAGCGTGTCGAGGAGGGGTACGGCCGGGCCGCGGAGGGCCTTTTTGCACATCACGTCGAGGCAGCCGGTGACGGCGTTCTCCCAGCGTTCTCCGGAAGTGGTCATGGTGACGAGCGCTGCGGCGTCGGTGGGGGTGTGGCTGAGCGCGGCCAGGACGGCGACCTGGCGGCCGTCCAGCATGCGCTGCCCGATGCCCCGGTGTTCGTTGATGTGGGCCAACGCCTCCGCCCAGCGGCCGGCCGTGGTCAGGGTGCGCGTGCCGTCGGCCAGGACTACCTTCCACAGCCAGGTGCGCACCACGTGGCGGTCGGTGTCGGTGAGGGTGAGGTCGGCCGGGACGTGGACCCCCTCGAACTGAGCGCTGGTGCCGTTGGTGACGGCGTCGAAGAGGTGCAGCAGACGGTGGCGCCCGTCGTCGGAGGCGCCCGCGCGGATCTGGAGGCGTGCGAGGTTCACCACGGGTTCGAGTGCGCGGATCGCGCTCATGCCAGGCAGGGGGACGGCGTGGAGGTAGGCGGCGGCGTGCTGGTGGCACATCTTCCGCGCGAGGTCGGGGAGCCCGAGGTCGGAGGCGATGAGGGCGGCCTGGTTGTAGACGGCCGAGGCGAGGCCCTGGTCAGCCTGTGCGGCTGCGGCGTCGGCGAGTTCGGCCAAGCCGTGCACGCGCAGAGGCAGGGGCAGGCACGCGGGTCGGAATCGGTAGATGAGCGGAAAGCGCTGGGCTATGGGCCCGTTCAGGTCCATGAGGTCCCCCGGGGTGAAGACGACGAGGAGCGGGGAAGGGCCGCATGGTGCCCGCCGGCCGGTCGGCGGGCACTACGCAGGCGGATCAGCTACTGCCAGGTGACGCGGACGCGGTTCAGCGGGGTGTCGAGGACGAAGACACCGGGCTGCTCGTCCGCGGGCGCATCGAGCGGCAGGATCTCGAAGGCGGCGTCCCGGCCGCGGTACTCGCGATCCCAGGTACGGACCGCGTCGGCGACCTTGGCGGCCAGCTCATCGCTCCCGGGGCCGTGGCCGATGACGCCGAACTCCCAGAGCTTGGCGCCCTCAGGGGTCTTCTGCTCCGAGGGACGCCGCGCGAGGTAGGTGACGGCGCCCTTCTCGACGGCGGCCGTGGCCGAGGGGTAGGGGTCATCGGTGAGCACCGTGCCCTTAACGGACTGGGGGAAGAGCATCCGGATCAGCCCGGATGGCAGGACGCAGGAGACGAACAGCTCCATCCACTCCGGGGACTCCCCCGCGCGGACCGTCATCCCAGTCCACTCATCGACGCGCGGCTGGTCAAGGACACCGGCAAGGGCGTCGGCGTCGAGCGCCAGGCCGGCCGGGGCCTGGAGGCGCACGGCGCCGTCCGTGCTGAGCGGGACGGCGCGGCGGTCGTCGTCGGCGATGCCCCGGCGCAGCGGCATGAAGGTGTTCATCTCCGAGCCGACCGACTTCCACCGGCCGTCGCGCTTCACGTAGATGATGGAGCGCGAGACGCTGCCCGTGAGTCGCTGCGGGGTGACGAGTCGGCCGCCCTCGGCGAGCTGGTCGAGCCAGGCGTGGGGGATGCCGTGCGCGCCGACGGTGGCGATGATCCGGTCGTACGGGGCGCCTTCGGCGTGACCGAGGGCGCCGTCGCGCGTCAGGGCCTCGACGTTGGTGGCTCCGGCGGCTGCGAAGTGGGCTCGGGCGCCTTCGACCAGGTCGTCATCGACGTCGATGGTGGTGACGTGTCCGCTCGGGCCGACGAGGTGGCCGATCAAGGCGGCGTTGTAGCCGGTGCCGGCGCCGAGCTCAAGGATGCGCTCGCCCGGCTGGGCTTCGAGCTGGTCCAGCATGAGGGCGACGACGGCCGGCTGGGAGGCGCAGGAGATCGAGGTGCCCTCGGGATCGTACTTCACGTTGACCGGGCTGTTGTTGTAGGCGTCGGCCAGCGAGGTTTCGGGGACGAACAGGTGCCGGGGCACGGTGCGCAGGGCGGCTTCGACCGCCGGGGTGCGGGCGTGGCCGTCGGCCTTGATCTGGTCGACCAAGGCGTTGCGGAGCTGTTCGGCGTTGGCCTCGGGGGCGGTGATTGTGTCGGTGTTCACCGTGCTGACGCTATGGGCCGCGGAGCCCGATCCGGGTGCTGACGCGGTGTTTTCACTCGAACCCATGACTGCCTCTCGTGCGATGTGAAACAGGGTGTGCTGGTCGGCGGACGGCAGACCGGCACGGTTGGCGTGAAAGATGGTGTGGTGTGCGATGACGGCGCGCAGTCCGCGGGTCAAGTCGCCCTGGGCGGCGAGGTAGGCGAGCGTGGTGCCGACACTCTCGAAGGCGGCGATCCAGTCGGCCTGGCCGTCCAGCGGCCCGTGCTCGCGGCACAGGCTGCGGGCCTCGGTGGTCATCAGGGTCCGCATCGCGGAGGTCAGGCGCGTGGACGCAGGCGTGCCGGTGCCGGGGCGCAGCGCGGAGACCCTCGCCCACACGTCGCCCTGCTCGAACCAGTCGAGGTTCGCGGCGCGCATCATGCTGCTCATCAGCAGGATGGCAGTCTCCCGTCGCCCCAGGTGCTCGTTGTAAACGGGGTAGGTGAGGAGGTGGCGGCTGTCCTCGTGGAAGAGGGCGTGCGCGGCCGTCATGGCGTCCGCCCCACCGAACGCCTCGGTCTCCGGCTCGTAGATCCCGGTCGTACAGGACTGCGCCGTGCCGTCAGCCACCCACTCGTTCAGCAGAGTCAGCACGGTCGGTGACGGCTGATCGGCGACGTATCGCAGGCGCCAGGGCTGCTTGTTCATGAACCACCAGCCGCTGAGCTGCCCGTCGGGCTCGGCGGCGAGCAGCACGGGGGCGAGGTGTTCGGTGACGGCGCGCCGTCCGGTGTCCCGGTCGGGGAAGGTGATGTTGTGCTGCTGCCAGCGGTCGGAGCGCATTGCGAAGTCCTTCGGTCGGATTCAGGCGGTGAGCAGGCAGGCGTCCCAGGAGGTGCGGGGCGGCTCCGCGCTGTCTGCGGTGGTCAATCCCAGCGCGGTTCCGGCGGCACCATCGAGGAGCCCGGCGCCCGCCGCGTCCTTCAGCAACAGGGCAGCGGCCTCGTCCGGGGCGGTGCCGGGCGGGACCAGCATGGTGAGAAGGGCGGGGATGATGGCGCGGAGCTGGCCGGCGGTGGCCCGGTCGGCGTCGGCGGCGGCACGCGCCGCGATGTGGACCAGACCGGCGAAGCCGTGGCACAGGCCGCTGTCCGTGGTGACGCGAAGCTGCACGCGGTCGCTCAGCGCGTCCAGCAGGGCGGCCTCGGCCTCGGCCTGGAGGTCGCTGTCGCCGAGGGCGAGCGCGGCGAGCTGCTGTGCGCGGGCAAGGCCCGCGGTGCCGTAGCACCAGCTCGGCCGCCGTGGTGCCGAGGCCGCGGGCCGGCCGCTGCGCAGTTCCTCGCGGGTGGTCCAGTACGGCCAGGCCGTGCCGCGCCCGGTGGGCGCCTTCCACTGCTCCAGCCAGGCCAGGATGGTGCGCATCGCCTGATGGTGGCCGGTGACGGTGGTGCCGCGGCGGGCGGCAAGCGCCAGCAGCGCGAGGACCGCGCCGACGCCGTGTGCCATGCCGTGGTTGGCGTGCCCACCGGGGAAGCGGTCGTCCGGCCTGCCGGACGGCCCGGTCGGTACCCACCAGCCCGGCAGGCGTTCGCCGTCGTGAGTGACCGGGTTGGTCAGGCGCACGCAGTAGTCGAGAACGGCCCGGGTCATCGGGCCCGCCGGGTCGCGGCGCAGCAGGTGGGCGCCGTACCCGGTCAGGCCCCGGATGGCGTCGAACTCGGCGAGCGCCGGAAGCTGCCCGGCCTCGATCCGGCGGTGCGCGGCGTCCAACCGCCGCCGGGCGTCTGCCGTCACCTGCCGGTCCAGCACATCGAGGCCGCGCCGGTAGGAGTCCGGAAGCTGGTCGGCTGCGCACGCCACGGCATGGGCGAGCGCCGGGGCGCCGTAGAAGGGGTGGCTGTCTGGGCCGCTGGTGACGGGCTCGCGGGCCGCGGCGGACAGCCAGTCATGGGCGCGCTGCCAGGGGGCAAGCCCGGCCGCGGCGCGCTCGATGTGCAGCAGAGCGATGCCGGTCGGGCCGTAGGCGAGGTGCTGCCGGTTGTCCTCGGCGGTGACCGCCGCCGGCGCCTGGTCGGGGCGGGCGAGCCGGTCGGCGATGGCGGCGGCCACCGCGGCTGCGGTGTGGGTCACGGTCGCCTCCTGGCGCGGGCGGTGAAGGCCAGGGCGGCGGCGCGGGCCAGGTACAGGCAGACCTCTTCCTCGGGGAAGTCCACCGCGACATGCCGCACGAAGTGGACGTGCAGCAGGGAGGTCAGTACGCCGTCCACGGCGATGCCGTCGGCGTGCGGGCCAGACAGGTGCGGCCCGTACGCGGCGAGCGCAGCGGTGCGCTCGGCCCAGGCGTCCACGATCGCGGCGCCGCCGGGCGCTGACCGCAGGGCCGCCCAGTCACCGCGCGGGTCTGCCAGCCGCACGGCGTCGGCGAACTGCGAGCGGGGTACCGGGTTCGGCGCGGTCGGCTCGATGTGGTCGATCAGCCAGCGCGCGCCGGCGTCCGGGCTGCCGAGGAGGGCGGAGGCGATGGCGAAGAAGTGCGCGGCCACGAGCGTGCGCTGCGCGGGCCGGACGGGCTGGGCGAGCTGCGCCACCGTGGCCAGGGAGTCCGCGCGGAACACGGCCTCGGCCGCGTCCCATGCCGGTCCGGAGCCCCACCGGCCCGTCTCACGGTAGGAGGTGGGGTAGCGCAGGTCCGCCAGCAGCCCAGCGGTCCGCAGCTCGTCGGCCCAGGCGCTGACCGTGTGGGTGGTGTCGGCGAAGTCCTCCGGGTCCGGCAGTGCGATCCGCAGGCGAAGGTGCTGCTGGGGGTCGCGGAATCGGACGTACCACCAGCGAGGAGAGCCGAGGCGCCGCATCAGGTCGGGCACGTGCCGAGTCAGCAGGGCGTCTTGACGCCGCGGGTCGCCGTACAGGGCTACGAGGAGCACCGAGGAGGTGGCCGGGGTCTGGATCTGGGCTGGGGAGAGCGTGCGGGCGGTGGTCGGCGTGGGCAGCGCAGGCCAGGCCGGAGGACGGACCGCTTTGAGGGGTACCGCGATCTCGTGGGCCCGGCCCCCGCTCCAGCCGTCCGCCCCAGGAGGAGCGGCTTCCGTCAGCAGCGCCGTACCGGCGCGGTCGAGGTGTTGGCGCAGCAGGCTCCGGTGGCCGGGCTCATCGAGGTCGAGCGGCAGTCGCCGGTCGTCCTGGACGAGGAGCACGTGCTGCGGCAGGCGGCGGCGCTCCCGCCAGCCGGACAGCGCCGCGTCCCAGTCCGCCCCCGGACGATGGCGGTTGGGGAGGTCACCGGCCTCCAGCCTCCAGCGGGCCGCGACCAGCACGATGCGGCCGTACCGCAGGCGGGGGAGGAACGGCATCGCTGCGGCGGCGCCCCAGTCGAACCTGGTGACCTGGGCGTTCTGCGCCCGGGACACCTCGGTGATCAGCCGCGCCAAGGGCGGGGTGTGCTCGGCAAGGTTCAGCGCATGCATGCCGACGGCCTCGACGCGCAGCCCGCGGTCCGGAGCCGCCAGGTACATCCGGCGGCCGTCGCACGCCAGCGCCAGATCCGCCGGCGAGAGCACTGTGGCGTCGGGGGCTCGGTGCTCTTGCAGGCTGATCACCAACGGCAGCACGCGCGGGGTTCGGGTGACGTGGGCGGTGTCGGGCAGCAGCGCGGGGAAGGAAAGCTGCGCCGCCACCGTGCCCTCGTCAGCCGTGGGTAGGTCAGCCAACTCCGCCCGCAGGCAATCGCGTTGTGTGGCCGGGAGGACGCTGAGGAAGCGTCCGGCGGTAACCCCGGCTCCGCGTGACACGCTGGTCAACTCCACGGTGAACCGCCCACGGCGGATTTCGGCGAGGGTGGCCGCGTGCAGCCGCACGCCCACCTCCAGGTGGCACGGTATCCGCGGCTCCTGCGGGCCTCGGTCCAGGGCGGCCACGGTCTCGTCGGTCAGCACGACCTCGTCGCGGCCGTCGAGCGCCGCGGCCTGGGCGAGGCGGAGCAGCACGTCGTCCCGCGGCGACAGGCGCCGGCGGCCTTCGCCGGTCGGCCTGCCCGGGTACCCGTCCGGGTAGCCGACGCCGCTGTCAGCGACAACTTCCATAAGCGGCACCATGGTGCCGACGCCGAACCGCTCGTAGAACCGCTGGTGGTACTCGTTCCACGGCTCGGTACCGTACGGGCGGGCGCAGAGACGGGTGAGGATCGTGGCGGCGCGCTCGACCTCGCGGGCGAC
Organism: Streptomyces parvus; assembly: GCF_032121415.1. Classification (NCBI taxonomy): domain Bacteria; kingdom Bacillati; phylum Actinomycetota; class Actinomycetes; order Kitasatosporales; family Streptomycetaceae; genus Streptomyces; species Streptomyces parvus. The sequence goes on along the minus strand of NZ_CP135079.1, from coordinate 6,401,716 downwards.
CAGATCGGGGAGCACCACGGTGGCGTCCAGGCACAGGTCCAGGGCGAGCGGGTGACGCCGGAGGCCCGGCACCAGATCGCGCATCCGGGTCGCTACGGCGTCCCGGCCCTCTGTGGTGCCGCACTGCTCCAGCCCGGCGTGGACGGCGCGCAGCTCCCGGACGGCGGGTGCCAGGAGACGAATGTCCTCGGCACGGACCCCGTCGAGCTGGGTGACGAGGTGACCGAGCGCGTCGGTCTCGGTCGCCGGCGCGTGGAGGTTGGTGATCAGCACGCGCTGCCGCACCAGGCCCGCGAGGAGCCGCTTGACGCGCTCCGGGGCCACGGCCGGGAACTCGGCCATCAGCTTCTCGGCGAGTTCCCCGATCCGGATCGGCGCGTCAGCCGCGCGGAGGATATGCCGGACCGGCGCCGACAGCTCGACGGACGCCTCGACCGCTCGCCGCTGACCGGTCGGCCCGTCGTCCTGGTAGGGGACGACGAGACTGCCGTCGCGCTCGAAGGTGGTGCTGTTGACGACGACCGACAGGAGCGGCAGCAGCTCTCCGCTCCTTTCTAACTGCTCGATCAGCCTCCCCACCCACTCCGCACCGGCGCGGGCCACGACCACGTGGTTCTGGCCCCAGCGGGAGTGGGGCTCGGCGTCGAAGGTGGCCGTGGTGACTCCGGCGAACAGTCCGAACGGTGTGGGCCGGTGCAGCGCGCGCAGGAGGTAGCGCGCCACCGACACTCCAACGCGGCGGACTTCGCGGGTAGAAGGGGAGTGAGCACTCTCCAGGACCTCGACCTCGGCGGCGAGAACCGGGCTGGCATGGCGGAGGGCCTGTGCGATGCCCGGGTCGTGCCAGATGCTGCGAAGCCAGGCGAGGCGTCCGGTGGTGATCTCCTCCAACTCCTCGGCTCGGAAGGACCGGTCGTCGAAGTCGGGTAGGGGAAGCTGGGTCATCGACGGTCGAGCGGCTGCGCGCACCAGGGCGGTCGTGCCCGCCTTGAACGCTGGGGGTATAGCCACGTGACGTGTCCCTTCGTGCGTCTGGAGGGGCGGTCGGAGCCGACGCGCCGAGTAGCGCGACAGCACCGACCGCGGTTCATGACCTGATAACCGGGTTCAGACGGTCAGGGTCAGTCGGTGAAGGTGACGCAGGCACCGCAGGAGCTGCCGCACCCGTCGTCGGTCAGAACGGTCAGCCCGGCCGCATCGGACACCTCCAGGAGGGAGACGTTCAGGTCGAACCCGTCCGACTGGCCGCCGGCCGTCGGCTCCTGGACCTGGGTGGTGCTCTTGGTGACGATTCGCGTCATAACAACTCCAGGTGATTCGTTGGTGTGTAGGACAGGTGGTGCTTGCCAGCGCGCTGAGGACCGTGGCGTAGCGACGGGGCTGCGCCATGGGTTCAGGTTCTGGCCATCCCGGTCCGATGGTCGGGCCGGGAAGCTCTGGGGTGCCGCTCGACGGTCCGGTCCTTTGCCCAGGACCGTCGAGCAGCCGTCTATGCGGCGGGCACAAGATCGTCCAGGCTGACGACCTCGTAGTCCCGCAGTTCGCGTACAAGCTGAGAGGCGAGGAACCAGCCGATCTGGGGGTGGTTGTAGGGCAGGGGAGCGTCCGAGGCGGCGAGGGGCTGGATGCCGTCGGCGGTGTACTGGTACGGGGTGCCGATGACGCCGTAGAGCGGGAACCGCGTGGCCAGCAGGGCGACGTGTCCCTTACTCCTGAGCCGGGGGCACCGCCGGGCCGCCATCCGGGCGTGCTCCAGACACACCGGCGGCTGCGCGGTCTTCACCGGCCCGGTGTAGTCGTCGCCGTCGTCGGCCGTCTCTACGAAGAGGATGCCGTCGCTACGCTTCAGCGGGACCGTGCACACCTGGCAGCGCAGAAGCGCCATCGTGATGCGCTGGCGGAGCGGGTGCACCAGCCGCCACCTCGGGTTCCCGGTGGGCTGTCCCGCGAAGCCGAGTGACATGGAGTACCGGGCCCACAGCACGCCGCGGAGATCTCGGTCGGGCCCTGCCTCTTCCTTGTACCCGAGCCGCGGGCGCCGGTCAGGACCGGTGCGTACGTTCAGGTTGAGGAGGGAGTCCGCCTCTTCGCCTTCACGGGCGGTGATGTACGGAACGACCAAGTCGGCTGCGGTGATCGTCATGCCGCGCTTCCAACCGTGAGCGCGAGCGGCCGGTGGGGGGCGACGATACGGCCGTCGGGGAGGAGTTCTCCGGTGTCCTCGAAGACCAGCACTCCGTTGCACAGCAGGCTCCAGCCCTGCTCAGAGCGGTGCGCGACGGGTCGCGCGGCCTCCCTGTCGGGAGCCATGGCCGTGGGGCACGGCGGGTTGTGCGCGCACATGGTGCTCGTCCTCTCGGGTGGGAAGTTAGGCCCTCTTCGGCCAGCTACGGTGCCGTGGGGGAACACGGTTCGGGCACGGCCGAAGAGGGGGACTTGTGGCACCGCCCCATGAAGGCCGCTATGGCTGCTTCGCTGTAGCCGTAGAAGCGCCCCAGGGTGGTGGCAGTGCGGTCGCCCTCGATCGTGAGTGGTCTCTCTCCCCACTCGACAACGAAGCAGGGATCCGGGTGAGACGACCACTGCACGCGCAGGTCTCTTTAATCGCGGTCATGCCGCGCCCTGCGGGTCACCTGCAGGCACGATGCAAAGGTCGAGTCCCACCTCACGGAGCGGCAGGAAATGTGTTGCCTGGTCGGTGTATCCCTCGAACGTCAAAACGGTCCCCGATCAGGCAGTTTGGTAGACGGTGACGAGCACTGCGAACACGGTGACGACGAGGAGAACCTGAGCGCTGACCTGTCTCCAGCCCCAGCCCTTCGCATCCATCCACCGCAACGGTCGCCTTCAAGTCGGACCGGACAGTTCCTCGGGGATCACGAGGTGAATGAATGCCTGGTACCGCTCACCCAGCTCCTTGATCACAACGCGATACTCGTCGTCATCGGAGCTGATGTTGTGCCGGTCGAGGACGATCACGCCGTCCGCGAAGCCGCCTCGGATCAGTCGCTCGACCTCCCCCCAGCCAGGGCGCTTCCAGGGCGGCGTGTAGACGCCACAGCCGGCACCCGAGCCGGGGAGGCACGTCGAGGTCACGGGAACGGCTACGTCGTGAAACCTCGCTCGCATTGCGTAACCCCGCTGCTCAGCCTCGGTTTGGAGGGTGTTCCAGTCCTCATCCGGCCTGGCACTCCTGCTGAGCACCAAGCTGTACGCCAACACCCGGAGACGGCGATCACCGGAGCGGCGGTCGCGCCTTTCGGTCGCCTCGCGACGGAACTGCTGACGGAGCCGGACGAGCTCGCCCCTGCGCGCCGGACGCTCCAGCGGGGCGGGTTTGCGGTGCCACTCCTGGGTTCGAGCAGTGTCGGTGCCCGTTCGGTCCCGGGATCCCATCAGGCTGATCCGTGGACTGGAGACGGCGATCATGTCGCCCAGGCTTCTACGTGTCTTCATGGTCGCCTTCCCCTAGATCGCGCTCAGCCCGCGCAGGGCTCATCCGACGGTTGCGCAATGCGTTCGGTCCGACCGACCACTACGTTCGCCACTGACGTGAATCAGGTCCGTGCCAGGCGCCGTTCGGATACCGTGTGATCAGCTCGTACCGACGATGAAAGCGGTACGGAACCCCGGTGGGCAGGCCCTAGATGGAGCCTCACACGCTGGCTCCGCAGGCCCCATGGAGAGCCGCCCCTGTCGCTGACATCGACCGCGGGTGAACGAAAGTCCACGGTGGAGGAGGAAGCGTGGGGCAGCAGCCGAACGAGCTGACTCCGGACGCCGGCCCATGGCACCGCTGGGGTTACGAGCTACGCCAGTTCCGCGAGGCCCGTCAGCTGTCGCAGCAGGCTCTGGCTCGCCGGGCGTTGATCGACCGTTCACATCTCGGGCGCTTCGAGCGCGCTGAACGTCCCGTCCCGAAACATGCGGCCATCACTCTCGACGACATCCTCGATGCCGCCGGTGCATTGGTTCGTGGCTGGGACAGCGCGGAGCGCGAGGCCCCCCAGGATTGCTCTGTCCCGGTGTCCAGAGCCGGGACAGCGACTCATGGGGCCAGTACACGGGGCCATGGGGCCAGCGCCCCGGAGACCCTGGCCATGAACGCGGTCGTGCGGGCAGGCTCGCTTGGAGACGACACGGACACGGTCGTCGTCCCCGCCCGCATCCACGGAAGGATCCTCTTCGTGCCCGTGCCCCGCCGCGTTGTTCTCGCATCAGGGATCGCCGGCCTGGCTGCGACAGCCATGCCGGCCGCGACGCCGGCGGCTGCCACCGAACTCGCCGACATGGGGTCTCCCTTCGAGCACTTCGCGCAACTCCGCCGGGTCATGATCCAGACCGACAACCTCATCGGCCCCCGGCACGTGTTGCCCGCCCTGCAACAACACCTCGTATCCCTTGCCACGAGACGCCGAGCCGCTCGTGGCACCGACGCCATCGAGCTTCTCGCCCTGGAGACGCGATACGAAGAGCTGGCAGGCTGGTTCGCCCAGGACATCGGCGACGAGCGCACCGCCCACGGCCACACCGCGAAGGCACTGGACGCTTCCCACATCACCGGCGACACCGATCTCACCGCGTACATCCTCGGCCGTAAGGCACAGCTGGCTGTCGACACCGGTCATCCTGCCGACGCTCTCGGCCTCGCCGCAGCCGCCCGACGCACCGCCCGACCCGGGAGCCGCCTCGAAGTCATCGCCGTTCTGCACGAGGCCCACGCGCGTGCCGTACTCGGTGAAGGCAGCGAAGCCCACAGGGCATACGACACCGCGCTTGCTCTCCTCGGGCGCGCGGGCTCCGACGGTGTCTGGGGTTCCTGGCTCGATGCGGCGTACATCAGCACCGCCCGAGCTCGCTCCCTCGCCGCACTCGGCGAGTATGAGCAGGCCGCGGCAGGCTTTGACAGCGCCCTCGCAGTGCTCCCGTCCGCATATCGCCGGGACCGCGGTGTCTACCTAGCTCGCGCTGCACGTGCCCATGCGGGCACAGGCAATGTGACCCTCGCTGCCCGAATCGGTGGGCAGGCCGTCGGGATCGCCGCCGAGACCGGATCTGCCCGCATCTTCGGACAGCTCGACCGGCTCGACCAGGCACTGGCCCCCGTAACCGGCGAGGACGGCGTCGCCGAGTTCCGCGCCTCACTCGACCGCATCGTTCTGCATCCCGCCTGACTCACCCGCGCACACCGCCTGGAGATACCGTGCCCCGCCCGTACGTCCTGCTGTCCGCAGCTGTATCGATCGACGGCCACCTTGACACCCGCCCGGGCGAGGACCGACTCCTGCTCTCCAACAAGGAGGACTTCGAGCGCGTCGACTCCGTACGAGCCAGTGTCGACGCGATCCTTGTCGGCGCTGGCACACTCCGCGCCGACAACCCCCGCCTCCTCGTCAACTCGGCGGAACGCAGGGCGTCCCGGGTCGCCGCCGGTGAGCCGGAGTACCCGCTGAAGGTCACCATCACAGGAACGGGCAACCTTGATCCCGGCTGGAAGTTCTGGCACCACGGCGGAGACAAGCTCGTCCTGGCCGTGGGCCACGAGGCCACCGCGAAAGCTCGCGCCAACCTCGGTGACCTGGCTACCGTTCAGAGCGTCCCCGCCGAGGCCGTATGGCCGGCCGCGCTCGACATCCTCGGCGACGCGTACGCCGTCAAGCGGCTCATGGTCGAAGGTGGTGGCACCGTTCACACACAGCTCCTCGAAGCCGCTCTTGCCGACGAACTCCAACTCGTCATCGCCCCGCTCCTGGTCGGCCAGTTCGATGCGGTAAGGATGCTCGGCCCCGCGAGCTACCCCGGCGGCCCGGCCGCCCGCCTCCGGCTCCTGGAGACCCGCCAGATCGGTGACGTGGTACTCCTGAGGTACGCCCCCAAGGACACCTCGACGGAGCCCCGATGAGCACCACCTCTTCAGCCGGCGCCCCCGGCACCGGCCGCGAGCCCAACACTGCAGACCGGAACTGGCTCATCCTCGCCTGTGAGCTGGCCGCCCTCTGCCCACCTTCGGAAACCGCCTTCAGCGTGGGGGCGGTCGTCGTCGCGGCCGACGGGACCGAACTCGCCCGCGGCTACTCCCGTGAGAGCGACCCCCACGACCATGCCGAGGAAGGGGCCCTCGCCAAGCTCCCCGCCGAGGACGCCCGGCTCGCGACCGCCACGATCTACAGCTCCCTGGAGCCGTGCGCCAGGCGGGCATCCCGACCTCGCCCCTGCGCCCAGCTCATCCGCGACGTGGGCCTCCGCCGCGTCGTCACCGCCTGGAACGAGCCCGACACCTTCGTCGCCGGCGCCGATGGCGTCGAAACCCTTGAAGACGCTGGCGTCATAGTTCTTGCACTGCCTGAGTACGCAAACGCTGCCCAGGCGCCGAACCGGCACCTCCGCCTCTGATCCTCGGATTCAGGGAACTGAACCGTTCCGGGTTCGGTAGGAACTTCAGATTGTGGTTTTGACCTGCGGTTTCGTGGTTGTGAGGTAGTAGTTGGTTTCGTATTCGACGGGTGGGATGTGCCCGGCTTCGCCGTGTAGTCGGCGGTGGCAGTACCAGTCGATCCACTCGGCAGTGGCGAGTTCGACCTGGGAAAGCGTCTTCCATGGACGTCGGGGCTTGATCAGCTTGGTCTTGAACAGGCCGATCGTGCTCTCCACGAGGGCATTGTCGTAGGCGTCGCCGACCGAGCTGATCGAGGCCGCGATGCCGACGGCGTCCAGGTGCTCGGCGAGCCGGAAACTCGTGTATTGCGACCCGGCATCGGAATGATGTATCAACTCGCCCCGCTGGTAGGTCTTTTCTTCGCGGACACGTTGCCACAGGGCCATGTCCAGGGCGTCCGATGGATCTAGTGTCCGGTGATGCCGCCTCATGAGTAACGACCGACGCGATGCTCGTCGAGAGCGCGCGCTGACCCGACTTCGCACGCATGCAGGCGTCACGCTGAGCCGGCACGCCCTGTCCCGGGCGAAGAAGCTCGGTTTCGATGAGAGTGAAGTGCTGCGGTGCGGCATATCTCCCGAGCAGACCTACGGAGGCGACCCGAAATACCCAGGTGCCCGGCGAGTCCACCAGCGTCGAGATTGCGCCTGCGTCATCGACACGGCGACCCGAACGGTGGTGACAGTGCTGCTACGCAATACGGGCCTATGGCAACACGGAACCAATACCCGGTGGGACATGCCTCGTGCTTAATCAAGTTGAGCGCGGGTCATAGGGCGCTCCGCCTCTTTCCAATGCGGAAAAGTGCCCAGGGATCTGACTCGCACTCTGCCCGGGGCGCTGTCACGTCGTTTCCCGCCACCCCTGCCGCTCCAGTGCCCGTAGGTCGAACCGCTCCCGCAGGTCGGCCAACCCCTGTGGCACTTCATCCATGCGGGCACCGGGGAGCGCCGCGTGACCCGTGATGAGAGCGATCCGAGGGTCCGACTCGTCGGCGACCACCTCGTCGTCCGCCTCAAGCGCTTCTTCAATGCGACCAGGCAGGGACGGAGTCGAAGAGAGGACGTCGTTGCTGTGCAGCGCTCCCATGCCCATCAGCAGCGTCGAGGCGTATGACTCCTGATGATGCCCCGACCGCGCTGTCGGGCAGTGCACCAGGCACGACAGCGGCTTACTCTCGGCCAGTACGTCGCAGTAGCTGTTCTTACCCTTCACGACCAACTCGTCGATCTGCTGGGCGGGGGCGATCGTGATGCCGAGAAGGGGCTGCTGTTGACAGGGCGCAAGTCTCGTACACGGCCATGACTCAGCCCTTTTACCCTGCAGGCAGTTGTAGAAGGCGTACAACGGGACCGGCGGGACCTCACCGTTCCGGCCTTCCCGTCGCGCGGCCTCGACCAGCAACCGACTCTGCCAGATCCTGCCGTCTGATCCTCTCCGGACTTTGCGTTTGAGCTCCTCGTAGCGCTCACCAGGGTGGTAGAGGCGCTTGGCCTGAATCCAGAGACGCACCCACGATGAGTCGCTCCGCTGGATCCACCACTCCCAGTCGGCGCCGTTCGCTCGTTCCTCGTGCGGCTTAAATCTAACGACCCGCCAGAAACGCGGGTCCACATGCGCAAGCTCCGTCAGAAGCAGGTCGGTGAGGGTCGTCTCGTACGCCTCGAACCCAACGGCACGTGCTCTCGCCATGCGGCGGTGCGTGGCACGAGCCTGCTTGGCCAGAGCCTTCGCCAAGTGGCATGCCTCCGGCCGCCCAGCCATCAAGTTCTCGATCACGTGGTGGATGTGCTTCACGGACCCAATGCGGGATCCCGGTGGTGGAGGAATGGGGGGAAGTGGCGGCGACGTCAATGGATCTCCCTGTTGCGGCTCCGCCTTTGATCCCTGGGCGTTCGCTCGGCGCTGCGCTGACTGTGTGCCAACTACCTTACGGTCATGACCTGTTTCACATCGACGAGTTGACGAACGGGAGACCTCCAACTCCGGGGCACTCGGGTGCCGCGACACCAGCAATCGTCTTGAACTTCGCGTACCGACCCCCCTGCGCGAGCGCTCGTACGAGATCACCGACCGCCACCGCCTCAACCGCGGCGGAGACCGCCAGGCCAACCGCGCACTGCACACCGTCCACGGCGATTCGGCTGTGGCCCGCGCCGAGGAGAAAGTCTGCGTAGAGCTCGACTCACGGGTGGATTCCTCTACGGATTAGCCACCCCCGGGCCGATGCTGACCCTGCAAGCGCAGCGGCGCGATTCAGACGCTCGGATTCGTGGATATCGCCGTTGAAGAATCTCAGTTGGGCGAGCCCGTGCAGGGCGTGGCTATTTCCGGCCGCCGCTGCTGCGTGTGCGAGCTCCTCGGCGTGCTGATGGTGACCTCGTCCTTCCCAGTGCCATGACATCCACTCGAGTGCCTTCGGGTGCTTCGCAGCGGCGGCCGCACTGTAGAAACAGGTGGCAGTGGCGTGGTCACGGTGGTCTGATCTTTCGCGCGCGAAGGCCACCAGGGCATCAGTGTGGCCGTGACCGGCGATGCCTCGGCACAATCGTTGCGCATCGTCGGATGCTCCGGCGGTAACACGCAACTGAGCAAGCGCGAGGGCTGCGGACGGGCTTCCATACTCCGTGAGGGCTGTGTGCGCTAGACGCTCTGCCGCGATCCGATCGCCGCGGGCTTCGTGGTAGGCAGTGAGCCACCGCGCGGCGACTGGGTCTCCGGTGTCGGCGGCCCATGAGTAAATACGTGCGGCCGAGTGGCGCACGCCCAGCGTCAGCAAGTGGTGAGCCAGGCTGCGCTGACCGTTCCGGTTACCGCTCACCTCGTACGCCCGGCGAGCCAGGTGCTCAGCCTCCTTGTAGTGGCCGGCAAGTCCGAGAGCCGCTGAGAGCTCGCCAAGGAGTAACCCGTCGAGACAGTGCCCCTCAATGATCTGTTCCGCCCGCTCGAAGCGTCTGAGGTCAATGAGGCGACGAGTGAACCAGCGAAGCACGCTTACGTCGCCGCACTCCGCCGCCTTCAGATAGAGCTGTTCACAGCTCACCACTCCCAGGCGACGCGCGGCCTGTGCGAGTTCCCGCGTGTCCGTGTCTGTACGCGAGTGTGCCGCTGCTGCCGCCCACAGAGAGGGAGCGGGGTGTTCCCTCTCTCTAGTTGCCCGGCTCTTCTCATGGAGGAAGTCGGCAAGTTGATACAACGGGCTGTCGGTAGGTGGCTCGTAGGGACGAGGCCGATGGCGCATCAGCGGCCCAGGAAGCTGACGATGCGGTCGAAGGAGCTTGGCTAGGTGGGAGGCGAACCAGTCCTCGTCCAAGCTGTGCCATGTGGAGTCATCCACGTAGCCCTCACAGGCAACCCGCAAAAAGCTTTCAGACAGAAGGGGACCATGTCCACATCGGCGTGCGTCCATGGCAGCGTGGAGAATGGCACGTGCCGCCCCTTCGGACTGCTCGTAGCGTCGCCATAGATGTGGGGCTCCAGCAAGGAACTGAGCGATGCGTCCACTGGCAGCACGGGTTCGGGCCAGCGTCAGGCGCGGGTCGGAGTTGACTACAGCCTCAGCACGGGCCAACTCCGGTTCACTGAACGCGGCAGGCATCCGAACAGTGACCGCCAGGTCGGCAAGCTGACTCACCGCGCCCATCCCGGTGGCCAGGTGGTCATCGTCCTCGACGGAGCACTCCGTCAACTTTTCCCAGAAGCTCGGCCACATGGTGCCCAGGACCAGGACGGGCCCGCGCTGTTGGTTCGTCAACAGGTCCTGCAAGCTTGCTGAGACCTGTGCGGCGTAGTCCTTGACCAGCAAGTAGAGGTCTGCTTCATTCAGCCACAGCACGGTTCGTGGCTGCAGCACATCCTCCTGCAACGCATGCAGGAGTGCCGCTGGCCGATCCGGAGCCAGCGGATGCACAATCTTCCAGTCTGGGAGTTCAGCCCGCACTGCTTCCCAGCAGGATCGTGTCTTGCCTGTTGAGGAGCCACCAACCACCATCACCAGTCGGCTCCCGTCGACCGCCTCAGCTATCTCACGCCGCAGCTCCATATCAACGCTGGCCGGACGGGCGATGTAGGGAGGGAGTACCGCTAGCGCACCACGGGCTCCACCCATCTCCATGGCGGGATGCACCTCGAAGCGCAGGGCGTCAGTGGGCTCCAGTTCCCCGACCACGCGAACCTGGTGTGAGGCACCGGCCCGCTGCAACCCGGCCGGCGGTTCATTGCGCAACACGATGCCACGAGCCTGCAGTGCGGTCCGCAACATGGCAGCATCAATCACACCAGCCCGCGGCCCCCACTCCTGTGCCAGCGCCTCGATCATCCGGTACGCCACAGCGGCGTCATGTCTGGACTCGGCCGCAAGCACCCGGTCATTCAACAGAGCGCACAGGTAGGGATAGCGCGGACTGACTTGCTCGGTAGGCTCAATCTGTACGACGAGACGTCGAGCGATTCGGAAAGCGCTTAGCTCCACCAACCTCTGTTCGGGAGCAGCCTCACTTTCTGCAAGTACGTCACGGACGGTGTCCGCCAGGTGTTTCCATACCCGACGGTGCTCCTGGCCCAAGCCCGGCAGGATTCTCAGAAGGTCCTCCACTCCTTTCTGCGCAGCAGCGTACGCAGCCAAGCTCTGCAGCACCTCCAAGCCATGCGAGGGGCCGGATGCGGTCACACCTAGCCTGTGCCGGTCGGCATCCATTTCCCCGCCAAACGACTCCAGACTCTCCACGCACTGCCGGATCGTCTTCCGCCAGGGATCGCTGCTGCGAGCGATCTCCAACGTTCTTTTGACCTGCCGTTCCACGGCCAACTCGTAAGGGCCCTCACGGTTGAGAACCACCACGTCGTCCAGAGGGAACTCCCTGCCCTGCTGCAGGCAGACCGAGTCCGGCACCACGTCTAGCCCCGGAACGCTCACGCCGCACAGCAGAGCGGCCAGATCCAGGGCCGCGACTCGATACTCGTAGATCGTGCCAGCCCCACCCGTGCCAATCGAGGAAGCCCCTCTCCTCAACCTCTCACTCCCCTGTTAGATTCGCCGACCCGACTCCAAGGACGTTTATACCTACTGCGAACCCGGAGGCGCTGGGCCTCATCGGTTGCACCCCGAAGGTCAAGCCAAGGTAGTCGAAGTCAACACTGCGGCAGCAACGCCTAACGAGCTCGTGCACGGTAAGCGGTGAGACGTCGAGCTCTGGGTGGTTGATCATGGTCGGGTGGTGCGGAACGTGACTCGTGCAGTGATCGTCAGCAACCGTCGGATCACGGGGCTGTCTACCGATGTGATGCCCAAACTCGTCGCCGAGTTGGGCCTGTTGTGGCACGAGTGTCACGAAGCCAAGCTGGCTTCTCGGCCGCGAAGGCGTGCTGTGGGCGCCGGTGCGAAGCACCGGCTTGTGTTCGTCGACCGACTCCTGGCCGCCCTCGTCCATCTCCGTCACGGGGCCACTGACGACGTGCTGGCCTGCTGGTTCGGAGTCGACCGCTCCACCATCACCCGGGCCATCGGTGAGGTTCGGCCCCTGCTCGCCGAGCGGGGATGCGCGATCAGCCCCGGCGTCCGACTCCGGACGCTGGCCGAAGTCATCGACTACCTCGGCGCCAGTGGCCAGACCGGCATCATCGACGGCACCGAGATCCGGGTCCGGCGGCCGGACGTAAGGACCGCGACGTGTTCATCTCCGGCAAGAACAGGCAGAACGCCGTCAAGACCATGGTCCTCACAGACCAAAATGGGCAGGTGCTGTTCTGCAGCCCGACCGGGCCGGGCAGCTGCGCGGACATCACCCACTCCCTCCGGTTGGGCCTGGTCCAGCTCCTGGCCGACGGACCCGTGGTCCAATTCCTTGTCGATGCCGGCTACCAGGGCCTCGGCGCCCAGACCGGCGGACGCGTGGGCACCCCACCGCACCGCAAGTTCAAGAAGAACGCCCCGGACTGGTACGAGGAAAGGCACGAGCGATAGCGCAAGGCACACTCCTCACTGGGTCGAGCACGGCATCGCCCACCTGAAGGCCTGGGGAGGACTGGCCCACCACCTCGGCCGCCACGAGCACATCAGCGACACCGTCCAGGCCGTCGCCGGCCTACTGTCCCACCAGCAGACCGCGGACCTGGCCCCCGACGACAGAGGTGAGCATCAGTCCCACCGAAGCCCTCGACATCTCACCGCTTACCGTGCACGAGCTCGTTAGGAAGACGTGTCGGGCTGAGCAGAGCGGCCGCGCGCCAGCTCTTCGCCGATCGGACTGGCTGCGTTCGATCGCGGTGAAGCGGAGCACCTGATAGCGCAGATGGGCCGCAGCCTGCGGCTGGCCGGGCTCAGTCAGAGAGCGTGTGTGGGGGAAGACCCAGCCGCACGCCTCGTGGCCAATCGGGAAGGCGTGGAAGTTCTTCAGCCGGTGGGTTACCCGCTCCGCGGTCCAAGCCCTGGCGTTTCCCTCTCTCGTAGCGCGTTGGATCGAGGCGTGCTCCGTGAAGATCTGTCGGCCCGCCCCTCGTTCGTGTGCCGACTCACCGCCTCCAGTCCGTCGGTCAGGGGTCCACTCCCTGCCGGCCAAGATCCGGGCCATACACGGACCAGCCGGTTGCAGCTTGGCCGAATCGTAGCCGTTTCCGCTGGTCAGCAGCCATGCGAGGCGTGTACCACCAGCACTCGAAGAACCTGCTGTTCCCTCGAATCCAAAAATCAGGCTGCTTCCCAGAGGCCGGTGTCCAGGATCCGGGCGGCCTTAGTAATGCTGCCGGGCATCAGGTGCCGGTAGGTGCGGTACGTCTCCTCGATGGACTTGTGGCCCATCCATTCCGCGACGTCGGTGATCGGGATCCCGTTGCCGAGTGCGTTCGAGGCGAAGTAGTGCCGGAAGCCGTACATCCCCACCCCTTCCTCCGGCGGCAGGTCTGTGAAGAGCTTCCTCACCCGGCGCCGCTCCATGCCTTCGGTGAAGTAGCCGCCCGGACCGCGCAGCAGGTAGCCATCCTTCGTGGTGCCGTGCTTGGTCGCGTACCGCTCGATCGCCTCCCGCACCGACCCGGGCAACGGCACCTCGCGGAACTCCCCCGTCTTGCGGTGCTTCAGCTTCGCCGGCTTCAACGTGTTGGAATGGATCTGCTCGCGCACCCGGTACACGTCCTGCGCCACCACGTTGTTGACGTTCACCGCCCGCGCCTCACCGTTGCGCAAGCCGCATCCCGCCATCATGACGATCTCCAGCGCCAGGTCCTCATCGGCGACGGCCAGTGCTTTCGTCACGTAGGCGAGCGAGGGAATGGCAACCGTTCCCCGAACATACTCGGGCTCCTGGACCCCCTTCACCGGATCGTCCGCCATGGCCCCCTTGGCATACGCATCCCGCAGAACGGTCTTGAGAACCCGAAATATGTTCACCTGGTTTCCCCGACCGACTCCGTCGCCCTCCATCTCGTCCAGGAAGCGTTCGACCACGATCGGTGTGACCGAGTTCAGCTTCCGCGACCCCAGGCGCGGGACAATGTGCACGTTGATCGAACTGTCGACGTGCTCCCCCGTGGAGTAATCCGTCATCTTGCGCTGCCGGGGACGCCACTGCTTCGCGTACTCCCCGACCGTCAGCTGACCCAGTTCACGGCGGGCCGCCGCCACGGTCGGCGCCGTGGTCTTCTTCTCCGCGTACACCTGCGTCAGGCGTTCGATCGCGTCGTCCTGCGTTCCGTAACCGGACTCCTCGCGCTGCTTGCCCAGCGCGTCCCGGTAGCGGATCGAGTACGGGTGAGGGCAGCGGGTTGGCTTCGCGCAGCCGCAGTCCTTGAAGAAGGACCCCATACCACGGGCGAGCTGTCGGGCCATGTTTCGTGCACCATCCGTTCCGGCCCAAGAATCATGCTCAGGCGCCGCACTGCAGGTCGCAGGTCAGCAAGCGGGGACACGTCTGGGACGCATGCTGACCGTTTGCTGACCTGAGGGGGGCACATGATGCCCCTGACCTGCGGCAACGCCAAATAGTCAGATCTTGGACTTGAACAGAGTGCGCAGCACTTGGGACTCCTCGAAGACGGCTCCCTGCCTGCTTTATGCAGGTCAAGGGCGGTCTCGACTGTACACCGGAACGATGTTTGTGAAGAACATCGCTCCGATCAGTCGAGATGGCTTCCTACCTGGGCTTCCCCTTCGCTCAGACGTCTGTTGGGACAATCGCCCCGGAACGCGCGGGGGCTTGTGCTGACCGGATGCTGACTTACCTGACGAGTCATCATGCACGCGGAAGACACCTCAGCACACGGACGAAGTGCGCCCACGCACCGACCTGCCGGGCCCCGCCATCGCTCCGGCTCACGGAACGCGCCCCCTCTTAGCCATCAGCCGATCGATGCTCGACAGCCCGGAAACCGGATTGCTGCCTGCCGCACGTCCGAAACTCCTCGGCAGTGTGGACCTCGTGGGCGAGGCGGGCTGAGGCGTCGACGCCGACCCGACCGAGCCGAGGTCCATGTCATGCGCCCCTGCGCACTTGTGTGCGCCGTTCCTTCCTTCCGTAAGGTCCAGCCGATGGTGAACCGGCCTCGCACACTGTGAAGGAGAGCTGTTGAAGCCGACCGAAGAAGTGCTCCAGGACCTGACCCAGCCGTCGAACGTCTCCGTCCACTCCGACGTGGTACTCGTCGGGAAGGTGGAAGCCGCCATCGCCGCGGACGACAAGAAGCGGAAGGAGAACGAGGACGAGCCGCTCCGCCGGAAGCTCGCCCTCGCTCCGATCCCGCAGACGGAGCTGCCCCGGCAGTTCGAAGTGACCCTCTGGGACGTGCTCCACACCCTCGCCCGGGCCACAGCCCTGTCATGGCGCGGGGCGGGCCGGGGACTGGCGGAGCACTGGGGTGCGCTCAAGTACACCCAGGCCCTGGCCGGCGGTCGCAACTCCTTCCTCGGCCTCACCGACGAAGGCCACCGGATCGCGGACCACTACAAGTCGCTGCAGTCCGGCGAGCTTGGCATCGGTTTCGCGCTCACTCTCGCCGAACACATGCTGCGCAGCCGCTTCCCTGACCACACGGTGACGATCGTTCCTGTCGATACGGCGTTACGCGCGGGCTGGGCCCTCACCAGCAGGGACAAAGGCGAGAAGGTGAGGTATCGCTACCGCCCACACTACTTCGCAGAGATCTGGCGTCCGGGCGAGCCGTCCCTCACCATTCCCCTCGCCTGCAAGGGCAACCACAGCGACTCCGCCACCTCCGCCGAGCAGTTGGCCTCCGCCTCCGCCCACGCCGAAGCGGTGCACATCGGCCCGTGGAACGAGACACCGGGCCTGCTGTTCAGCACACAGCTCCCGACAGACGGCGGCACGATGACCGTCCACGCCCTCCAGGCACCCGGCAGCGGCGGCCGGCTGTTCCCGGCGGAGGTCCGTGAGCCGAACCTCAACGCCCCACCGTTCCAAGCAAACGTGATGCCGAACATCCACCCACCGACCAAGGGCTTGGTCGCGCCGGAGCCCGTACGGGGCTGCCACGTGCAGGCAAAAGACTACGCCTGGTTCCAGGAGTCCCTGGCCCACACTACGGCGGCGGGCCTGATGGCCTTCACCGGCTCCGGCCACGCCACCGCGCGCCACCTGACCGACCGGCAGGGCCACAGACGATTTACGGGCCTTGAGCACGCGGCCAACATGAGCGTCCAGGACGCCACCCACGTCCTCTTCGGCAACAACTACGTCGGCACCGACCACGTCTTCCGCCTCAACGGCCCCCGCGTCGAAGCGTTCTCCGGCGTGGACGAGGAGGTCTTCCGCCTCCTCGCCAGGGGCAACGTCGAGGAATACCGCGCCCTCGTCCACGCCGGCCGCCACGTCCGCCCACGCCTCACATTCGACAAGGACTGGGGCGGCCCCGTCTCCGTCCACGCCGACGGCTCGGTCCTAGCACTACGGCTGCTGCCCGGCCAGGACAAGGAGCCTCGCCCGAGCCGCGCCCGCTGACACTAGAACTCCTCCGGGCCCGGTTCATCTCGGAGCCAGGCCCGGCGCGAGGACGATGGGCACGCAGGCCTAGAACGATGCCCCGCTCGCGAGCCTCCCGGAGCTGATGGCTCGCCTCAGCACATAGGTGATCTTCTCGGGCTCGAGATCAATACCTTCGAGCCCTTCGAGGTCAGTGGGCCCCCTCCAGCACATACTCGCCGTGATCTTTTGTCTCGATTAGCGATCGACACTCCGTGACGCCGGGGCTGGCTGTCGATGGACAATCTGGATGCACTGGTCAACCAAGTCGGGAAACACTGTGCAGCTAGACTCCGCAGCCCATATTTCACTGCAGGAGGGCTGCGACGGATGCGGGGAGAAGATCCCGCAAATCGGTGATCTGAACGTGGGCGGCATGGGTCGCGGTGAACTGGGCGACGGACATGTTCGGCGTGCCGAATGCGGTAGTGAAGGTCCGCAGCGCCCCTGGGCTGCGGTCTAGGTGTATTGATCACGAGCGTTGTTAACGCCGACCGGGCTTGATCATGGCGAAGACCTCCGGTGTGGTGGAGGTGTCTAGGCTCCACACCACACACGGAGGTCTTCGTGTCCCACCGTAATGCCCGGCTGACCGTTCACGGCAGGCGAATCCTGGTCGATCGCGTCCTCGGTGGGCGGCCAGTTGCCCATGTGGCGGCCGAAATGGGCATATCCAGGCCTACCGCCCACAAGTGGATCCGCCGTTGGCGCGCGGAGGGTGACTCGGGCCTGGCCGACCGCTCCAGCAGGCCCCATCGCACACCGCACCGCACCCCACGGGCCGTCGAGGCTCGCGTCTGCGACCTCCGCAGGACCCGCAAGCTCGGCCCCGCCCGCATCGGCCCGGTCCTGGGCCTGCCCGCCTCGACCGTGCACCGGATCCTGACCCGCCACAGTCTGAACCGGCTGTCCTGGATCGACCGTCCGACCGGCACCCTGATCCGCCGCTACGAACGCGACCGGCCCGGCGAGCTGATCCACATCGACGTGAAGAAGCTCGGCCGGATCCCCGACGGCGGCGGTCACAGGACCCTGGGCCGCCAGGCCGGCCGCGCCACCCGCAGCAACATGGGCTTCGACTACATCCACTCTGCCGTCGACGACCATTCCCGCCTGGCCTACAGCGAGATCCACCCCGACGAGAAGGTCGCGACCTGCGCGGGCTTCCTCACCCGCGCAGCCGCCTTCTTCCACCGCCAGGGCATCCCCCGCATCGAGCGGGTCCTGACGGACAACGCCTGGGCCTACCGCAAGGGCCTGGCCTGGAGGAACGCCCTCGCGGACCTCGGCGCCACAGGCAAGCTGACCCGGGCCTACCGGCCCCAGACCAACGGCAAGGTCGAACGCTTCAACCGCACCCTGCTCGACGAATGGGCCTACATCCGGCCCTACACCGCCAACACCGAGCGGGCCGAAGCCCTGGCAGACTTCCTCCACACCTACAACCACCACCGCAGCCACACCGCACTCGGCGGCCACCCACCCATCACCCGTGTCAACAACCCTGCGGGTCAATACATCTAGGGCCCAGGCCGCAGTTGAAGTGCTGGAAGCCAGGAAGCGGCAGGGCTCGGGGCCGAGCACGAAGAGCTCGGCCCGACGGCCAGAGGTGTCGGCCGCGAGCATCACGAGGTCCTTGAAGGCCTGGCGCTTGCGCATGGCGTCCGCGCCGCGCCAACGAGCGAACTTGAACTCCGCGACGCGCTGGTCCGTCTCCAGGTCGTACGGACGGCTCTGGTCGTTACCGGCACCAAGGGAGGGGCGCACGGCAATGTGTTCTCCATCCCCAAGGATGTGGGGCAGGACGAGGAGGATGCCGCAGGCGTGGATCAAGTCGTTGATCCGGCCCAGGCTCTCGCGGACCGTGAGCGCTGAGGCAAGCAGCTCCGGCACGACGTGGCTGTCCTCCGCTATCCGCATGACATTCACCCCGTCGGCCCCCTCCAATCGGTGCTCCAGCGAGGCCAGGGCCACGGTGAGCGGCTGACGGCTCAGGAAGTCGGCGAGGACCCCCACGGCTGCGCTCAGCTGCTCTGCTTCTTCACTGTCCTGGTGGGCTGAGGCAGTGTCCATACGGATAGTCTGCTCTCCTTCCCCTCTCCGGTGGGCGATTCCCACCGCGAGTCGGTGGCAGCGCGTCTCGGCCTCCTGGTGCAACCCGCCGGGTGGCTAATCGCGGCCCAGGTCCCACCACGGCTCAGAGCTTGTCCCGGTCGGCAGTCGACGCGACGCTACTCGTCTGTTCAGCTCCGTCGTGGGTGCCTTGCGTCTGGTCGGCCGCTCAGTCCGCTTGTGTGGGAGGAACTGTTCGCGCGACGCGGTCGAGCGAAGCCCCTACATATTCCGATCAGGTCGGATCCCCGGCCAAGGCGTTGAGGAGCGCCATGGCCTCATATCGGCTCAGCAGCTCGTGGAATCGCTCGTTGCGGAAGTTCCGCAGGCACGCGTAGCAGCTGCTCTCCGGGCCGCACTCGCAGGCCGCCACCCGAGCAAGCGCGGCAGAGACAACCGGTTCGAGCCGCTCGCCCATGGACACGGCATTGCCCGCGCCCCCCGGAGTGGTGTCGAAGAGCAGCAGGGACGGCATGCCGCCGGTGCCGGTGTGAACCGTGCCGTCGATGTCATCGCGACTCATCTCCAGATGCGCTGCGGCGCCTTCGAGCAGCGCGTACAGGCCGGAACGCAGACGGGCCGCAGTGGCGGTCAAGGCTGTGAGCGGGTCCAGATGGATCTGGAGGAAGTCGGTCTGGTACCGGTGAGCGAGGGAGACGACCCGGAGGGGGCCCGTGCACTGGGTGTCCTTCAGCAGGTGCGGGTGGCCGCCGCGAAGAGGCCCGGCCTGAGCGTGCGGACGGCCCCAGCCGCACCAGTCGCAGATCTGGTATCCGGCACCGGCCGGTCCCTCGGAGACGACCACCATCTCTCCCCTGGTGCCCGCCGACCAGGGCGTGGTGTGGCCGGAGACGAAGGTGGTCGCGCCTTCCTGGAGGTCGGCGGTGTCGGTGGACATGTGGACGTCGCCGTACCAGGACCGCCGTGGCGGGGTCTGCCCCGGGCGGCGCTGTGGGCCGCGCGCGGCGACGAAACCGTAGACCGGTTCGACGTACCTTCGTTGCGCGGCCGCCGACTGCGTGCCGCAGGCGGCGCAGACGGGGCCCACGGGTTCGGTGGCCTCCCGATAGCGGCCGCAGGCGGCGCACACGGCGTAGTGTCGGCTGACCAGTTCGCGGTCCGGCAGCCGGTAGACACCGGCGGACGCCCACAGGTGGCCGCCCGCCACGATCTCGGCCCCTGGGGCGTACTCGTGGACAGCGGCGCTCAGATCGCGGGTGAGTTCCAGTTGCCCCGAGACGGCGCCACCTTCCTGGGGGATGCGCAGTTCGACGGTGTCCACGGGGAAGCCGTACTTGGGCAGCACGTTGCGTTTGGCGAGGACCCCGAGCAGTTCGCGCTGGGTGAGGTTGCGGATGACCTTCTCGTACATCTCCGCCTGCCGGTACTTGCGGGCGGCCGCGGCCTGATCGCGGCGTTCACTGTACGAGGTGACGTCCTGGTCGAGGATCTGCTGTGCGGCCCGCAGGAGTCGGTCCAGTTCGGCGACCCAGTCGCCGGAGTCGATGCCGATCTCGGCTTGGACCGTGTCGGGGAGAACCCGGCGCAGGGAGGCCATGACGACCTTGGGGACAGGCGTCAGCCAGTCGCGCACGGTGTGGGCGGCGATCTCACCGGTGGTGTCGTCGGGAAGGAAGAACTCTCCCGCCTTGCGCCAGATCCGGCCCCGCTCGTCCTTCATGGCACGGAAGAAGGCGGCGAGCGCGATGGAGTGGGCGTGGCGGCGGTCGATCCGGACGTTGTCGACAGGGACGATCGGGGCCCTCACCTCCCCGGCGATCATCCGCTCGGGCTCCGCGAACCGGGAAAGGTCGTGGGGGCGCCGCTGCGCGTAGGTGAGGACCAGGGCGGCCGAGTCCGCACGGCGGCCGGCACGGCCGGCGCGCTGGACGTAGTTGGCGGTGGTGGGCGGCATGTTGCGCAGGACGACGGCCTGGAGTTCACCGACGTCGACGCCGAGTTCGAAGGTGGTGGAGCAGGACAGGGCGTTGACCTGTCCTCGAACGAACTCCCCCTGGATCTCGGCGGCCTTCTCCCCGGTCCACTGCGCGGTGTGCTCCTGAGCGCGCAGGGGAACAGGGTCGAAGGTCAGGTAGAGGCGCCGCAGATGCTCGTCTGTCTCGGGCGACGGCTTGAAGTCCTCCAGGCGCCCTGTGCAGCGCAGCGTCGGGCACACACCGCGCACGGACACCGCGGTGATGCGGCGGCAGCGGTCGCAGGCGTACAGCGGATCGCTGTCCGCCATCACCGGCCGCAAGCGCAGCCAGGCGTGGTCGAGCCGACGGACGACGCCGATCCCGGGCTGGTTCTCGGACGGCAGCCAGTCGGCGAGGTGACCTGTCGTGAGGTCGGTCCACAGACGGTTCAAGACGTCGAGAGCGGCGGCCCGTCGTTCACCCTGGTGGCCGAGGGCGTCGAGTACGCGTACGAGGTAGTCGACGCGTCGGTTCGAGGCGCTCGCGGCGCTGGGCAGCCAGCTGATCACCCTGCGCTTGGCCTCGGAGCCCTGGGAGCGGACCCAGATGGGCCCCTTGCGCGGGGCGAACGCCTCGTCGCCCGCGTCGACATCCTCGGGCATGGTGAGCGAGCCCTGGTTGCGCAGGCTGCGCAGAAGTTCCTGCAGCAGCAGCCATGCCTCGTCGTCCGAGAGGCCGAGTGAGGTGAGGGCGGCGGGCGGCTGCCAGAAGGGCTCGCGGTCGATGTCGACCCGGAGCAGGCCGAGGCCTTCGAGTGACTGGCGGTCGTCGAGGCTGAGCACTTCTTGCATCACCCACAGGGCCACTTCGCGCTGCTTGGCCTGGCGGGAGTCGTTGCGGCGGAAGACTCCGGCGCGGTCGGCGGCGCGGATGGTGTGGGCGACGAGGTCGTCGATGTGCAGGGGCTCGTCGGGATCGGGGCAGCCCTGCCGGACGGCCTGAGTGATCAGACGTCGGTGCTGGATGCGGGTGTAGGAGTCCTCCAGGTAGGGCGCGAAGTACGCGGCGGCCTGTCGGCTGTCGCTGAAGAACAGCAGCTTGCGGCCCTGTCCGGGCAGTGCGGCGGCCGGGCCGTCGGTCGCCGGAGGCAGCGCCTGATAGAGGGCGGTGCTGAGGACGGCGGCCGAAGCCTCGTTGCCCGCCTCGAACAGGCGGATCATGCCGTGACCACGCGCTCCGCAGGCGAGGCATGCGGCCGGGGTGCCCTCGTGGGTGTCGAGTTGGTGGACTCGGCGCAGTTCGGTGCCACCGCATCCAGGAGCGGTGCAGGATGCCGTGGCCGCGGGGTGCACGACCGCACAGCGAGTGCACAGTCGGCGTTCCTTGAGGCCGCCCTTGGCGTTGTCGCCGAGTGTCTCGTCGTCCTCGTCGGCACCGGTGTCCGAGCCGTCCCCGTCGAGGAGCAGCCAAGTGTGGAAGCTGTCGGGAGACTTGCGGTGTGCGAGGCGGGCCTGTGCCCCCTTGCCGGTGAGGGTGCCGTGCAGGTGTACGGCACCGCAGCGGCGGCAGGCACCCAGCTCGAAGGAGGGGCGGGCACACCGCGCGCAGGTCTCGTGGCGGGCCAGGTCGAGGTGGGGGCCTGCCGGGTCGAGGCAGGTGAAGGCGCCTTCTGTGGCGCGTGCGAAGAGGTGGTAGCGGGCGGAGAGCACGGGAGCGCCGTCGGTGTCGGTCACCTGGCTGGCGAGTTGGATGAGCGCGGTGACCGCCGCGGGTCCGACGGGGTCACCGGGAAAGACGTCGCGGGCGATCTCGTTCACGGGCCGGGGTCCGTCGGCGAGGGCCCGGCGCAGAACCGCGGTGCCGGCCTCGGCGGCGAGGGCGGTGGCCGCGGTGGTGTCGGCGGGCAGGCCGTGCATGCGGGCGGCCGACACGATCTCCGGTCCGGGGTCGGCGGTCGTGGCCAGGCGCAGGTACTCGGTGGTCGGCAGCGGCCCCCAGTGCGGGCCATCGGGTGTGGCGACCCGGGTAGCAGTGACCAGGTCCTGGGCGGCCGGGTCGCTCGCGTCCCAGCGGAAGGGGACGTCGAAGAGGGCCTGGGCGAAGGCGGTGACGGCGGCCGGGTTCTCCTCCGCGCCGACGGTGGCACTGGTGGCGACGGCCTGGATCTCCCGACCCTGCCCCACACGGTCCTTCAAACGGCGCAGCAGCATTGCGAGTTCCGCGCCGCGCGCTCCGTCGTAGACGTGGGCCTCGTCGACGACGACGAACCGCCAGGAACCCGCCTGTTCTCCCTCGAAGAGGTCCATGTCCTGGGGGCGGAGCAGCAGGTACTCCAGCATGGCGTAGTTGGTGAGCAGAAGGTGGGGCGGTGTGGCGCGCATCTCGCGTCGGCTGAGCAGTTCGTTGGGCAGGCGCGGTTCGCCGGGGTTGAGCTGCTCGAAGGTGTCGGCGGCGCGCTGCGGATCGTCCTTGGTGTCGCCGGTGTAGCGGCCGAAGGTGATGTGGGGGGCGTCGGCGAGAAGTCGGCGCAGTCGCTTCATCTGGTCGTTGGCCAGGGCGTTCATCGGGTAGAGCAGCAGGGCGCGAACACCGGGTTCAAGGGTGCCGCGGGCGTGTTCGGCGGCAAGGGCGTTGAGGACGGGCAGGAGGAAGCTCTCGGTCTTGCCGGAGCCGGTGCCGGTGGCCACGACGAGGTTGTGTCCGGCGACGGCCTTGCGCAGCGCCTGTTCCTGATGCCGGTACAGGGGACGGTCGGCGGGCAGTGCGGGGCCGGTCAGCTGCTGGAACGCGGGGTCGAGTACGCCCTCTGCGACGAGCTCGTTCAGGGTGGCGCCCGGCGCGTAGGCGGGGGTGGCCTCCAGCAGGGGCCCCTTGGTGAGCAGCGGGCTGGTGTCGATGGCGTGGGCGAGGGCCTCGGCCAGGCGGGGCTCGCACAGGGGCAGCAGGGAACGCAGGTAGCGGCGGTAGGTGTCGCTGATCATGCGGGCGGTGGCGAGCGGGTCGAGGCTGTGCACGGGAGGCTCCGATGTGACGGTCGGCTTCGGACGAGCGGTGGGGGGGTACCGGTGCGGTACGGGATGGACGGGAACCGGTGGTCAGCCGGTGCTGTGCACGGCCTCTGCGGTGACCAGGCATTCCGAGAGGGCGATGTCGACGGCGGTGAGATCCGGTGCGTGGGACGCGATGGGCGTCCACAGGTGGCGAAGTCCCCGTTCCAGGCCGGCGGCACGGGCGTCGCCGGCGGCGGCGAGCCTCGCGATCAGCGCGCATCCCAGAGACAGGTGAGGGACCCGCATCCAGGCTTCGCCCGGCCCGTGCAACCGCCCTGGGTCCCGTCCGCGGAAGGCCTGGGCCAGGTCGGGGTGTCCGTCGTCCAGGAAGATCGATACGGCGTCGAGTGCTTCGGAGAACTCCTCACGCGTGGCGTGGTACTGGAGGTCCTTGCGGGCACGGAACGCCTGCCAGGCGGCGTCGGCACGAGTGTCGGGGTCCAGAAGGCCCCGAGGGACGACACGGGCGCTGCGCCACACGGCCTGCTGCTGGAGTTCAGGGAGCTGGTCGAGGGCACGGGTCTGGGCGTCGAACCGGCCGACCGCGCCGCTCGGATCTGCCTGCCCGGCCAGCAACGCCGCGCTGGCGTCGCCCAGAAACTGGCCGACCTCGCCGAGGAGTTCCGCCTCCTCCGGGTAGAGCTCGCCGACGTCATAAGCGGGGTGACCAGAGAGATACGGCAGCAACGGGGCCGTGAGTAGCAGCGCACACAAAGGAGCCTGCCGCCAGACGCGACGTACGGTGACAGGGTCCGCCACCTCCCGTATCCGCAGGGCGGCGAGACCGCTGCCCGCGAGCACGGAGGCGAGTTCGCCGGAGCGCAGCGCGCTGTCGGCCGCTCCCGTGAGGGCGGTGGGCCCGGCGTCCACGAGGGCGCTGCGGCATTCCGCCGGTGCCGTCTCTCTGGCTCCGCACGCCTGCAGGTCGCGTCCGCGGGCGGCCACGATCCACTGGTAGGGGATCGCGTCGGTGTCGCGCGGCAGCGCGCCGTGCCCAGCCAGGTACTCCGAGACCCTGGCGCCGGATCCGCGGCCGGCGGCGGAAGTCCACGGGGAGCGGCGCAGCACGAGGGTGTCGCGATCGCGCAGGCGGGGCCATCCGGGAGCTGTGGGTGTGAGGGCGCCCGCCTTCAGGTGCACGATCAGGGGGCCGAGCGACCGCCAGGCCGCTGGCAGCGGGATACGGCCGGACTGGTCGACGGTGGCCGTCAACGGCTGTTCCCACGGGGCGAAGACGGCGTACAGGCGGGCAATCAGTTCGCCCGGGTGGCTCAGCCCCCGCAGCAGCAGTCCGCCGCCGTCGGGTACGACGTTTTCCGCGATGGGCTGGGTGCGCACGGTCGCGACATGGACGCTCTCCCCCGCGACCAGCAGCCGTATGTCGGCCTTCACGCAGTCGCGCACGGTGTCCGCCAGGGCCGCCAGTGAGTACCGGAGGTCTCCTCTGCGCGTGCGAGTGCGGCGTTCTGGACGCAGCGTGAGCAGGTTCGCCCCTTCGACGACCAGTGCCAGCAGAGGTGTCAACGCCACCGCCTGTTCCGGCAGGCGGACGGTCAGGGCGCTCTCGCCGGCCAGGTCAGCGGCGTCGATGTCGAGCGGCCGGATGGACCAGGTCAGGGGGTGACCGCCGAGTTCGAGGCGGACCTCGGAGTGCGGAATGCACATCTCGACGGTGAACTGACGGATCCCGTCGCCCAGCACCAGCCCCTTGGTGATCTCGTACGGGGAGAACGCGACAACGCGCTCGGAGGCGGTGACCGGTCCGCCGGTGCGGAGAGTCAGCCGAGCAGGGGCCAGGCCTCCGTGCGGGGCAAGCAGACGCCACTCGGCAGTCGGTTCGGCCGTGGTGCCCTCGGCGAGGAAGGCCGCCAGCCGGCGGCTGCGCCGGGAGCCGACGCGGTGGACGAGGATTTCGTACGGTCCCAGAAGCGGGCGGGGTACGTCCTTCCAAGGATCGAGGAGCGCCCCGGGAGCACCGGTCTGCCGGGCGAGAGGCTCCTCGTGGCCGCGGCGGCGCACTTCGGCCTGCCAGAGTCGCGCGTCCGGCTCACCGGCGCGCCGCGGAAGCCGGAGAGCGGGCGGACGGTGCCACACGGGTGCCCCGTCGTCGCCCGCGATCCACGGCAGCGTCGCACCGCCCTCCCACCCGAGCGGCCGTCCGGCGGCTACGTCCAGCCAGTTTCCCGGAACCGCGGCGGCGGCCCGCACCCGCGTCACCCCGGTCAGTGACACCCTGCTCAGCGTCCAGCCGTTCCAGCCGTACGGGGTGGGCAGTTCCACGATGCCGGGGGCGGCGCCCTCGGTCTGCAGGGTGCCGGCATGGAGAAGGCAGATCTCGGCTGCGGGCAGGGGCTCGTCCTGGGGGACGCGGTGGCCGTCGGCGCCGAAGGCCAGGAGGGCGTCGTCTGGGTCCACGATCGCCGAGACATGGGTGGTTCCCGTCGGATCTGTCGCCTCGACACGGCGCACGGGGCCCGGCAGTACCCAATAGGGCGGCAGGGCTGCGAACACCTCACCGTCGGCGGCCAGTTGCCAGTCCCCCGCGTCCGGCTCGCCTGGCAGGGTCAGGAGCACGCTGCCCGCGCCGGGCCCGAGACGGACCTCGGGAGCGGAGGTAGCGCCGCGGGGCGGGGTGCCCGAGCCGTCCTCCGCCGCGGTCGGCACGTGCCATGTCCAGCCCAGCGAGCGGGCGGCCTCCTGCGCGGCGCGAATCCATTCGTCGGCGCTCTCCGGGGAGGCTCCGCGTGACCCCAGGTCGGGGCGCTCCGCGAGCACGCGCGCGCGGGCTTTGACTACCAGGCGCGGGAGTTTCGGCCCGTCGGCCAGCGCCACGGTGTGGACCGCGCAGGCGGGCCAGCGTGCGAAGACCCTGTCGCGCGGGAGGTCGGAGTGGTCCGCGAGCAGCCGGTACGCCACCAGCGCTTCCAAGACGAGCGCGGTCCGTACGGCAGCGACCGGCTCCACCGCCCCGGCAGACGGCTCCCCCGCCTCGCGCCAGGCCCGCTCGCAGTCGTCCAGCAACTCCGTGGGATCGACCAGCATGCCCCGCCCCTCCCCGTCTCGGAAGTACCGATCTCGCCCGGGACCAACCATCGTTGTACGTTCTACCATCTACCATTCCTTCACATAAGGAGCATGGGGAATCCGCAGGTGAACGGTGCGTACTCCCCAGGGGGGTGACTGATTGTCAGTGGCGGGTGGTGCAATGCGAGAGGCTCGTCGCACCGCAGTACGGCACATGGGGGCACGCTGATGACGACGGAAACCGAGGCCGGGACGCCGGCCGTGCTGCATGAGGCGCTGGTGACTGCCGCGGGGCCACAGCGAGCCCTGACCCCGGTGGCCTTGCGGGGACTGCTGGTCGGCGTGGATACCGCGGTGGTGGTCGAGGTGCTGGGCCGGGTGATGGCGGAGGGCGTCGCACTGCCTCCGGCCGCGGTGGCCGCGTTCGGTCTGGAAGGCGGTTCGCCGGCCCCGGCCGCGCCAGAGCTTCCCACAACGGCCGAGCCGTTGAACGACACCCAGGATGAACGCAGCGTTCCGGCGGGGCCGGAGCCGGAACCACACCGACCACCGTGCTTCAACCTTGAGCTGCAGCGGGACAGCAGGCTGGACCTTTCCGCGTTGACCGTGCAAGCGCTCAGTCCCGGCGTTCCCTCCGCGTCCCGACCGCCCCTGCGGGCCGAGAAGCCGTACGAGACGCCCGCCGGTCCTACAACCGCACTCACCATGCCGCCTATGCCACACCCCCGCCCCGAGCCCGTCGCCGAGTCCCCGGAGGAGGATGCTTCCTCACGTGAGGCCGTGGGCGACTCTTTCACGCACTACCGCAAGGAGATCAGCAGGTTCCCGCTGCTCTCCCGGCAAGAGGAGACGGAACTGGCCCAAGTCATCGAGGCGGGACTGCTGGCTCGCGAGAAGTTGGACGAGGCTGGCCGGAAGATCGCTCCTAAGCTGCGGCGTGAGCTGGAACAGCTGGTCCGGCTCGGGGAACTGGCGTTCACGGACTTCGCCCAGGCGAACCTCCGGCTGGTTGCCAGCATGGCCACCTGGTACACGGGCCGCGGGTTGGACCTCATGGATCTGATCCAGGAGGGCAACCTCGGCCTGCTGCGCGCCATCGAGAAGTTCGACCACCTCAAGGGGAACAAATTTTCGACGTATGCCGTCTCGTGGATCCGGCAGGCGATCACACGGGCCCTGGCAAACAAAGGCCGCACGATACGGATCCCCGCCCACGCGCACGAAACCCTGACCGCGCTACGGAAGGCGGCACGAGAGTTGGGGCACGAGTCACCTACCGACGCTCTCCCCACGGTGGCCGCCCGCGCGAGTGTCACCGTTGACGAGGCGCACGTCCTGCTCGCCCGGGTCCGTCGAACACTCCCCCTGGAAGACCTGACCGAGACCGTCGGTGACGACGCCTTGCACGAGGAAGCGGACCGGAGCATTCAGGGACCGCACTGGACCGAACCGGACTTCTACTACGGCGACCTGTCCCCAGAGGAAGTCCATGATGTGTTCAGCTGCCTCACCGAACGAGAGCGCCAGGTGATGACCCTCCGACTCGGGCTTGACGACGGCCCCGAGCTCACCCTCGAAGCGATCGGAGCGAAGTTGAGCCTAACCCGAGAGCGGATCCGCCAGATCGAGTCCAAGGCTTTGAGCAAGCTTCGGGGGCGGGTCTACGAAAACCGCATCCGCGCCGCACGTCCGCTCCGCGAGCGCTCCCGCGCTGCACCGAGCGACGTGGACGGGCAACCCAGCGAAGTGGACGGGCCTCCCGTCGAGTTCGCTCCCAACGTCCCCTGTGTGCGTCGAAAGGTCTACCGGCCCGGGATCATAGTGGTCGGCCATCAGACTATCCACGTCGGCCTGCAGTGGCACGCGAGAGCCGTCACTGTCCTCGTGGCGGACGAGTGGCTCCGAGTGGTGTATGACGGGCGTGAGATCACGACGGTGCGTCGCCGCCGCACGGGAGTCGGTAAGATCCATGGGGCTCCGGACTCAGGCAGCGCGGGAGCCCCGCTCGGCATCACGCCACGAGTAACTCATTGACCTGCCCGCTCTACGACGCGCAAGCACCTCCCGCGCCCGGGTACAGGCGACGAACAGCAGGCGTCCCCTTCAGCGATCAGGCCACCGACAGCCCCGGACGCCGCAGCTTCGACCCACGTCAGCATGGATCCGCTCCCGGCCGACCCCATCTAAGACTGCCTGACGGACAGTTAGCGTACGCCTCCGGGATGGTCCCGCCGAGGGCGCAATTGACGGCGAGCGCGACCAGCTCGCTCCGGGAGTAGTGCTCCGTTGGAGCCCCCAACGTTCCCGCATTCGTACAGACCTGCGGCGTTCATGGCGAAAAACGCTAGGCGGACCCTCGCGACATGCGCAGCCGAACCGGAGACCTCCCGCAGGCACCCGGGCCAGACGACCTTCAACGTGGACACCCGCTGCGGGCGATCACGAGCACGCCAGCACCCATCGCTTTGGTTTTCGCGAACCTGCAGTGGGACCGCTGGCAACCGGGCCCGGCGCAACTGTGTCCCCCTGCCGAGTTATGACCTGGGGGTGATACTGGGCGCGTGCTGTCGGAGACGTTGACGAGAGAGGCCCGGCCACCATCCGGCCCGGCACAATGCCGGGCGGAACGACTGATCGACGGCAACCAAGGTATCGCCGCGACCAGGTGCTGGTACCTCCCCGACTGGCACCGGACGTTTCACTCACGTGATGCCAGGACATCGGACCAGATCGCACGGTGACCTCGCCTCGTCGACGGGCTGGCGTCCGTAAGTGACTACCGGGCAGCCCGACCTGCAACATATGAAGGAATGACACCGGCGCGAGGCCCCCAGGGTACGGAGGCAGCCAGCCTTGTATTCGCTCAGGACCAGTTCCGGCGCCAGGGAGCACGTTTCGCGGCAAATGTCGGTGGCAGCGTCTAGAGTCCGGCACATGTCTGCTTCGTCAACTGGGCTCAAGGCTGAGGAGCCTCTGGCGCCGGTGTACCCCTTCAATGCGCCAGGGAAGCCCATCACCCTCTACGACGGACCCATTGGACCGGCCGGGGCTGGGGTGCCCGGGGTTGTCCAGTACGACTGCTCCCCGAAGCCCGGGATCTCTTGGAGGTTGTGTACCGAGGACTATGACCCCACATGTATGGACAGGACTGAGCTGAGTCTGCTCGACCTCGGCATCGAACTCCCGGTGTCCGCCCGCGACGCTGTGAGCGGCTGGTCCAACGGTACTTCCTACGGAGACCCCACCGCGCCGCTCGACCGTGTAGTGGCCCATTGGTTCAACCTGCCGCGATGGCGTGGATCAGCCCACCTCGAGGCTCATGCTGCTGATGGGACCCCGCGAGTGGTGTCGGCCGGACGCAGCGTGTATGAGGCGGACGGGTGGAGGATCACGCTCGACGTCCGCCCCGACCACAAGGCCGCCTTCTCTGATGTGCGCCAGGCCGACGTCTACGTCATGACTCATGTGGTGGAGATCCGGCGGTTGGACGGAGCCACGTTCACGGCCGCCGAGGTCACCCCGGTCCTCAGCGCGCTGCACGTCGGACTGTCCTTCGCGCTCGGCCGGTGGGTCGCTCCGGCCCTGCCCGTCGGCCTGAATAACCAGGAACATACAGTGTGGGGCCAATGGGGCCCGATGCTCTGCGACCCGGCACGCCGCATCAGCTCCGGCTGGTGGTACCCCGAAGACCAGAAGTCCTTGGCAGATCTGCTGGCCTGCCTCCTGCCCACCTTCCGCGATCCCGGCAAGGGGCAGGCGCTTCGCCTGCAGATGCAGTACGCGATCACTGCCATAGTGGATCGAGGGTTCGTTGAGCAGCGGATCATGAGCGGAGCTGCCGGACTGGAGCATGTGATATGGCAGGAACTCGTGCTCAGCGGGCGGCTCACGGAAGCCGAGTACACATCCCGCGCAAGACCGGCTCATGACAAGCTGCGTACGGTTCTGACGGAGTCCGGGATCGAACTGAGGGTGCGCGCAGACCGTCTGCCGGCAGCCGCTGCCTATGCGGCCAGACAGCAGGTAGACGGCACTCGGCTGGCGGACGGCGCCGACGTCGTCACCCGAGTTCGCAACCGTCTCGTGCATCCCAAGGAGACACAAGAGCCCGTCTACGGAGTCAAGGGACTGGTCACCGACACCTGGCTCCTGACCCGCCACTACCTCGCGCTGCTGGTTCTTCACTCCATCGGCTACCGAGGCTCCTACCAAGACCTATCCAGGACCAACAGATGGGTCGGCGAGACCAAGCCCGTCCCATGGGCGTGAGGTCGAGCAAGCCTTCAGGAGCCGCCAGCGCTCCTCCCGGGCTTGGAGGCCCTGCGGTCGCATGAGGTGCTGGGCATCGTCGTTGCGGCTGATGTCCTGCGGAGTCGCTGCCTCGAGGGTGCGACATCTTCATCGAAGCCGGATGGCCCCAAGCCCACCCACTCCTCTTCGGCATCGAACAAGCGTTCCGCTGATTCAGTCGCCATAGCTGCACTCACCGCCATACCGAGACGGCCGCTACTTGGGTTTAGTCCGCCTCGTTCAGAGCCCGGCTTGCGAACTGCTCCCCCGCAGGTCAGGGCGGAGTAGCAGGACGCAGAGGGACTCCCAGAGACGGCGACCCGGCTGGGCTCGCCGTCGAACGCCTCGCTTGGGCGACGAGGGACAACTGGGGTGGTGGGCCCCAAAGGGAAAGGAGTGGCCGCCAAGGGGCCCTGGGGTGAATACTGGTCTGTTTCCCACCTTGAGGAGAACCACTTGGAGATCCAGACGCTTGAGGAGTTGCGCGCCGCGGACGATCTGTCGTTGGCGTTCAACCCCTATGGGCTCGGCAGCCGAATGAGGCCGGAGGACGCCGCAGAGTTTCAGCAGCAGCAGATCGCCGACTGCGACCTTGCAGAAGGTGTCGCTGCAGGGACTCGCGACTCCTTCGAGCGGCTGCGCACCGTCTTCGCCTACGGTGTGCTGTGTTACGACGTGTACACCGTGGTCGGCGACCAGGCGCTGCCCATCTACGAGCAGGCGTTGCGCGACCGCTTCATGGAGTGGTGCGCCGGCACCGTCACCTTTCGTCTTTCCCGGGCCCCCGACGTCTCCTACACCGTCACGTCGTACGACGACGTCAAGAAGCGGGCGGGCAGGATGACACGGCAACGTGCGAAGCTGGTCGTCGCCGACCAGGCCATCGAGTTCAACGGGATGCTGCACGGGCTCCGGCTGTGGGCACGTACGGCGGGTCTGCTCCGCGGGCGACGCAGCCGTGCGGTCGAAGACGCGCTGGCCAAGCTGCGTAACTACGTTGCCCATCCGTCCGGCCACCATGTCGACACCCCTGTCGGGGCGGCCCGGACGGTGCGTGACCTGGCGGAGCTGATCAACCAGCTGTGGGGGCAGGCCACTCCCGATGGGCGCCTGTACCCGGCGCCTCTGCGTCGGGAGATCGTCGTGCTGAGCTGGAACGGTTCGGGGCGGACACGGATGGAGCCCGCCAGCGCCCTCACTGTCCCCGACCCCGTGGAAGATCAGGAGAGCGACGACGAGTACCAGCACGTCGTCGTGCGAGCCATTCCGTTCATCCCAGGCAGTCGCTGGAACGATGCTTACTGGGCGGAGTTCGACTCCCGCTACGAGACCACGCGTTTCCCTACGGAGTACCTGTGGGGGCCAGGCACGCGCGAGGAGGCCCGGGCCTGGCTGGAGCAGGAGCGCCCCGACGGGGACAGCGTCGACTTCACCGACCGGGTATTTCTCGTCCAGGACCACGGGCGCCTTCTGCCGCCGATGCGGCCGGCGGTAGCGGCTGGGCTGCCCGACGACGAGCGCGCCGGGGTCTGGCATGCCGTGCGCGCTGACTTTCCCGATGACGCCTTCGCGCACGTAAGAGGCTCCGGAGATCGCAGCGCCGGTCACACCCGCCGCCCCGGAGACTGTCCTGCCTGCTCCGCTGAGTTCCTAGGCTCCGGCACCTACGACGAGGCCCACCGAGCTGCTGCAGTCGCTCTCGGGCCGATCCGGGCAGTACACCTGCCCTCTGTACGGCTCCCCTCGTCGACCTTCTGGCCCAACCGACCGTGAGCGGCACACCACGAGGAGAAGGGTGGCCGCCAACAAAACCAGTCCATCGGACGTGGTCGTGACTGCGTCACGACCACAGAAGGCGCGCCTGGCACGATTGGTGCAAGGCATGACGATGTGCCAATCGTCGGCGCTCCTTCTCGCCGTGTGGCCGTGTTTCTCCGCGTCGTCATTCGGGAGAGTCGAAGTCTGACGAGGAGCAACACGGCTGGCCCTGAGCACCTAGGGAAGGGTCGAAAGCGCTTCGTACCGCCCATGCGACGAGACGACCATCGCCTCCCACAAATCCCTCACCGTACGAGTCGAGTTCGACGAAGCACGCCACCATACCGACCTCGTCTAGACCATCGCGAATTACGACGGCCTCGGAGAGCACCTCTGGCACCACCCTCACCGCCAACACCCCCGTGCCTCTCATCCGGGCGATGTCCAGCACCTCGACGCCCCCGCCCCTCACCACCGTGAGCCACCCGAACGATGTCCTACACGACGCTACCTGGCACGTGGTCACCGCCCCGCCCGCACCACCTGGGCAGCACCAGACCGGACCATCGTTTCAAGTCCACGCCGCATGCCGCAGCCGACCGATGGGCGCTGTACGACGGAGAAGACCTTGACCGAGCGACCTGGACAATCGGCTCCTCCGCCGCGGGCGGAGACCGTCTCGCCGAACTCACCTCCACCGCCACAACCCTCGTTGCCGCACCCACACCCGCCCCCGCAGCACCCACCGCTCGCCGTACCGCGACCGCCACCGCCGCGGCGGTGACCGGGAGCACACCTACGCACCGGTTGGACGCTCCTCGCGATACTTGAGAGCCCTCGCGGGAGACAAGGTCGCGGGACATGCCTACCCCTCGGCCACGATGCGCCCGGATGCAGGACGACGAACTGCTGAAGAAGTGGGCACGCCGGCGCACCGAGCGTCAGGCCGCCTCAGCGCTCTCAGCTGAGCCCCAGCCAACGACAGTCAGCCATGACGGCGGGTGCACCGATCGGTCAGGCTCTCCTGGCCATCGTTCAGGTCAGATGACTCAGCTGGATGCTCTCGGGATCGCCACCGAAATTCCATGCGACGACGTCCAAGACGCGCAGCACGCTCACACCGTCCGGAGCACATCCCATCAGCGTCTTCCACGTATCCGGCTGCTCGTCTAGGTCGCGCGCCATGGCATCGCCGAGAGGTCGGAGGAACTGTGCCCAGGTGCGCTGGGGAGACTTCTTGATCGGATACCGCGCACCGGGCCCGCAGTAGCAGGCATAGACCTGGGTGTCGTAGAGCGGCAGGAACAGTGGACGCTTGCGGTGCATGATCTTCATCAGAATCGTTCCGCCCACCCCGCGGAGCGGGGCCGGACCGTCGAGCAGGCCGCCGATGCGGTGCAACGGCTCCGTGTGCGTGCCGGAGGCGACCGCATCTTGCAGCGTGAGCTTTGGTGGGATCGCCGCGAGCACTGCCTCCAGGTCGGGGCGCACAGCTTGGAGGTTCAGGACGGCATGTAGCTTCGGCGTGACGTTCAGCAACACCGGTGCCAGCAGGTCCCCGTCGTTGAGTTCGTTTGGCCCGCTTCCGGTGTCCATCCGATCGTAGACGGGGAACGCATACGGTCTGCCCTTCGCGGCGACAGCAGCCGCCCGGTTCGCCTCAGCGTCGAAGTACTGCCATATCCACTGCGTGGCTTGGTCCAGCGCCACGCTTCGGCCGCCGACACTCACGGTCTGCCCGCTCATGTCCCCCCTCACCGTGCTGCACATGCGGCAGACCCGTTCGACCACTCCCTCTACGCTCGTATCCGCGCTGGCATGACATGAAGGACCGCCTTCGTCCTCCAACCTCACCCCGAGCCTCGCACCGCGGCAAGACCCTGATCCAGCTGCACCCGAGCGAGCCGACGAAGGCGAAGAAGAAGCCCGCCAGCGAACCGGTGAGGCCTCTTTGGGTACATCTCAGGTATCCACGATGCATGTATGGACGACAACCGAGGACGAACCCGCTCTGGTCGGCAGGGGCACGAACCGTGGGGCACTCACGAAGGCTCCCGCCGGGACGGACCGTCCAGAGCATGCAGCATCCGATCACGTTGCTTGTCCGAGAGGCGAGCCAGCAGGGCCACGACCCGGCCTAGCTCGTCCTCGCCCGACGTCACCGATCACCAGCCAGGTCGAGATCACGCTCGAACGCCTCAACAGGAATCTGCGCCTGCTTCGGCCGGCGCCACGGATGAGCGATGACCTGCGTCACAGTCAGAAGGTGCGTCGGAACAGCGGTGATGCGGCGGCGAGCTGGGCCATGTGGAGAGCGATGGCGGGGTACTGGGTGGCGTACTCCGCAACATGCGTGGCGATCTCGACCTCAGGTGAGGCGGTTCTGCCTGACGCGTACGGGAGGGTGATGATGACGGCCCGGGAGTGGGTGGAGTAGACCTCGATGACGCCCTCGGCGCTTGGCGTCTGGTTCAGCACTTCGGGGATGAGGAGGTCGGGGTTCTTCTTGACGTCGCGGGCGAGGTGGTCGGGGAGGGGGGTGCGGAGCCAGACCTCGTTTTCGGGCAGGTCCCAGACCTTCCAGAGGAGTTCGGTCCGGTCATCGTCGTGTTTGAGCAGGGCGGCGGCGGGGCCGGCGTCCCAGGCGTCGAGGGTGGTGATAGTTGTGTGCGGCTTGAGGAGCCACCGGGCGATGTAGTTCACGGGGTGCCTCCTGCCGGTTCGGGTTCA
Source organism: Streptomyces parvus (assembly GCF_032121415.1). Classification (NCBI taxonomy): domain Bacteria; kingdom Bacillati; phylum Actinomycetota; class Actinomycetes; order Kitasatosporales; family Streptomycetaceae; genus Streptomyces; species Streptomyces parvus. The sequence continues at coordinate 6,366,432 of NZ_CP135079.1, read as the reverse complement.
GTAAAGGCGGCGTTGAACGCGTCGCGGTCTTCCTGCGTCCAGGGTACGGCGGCGGCTTTGCGCATGACGGTGACGTGGCCCTCGTCCCGGCTGTGGTAGATGCAGAACTGGGCCTCGCGTAGAGCGCCGGCGGTGGTGTAGCGAGCCCGGTCAGCTCCGTTCGCCCGCCTTCTGCGTACGCGGCGGGCGAGTTCGTCGACGCTGAGGTGGTCAGTCCAGAGGCTCAGGCCCCACCACACGTCGGATCCGGCGTGTGGAGCGTCCTTGAAGTAGATGACGTCGCCGTACTGGCTGAGCTCGGTGTCGTCGCCGACGTCGTCGAGGTCGGTACTGGGAGGCTGCAAGCCCTTGTACATGGCGGCTCCCGATGGTGCGGATGTCTCCACTGTCCGGCTGCGGCTGGCGCAGCGCATCCGGACGACTCCCACCACTCCCCCGCTGCGCAGCGCGGCCAGGCGCGAAGAGCTTCGTGATCGAGATCTTTAACTTTACGGAACAGGCAACCTACCTCGACCCTCCTGCCGCCTCGGGCTGGGGTCGAGGGGAAAATGCGGGAGCGCGGGGCGGGGTCCCGCATCCTGCGGTGCGTGGTGGGCTGAGGACGGCTTGCCTGTTCCGTAAAGTTCGATCACCGGACTTGGGGCGTATCGATAGAGTGCCCGCACCCCGGATACGGGCCGGGAAGCCACCCGCCCGGCACCCTAGAAGAGGTCCCCTTGAACGCACTTCGCGACGCGGAAATCACCAGCGATCAGCGGCTCCTTCTCATGCTTTTGGGAAGCTCCTGGCACGAGAAGGGCCAGTGGCCCCTCTGGGGCTACGTGCAGCACTACTTCGACACCAAACGCAGAACCGACGCTGAGGCCCTCCTGCGCGCCCTCCCTCGCATCGGCAACCACACTCCCTTCGGCGCCGGCTACGGCTACACCACCGCCGTCGCCGACCACCGCCCCATAGACGAGAACGACACCATCCGGCTCACCCTCGCCGCCTGCTACGCCATACCCGACATGGCGGGATGGGCAGGCAAGCCCTTCATCCGCGTCCTCAAGCACATGATCGACCTCTGGGACACCAAGCCCGTCACCCCCAGCGACCCCGGCAAGGCATACCTCAGCTCCAAGAAGCTCGCCTCACAACTGGACTTGCGCCCACCATTCGTCACCGCCCTGCCCGACCTGCTGTCCTACGAACCCGCCATCAACACCGGCAACGGCAGCACCACCTCCGCCAGCGAGTGGAAACGCGAGATCACCCGCAGCGTCCTCCAGTACCGCGACGCAGACACCATCCACGACTACCTCGACCTCACCTGCAAAATCGTCGAAACCAACGCGGCCCAGTACGCCAACCTGACCAGCGGTAGATACATCGGCAGAGGAGTCGCTGACAGCAATCTGTACGCGCATCCATCAAACACCCTCGCATACATGTCGTATGAGCACGAACCAGTCAGCCCCAGCCTCCTTGGCCCCGCAGGCGCACCCGAAAACACAGCAGAAGCCGCCGGAGAAATGCAGATCTGGCGGGCACAAGAGCAACTCGAAATGCTGCGACGCAACGGCGGCACCCTATACGTGCCGCTTACGCAGAACGTCACGAAGGGCACTCAAGCTAGAGGTGATTCAACGCAGCGGGCTCTTCCCTGCTGGCAGAAGGGTGCGGCGGTATTGATCGGCGTTTCCGACTACCAGAAATTGCCCCCTGTGCCGTCCATCGCAAACAACATTGATTCCCTTCAAGAGATCATGATCGGCAGCATGGGGATCCCCAGCGAAAACGTCTTCGCAGTGAAGAACCCGGAATTTGATTCAGAAGTGCACGAAGCCATCGATCTGGCGTCCGAGGCCGCCGACCCGACAGGCGGCGCCCTGCTCGTATACTTCGCCGGGCACGGCTGGACCGACGCCCGCGGGAGGCTTCTGCTTGGTCTTGTCCGATCCTCAAAGGCACGCTCATGGTCCGCACTCAATTTCAACGAGCTACGGAATCAAATCGCCGACAGCCAGATCGGCAAAAGAATCGTGATCCTCGACAGCTGCTACAGCGGCGCCGCACTGGACATCCTCGGGCAACCCGAAGACCTCGCTAGCGCAGCCGCCATAGACGGCACCTACGTCTTGACGTCGGCGAACGCCACTACACCAGCGCTCGCACCCGCCGGCGAGCGTTTCACCACCTTCACCGGACACCTCGTCAACGCGCTGCGCAACGGCATTCCTCAAGGCCCGCCAGTGATCAACGCCGATACACTGTTCCGCTATATTGAGCGCGTCGCAAAGGCTCGCGGAATTCCCACACCCGGACGCCAGATCGGCGGCGACGGTGACAAAGTAGAAATCATGGCCAATAGATGGGGGTAATAATGACTGAAACCATCGAGATCCGTCAGGCCGACGGAGGGCGACAGCTTGAGGACCTCAAGAGGTTCCTCGTACGCGATCCCAGCACGCGCACGATGGGAAGGTTCCAGCTGAGGAACACCGAACCGGCGGCCGGCACTCTCGGGGACGGCCTCGATGTACTGACCCTCGCGATCTCCGGGACGCTGGCACTTCCTGGATTCGTCCAAGTCATCTCCACCTGGTTCAAATCGCGCGGCGAGGCATCAGCGGCGGTCGAAATCAAGTTGGGTACGGCAAAGATCGCCGTGTCGGGAACGGAGGACCAGGCAGAAATCCGGCGCCTCGCTGACGTCCTGAAAGCGGCCTATCCCCAGGACACGGCATCGTCAGGGGACGGCTCTTGATGCCTAACTCTCGCCAGGCGGCTGAGGGATCCTCGGTGAGCTGACGTACCTCATCCTGGCGGCCAATAGACCTCTGACAGCGGACCCGGACCTGCACACCCCACTCCGCGCCGCCGTACAGTCGTCACGGATCCCCTGGAGGACGGGCGCCCACGGCCGGTCCCGCGTCCCCACGCGTGCGTGAGACCGGCCCCGCTCTCTCACCGATACTCACGGCCGCCGACCGTTCAAAGCACAGCCGCCCGGCGCCGCGAGACTGCGGGCCGGGCGGATAGCTGGCCGCAAGGGGGGCTACCACCGCCCACCCGCCCCGCGCCAGATGCAGCCCAGCCCATTCCTCATCCGAGAGATCACCCCGTCACAACGACCGAACCGATCCACCAGGGGCAGGTTCAGGCCGCGTGACCGAACCTGTCCCCCGGACCTGCACCAGACCCCTGGGAATTCGGCCTTGCCGACGGTGGAGTCGCCCCGTCCATCGGCATCCCCCTCAACCGCGACCAGCCGGTGAACAGCTCCGGCTGGCAATCCACCGCGCCTGCGAGAGCTACCGCAGCGAGGGCAAGGTTCCACTCACCCACTTGAGGCGTGATCGACGCTCACTCGGCCATATCGATATCAACGAAAGCGAATCCGGCCGTGGCACCGACCAGAAGGCCTGATGCTCCCGCACGGTCACCCCGGACCGGGAACAGGGCATGGAGGGGACTCGCTGTGACGATGCGGAGTAGACAGCGGCGCGTTCGGGCATCCCAAACCCGAAGGTTGCGGTCCTTGCTTCCGGTAGCCATCAGCAATTGGCCCTGTGGACCCACGAAGGTGATCAGAGAAGTTACTGCGCTTCGATGGCCCTGAAGCGGCTCTCCCGCTGGTTCACCGGTCAGCGGATCCCAAACGGTGACGACCCCGTCGCTCCCCCCGATGGCAAGCAGCGAACGATGCGCGGGCCCGTCGAACGCGGCCAAGGCTCGTACCTCGCCTTGAAAGCTCTGAATCGGCTGTCCGGCCGGATCGCCGGTTTCGGCATCCCAGACACGTACCGCGCCGTCCTTGCCGCTGGCTGCGAGCAGAAGCTGGCCTTCCGTCCGGTAGAAGGCAGCCAGAGCCGTCACCTCGACACGGCGCTCACCCACCAGTTCACAGAGCCTGCCTTGGGTCAACGGATCCCACACCAGAATGGCTCCGTCCCGGTAGCCCGCAGCAAGCAGTGGTCGGTCCTCCGAGTCACCGAACGTCACTAGGGCAGCCACTGAGCTCTGCTTGTCCCGGAGGAGGCGACCCGTCATCTTCCCAGCCTGCGGATCCCAAACGCACACTGCCCCGTCGCTCCCGCCGACGGCAAGAAGTGGCCGGCCATTAGGACCGGTGAACGCCGCCAGGGCCCGCACCACACTCTCGGGGCTCTGAAGCTGCCTAGCGGCATCGCTGTCGGTCAGCGGGGTCCACACCCGCACCACCGTGTCATGACCGGCCGTGGCGAGGAGTGGCTGATCTCTCTGCCCACCGGATGCCACAAGGGCCCGTACCCCGGCCTTGTGGCCGCGCTCGACCTCACCGCCTTGGACTCTCAGCGGGTCCCATACCCGCACCACTCCATCCCTGCCACACGTGGCCAACAGTCGCGCTCCGTGTGAACCGGGGAACGTCACAAGCGCCAACACGGAGCCCTCGTAACCGTGCATCAGCTCGGAGACCAGCTCGCCCGTCCGAGGATCCCAGAGGCGAACGACCCCGTCCGTTCCCCCCGTGGCGAGCAAGTGCGTACCATCAGCCCCGTCGAACGAGGCCATGGCCCTCGCGAAGCTCCCACGGCCACGCGAAAGCTTGCTGACCTCGGTACCGGACAACGGTTCCCACACCCGGACAGCTCGGCCCTTCGACCCCTTGCCGCCAGTAGCGAGCAAGGTACGGCCCTCGGGGCCGGGGAACGTCGCCAAGGCCATCGCACCCAATTTGTGAGCATGAAAGGCTCTGACGAGCTGAGTCTCGGCCAGGGGATCCCACACGCGGACGTCGCCGTCGGTGCCGGCCGTGACGAGCAGTGGACGGCCAGGGCTCCCGGAGAGTGTCACCATCGACGACACGGTGTGCTGGTGCGCACGCAATGGCCTGGCAACCTCAATGCCAGCCAGGGGATCCCACAGACGGACGCCTCCGTCGGTGCCGGCCGTGACGAGCAGTGGACGGCCAGGGCTCCCGGGGAATGCCACCATCGACGACACGGCGTGCTGGTGCGCACGCAATGGCCTGGCAACCTCGGCCCCGGTCAAGGGATCCCAGAGTCGGACCAACCCGTTCTTGCCGCCAGTTGCGAGCAGTGCTCGACCTTGGGGTCCGGGGAACGCCACCACAGCCCGAACTCCGCCTTCGACGGCCAGTCGTTCTCCAACCTGGGTTCCCTTGATCGGATCTACTACCAAAACGCCGTCTCGGCCGCCTGCAGCGAGGTACGTGCGGCCGTCCGCTCCTCGAATCACTGCGAGACATGTAAGTACTGTCCCGGCATCCGCCACCACGTTGTTTGGCGTCTGCCAACGGGCGAGTCGGGGGCGGACGGTGACATTCTCGCCGAGCTGTACACCCCGTGTGGCGAGAGCGAATTCGAGGCTGACCTGACGCGTCCGCTGGTCCGCACCGTCCAGGAATGGCTCAATCTCAGCCCAAGCCGCCACAGCATGCTGGTCTGGCCGCGGGGCGATTGGCAGTCCGAGGCGGCCCCGGAGCCTGCCGTCAGTGTCCCAAGGAAGGAATGCCGCAGGAAGAGCTGCATCGTTCAGGACGTGGCCGAGGTCTGCGTGCTGGGATAGGTGCCGGCGGATGTAGGGGTGAAGTGGGACGCCAGGCTCGCTGTGGACCAGTTCGGCGAGACGATGAGCGATGCGGCGATGGATCTCGACCTGCGAGTCCGGCTGAGGTGCTGAGGTCATCACTGCGACTCCATTGCCGAGGTGTGCAGGAGATGGGGCTCGCTGCGCAGAACCTCGGCGAGACGCTCGTGAGCAAGGCGATGCACCGTGCGGCCGTCCTCTGTGTCCTGGGCCAGGTATCCGACCAACCGACTGGCCCTGAGGCCGACAATGGCGGACTCGGAGTCTGGCAGCGGCCGGTCCAGGACGGCTTCGGCGAGGGCCGGCCAGATCGGTCCCCAGGGGATTCCGGCCCCCTGGGCGAATGCAGCTGCTCTGAGCAGAGCCAAGGCTGTTTCGGACGTGAGTCGCGGGGTGCTCAGCTCACGCAAATCTCGACGAAGCATCCCGACCAGTCCCCCGCCGAGGGAGTCCCACCATAGTGGGTCGGTGAGCAAGTCTGCGGGTGACTCGTGTTCGCGAAGCTGCCCACCGGCAATACGAGCATCGAGGAAGGAGACATTCGGGATCCTCGCAGTGATCCGGCGTGCGACGTCCGCGGCGTCAAACGCGGCATCAGGGATGTCGTCGAGCAAGGCTTGCAGATACTCCTGAACGTCGGCGGTCGTTTCCGGGCCATCCGTGCGCAGCTGCATCGGTGGGATCTGGGTACGCGAGGTGCCGGTTGCCAGAGTCAGGGCCTGTCTCACGTGGTCGAGGAGAGCGACATCTTGAACGGGCTCCCCCGTGCTTGGCACACCGGGTGCGGCGCTCGTGAGGTGGCTGCGGACACCGATCACCAGCCGGAGCGCGGCCTGCCCCGCCTGGGCCAGCGGCGCGACAACCTGGCTGACCAGGAGGTAGGGGTCGTCGGCCTCATCCAAACCGTCGACGACGAACGTGGTGGTGCGACCGCTGCTCGCAAGCTCACGCAGGACCTTCAGCAGGTGTCCACGCATGTCGGTGAGGCGGTCAGTGCCGGGCTCTGGTTCCGGGGCTTCTTGGCCGAGGCCGTCAAGGAACGCAGCGACGACCTGCTCGGCTGTGCGCTGGCGGGCGAGAAGCGCGACGTCGATGGAGCCTGCCGGGGGAACCGTGTCAGGGGGCGAGTCGGCGATTGCGCCGGAGTAGGCCGGGTTGGCACGGAAGCCGGCGTCGCTCAACGTCACGGCGCGGGCGATCACCGCAGACTTTCCACTTCCTGCCGTACCGGTGACGATCAGCGAGGGCGCGAACCCCGATGGCGGTCCGGCTTCAAGGAAGCTCGCAAGTACGTTGGTGAGGGGCCGGCGCCCTGAGAAGTACCATCCCGGATCCGCTCGGTTTGGCCGACCGCTGGCCCGGTTGATCCAGTAGCGCAGGTCCTCCTCCGTCGCGGCGACCTGGCTGCGCTGCGGTGCGACGAGCCGCGTGGTGGGCTGGTAGCCAGGGTTGGGAAGGCAGAGGTGTGGTGTACGGGAGCCGTTCATGCCCAGCAGCGCATGCGGCGACTTATATCCGGTGGCCTCGGACGCATCGTGCAGCTGTTCCATGAACTCGACGAAGGTCAGGTGCTCACTCGTCAGTTCGGCCGAGGTGCTCAACTGCTTGTGTACCTGGGCCAGGAGTGCACTCAGCTCGCGGACTCCGACCGTAGTGCCGACGTCAGTGGCGGCGAGCACAGCCAGAGTGGGGCTGTTGGACCGAGGCTGGTTCAGATCGTGGGTCAGTTGTGCAAGGCCTATATTGACTGCGCGGGAGTAGCACGTATTGACGATGACAAGCACGTGTTTGGCCTCGGAGTCCAGGGCTGCTGCGATCAAGTCGGAAGTGCGGTAGGCAGTGGCGAGCAGCCGTTGGGGGTCAGTCCCCGGCAACATCAGGAAATGGCTCCCGGCGGGACTGGCCTCACCGTGCCCTGCAACGAAGAAGAGGATGGCATCGTCGGCGGGGGCATCCCGGAGTTCGGATTCATTCAGAAACGCCTCCACGTGCTGGCGCTGCTGCAGGTCGGGTACCTCCTCGCGAGTGAAGCTCCGCTCACCGAGCCCCGGGTCGCACCACCAGCCCTCCAGAACCTGGAGCTGCTCCTTCATACCCTCGCTGAACTCTGGGTCCTCATTTGCGTAGCCCTGGACTGAGACAGCCAGCAGCCGACGACGAGCACCACCGGCCGTCGGATGAGCGGCACTCCTGTCACTGTCCATGACGCTAGTCTGCAGGACGGCGGACAGGAGGGGGAGCAGAGGCATGCGAGAGGCAACCAGTGGTATCTGGTACCCAGGAGCACGACAGAGCCGGGACGTCACCCCCGACGCGGTCATTGTCGTTCCGGGAATCATGGGCAGCGAACTCATAGAGACGGAGACGGGCAAGCTGCTTTGGGGGCTGAAGCCAGCCATGCTGGGCCGGGCGTTCGGACACAGCGGCGGCCTCGATGCGCTTCGGGCGACCGAGGCCGAGCTGGACGGGTCTGGGCGGACCCGGGTGCTGCCGTCGGCCCTTCTACAGATTCCAGCGTGGGTACCTCTAATCCATGGCATCGAGCCTTACCACGACCTCCTCACGATGGTGCGCGACACGGTCCCTACGCCAGCTGCGGTTCTGCCGTTTCCCTACGACTGGAGACTCCCGGTCGAGTACAACGGGCAGTTGCTCGCTGACGCGGCACGTCGGCACCTGGAGGGTTGGACCGCGACCGTTCTGGCCACCCCTGCGCTGCGTGCGCTGTGCGAGGAGCGGATGCCACAGTTGGTCTTCGTGGCACACTCGATGGGCGGCCTGGTTGCCCGGGCTGCCATCTACCAACAGCCCGATTTGCACGGGGACACCCGTGCTGTCGTCACCCTGGGGACACCGTTTCTTGGATCGGCGAAGGCCGCCATGATGCTGAACGGTGGGCGGCGGACCGGGGGCATCAGCGGCATGGTCCTGGATCGTCTGCAGCGCCTGACCGTGACCCTTCCAGGTATCTACGACCTGCTTCCGGACTACCGTTGCGTCGACGAGGGCTTGGAAGTCGCCCGCCTCACGCCGCAGACGGTGGCCAGGATCGGAGGTGACCCCTACCTCGCAGAGGCCTCGATGCGCTTTCAACTGAAGATGCGCCTCGACCACATGGAGGCCATTCCGGCTCACCGGGCCGTCGTAGGTGTCGCGCAGCCGACTGCGCAGAGCGTCCGCATCGAGGCCGGCGTGGTCCAGCCGCAGTACACGTCGTTCATTGCTGGAGAGCACGGGGACCTGAGGCGCAACGAGCACGGTATCCCGGAGCGGTTGGACCGATGGGGAGACGGAACGGTGTACCGCGACGCAGCCACACACGGCGCCGAAAAGCCGGTCTACCTGCCAGTGCAACACGGCTCCCTGGCCAAGGACGACGTTGCACTCCGATATGTCCATGGCGTGCTGACCGAGAAGAGCGCTTACGCGGGCCCACCGATGGGGCCTGGCGAAGTCGGACTAGACCTGCCCGGCGAGGGAGCCATCGCAGGTCGAGCTTGGCAGTTGCGAGTGACCGGTCGCGACCGACCGGTCGGGGTCAGGTGCGAGGTCATAAACACCGAGACGGGTGCCGTTGTGGCAACGCCACGCCTGTCCACCAAGGAGGACTGTCTGACTGCCAGCGTGACACTGACGGAGCCCGGTCTGTACCGCGTCCGGGTTCAAGTAGCGGGTACACGATCGGTCACCCAGCTCCTGCTCGTATTCGGGGCGGAGTTGGAGGGACGGCCGAACCTCTGACGGTTCGCAGGAAGTCTATGGCTTACCCACAACTGAACTTGGAGAGCGAGGAAGCCAAAGCACAGCGCGCAGGCTTCCTCGCCCCCAAGTAGCACGAGGCACTCGGCCGCGAGCGGCTCCAGGCTCTCGACCGGAACTGGGAGGTCTGTAGCCAGACCCCAGGACCGGGAGCAGGCATCGACACCAAGACCGCCGTGGACTTCGGTGCGGTCAAGCTTGAAGAAGCTTGCCCCGCCACGGACGCGCCCGCCCCGAAGCCAGCGGGCGACGTCATGCCGAACTTCGTCGGCCAGGGGATGAAGGCCGCCCGCTCCACGCTCCCGGCAAATGCGAGCATCACCGTGAAGGATGCGGTACAGCGCCGCAGGGTCCTCCAGGAGTCGAACTGGAAGGTCTGTACGCAGGACCCGAAGGCCGGCGCCGCACTCACCGGCCAGCCCTTGACCTTCCCCGTCGCCAAGACTGAGGAGTCCTGCCCTTTAGCTGGGTAGCTGTCAGGACGGGTGCCCCTCTGCTATGCGACGCCGCACCAACAGCACCCCTCGTGCACCACAACAGCGGCGGCAACAAGTCGCTCAGACTCATCGCCCACAGAGATGCAGCCTCCTCATCCAACCTAGACTCGGAGACAGTCAGGGACGGCGATCGCCAGGTCGTACCATCCCTCTTGCTACGTTGTGTAGCCATCCCCGCCGCCGAGATCACGATCCCATCCGGCGGCAACCCGCCGCCGCAAGCTACCTCCGCTGGGGGAATCTGGGGGGAATGAGGCCTCGTTGGGGGGCGGCTGGGGGGAATCGGCTGCATATACGGGGAGCAGGGTGAAAGACTCGGAAAGGTCGATCGCTGCAGGTCAGACCGCCTGAGTGGCCAATTTTCGCAGGTCAGCCCGCTGAGGACGACGACTTCAAGAAGATCTCCTCGCCCTTGTAAGACCATGGGCCCTACGCGCTCGTCAGGCTGCTTTCCAGAGGCCGGCATCCAGGATCCGGGCAGCCTTGGTGATGCTGCCCGGCATCAGGTGCCGATAGGTCCGGTACGTCTCCTCGATGGACTTATGGCCCATCCACTCCGCCACGTCGGTGATCGGGATGCCACCGCCGAGCGCGTTCGAGGCGAAGTAGTGCCGGAAGCCGTACATCCCCACCCCCTCCTCCGGCGGAAGGTCAGCGAAGAGCCTCCTCACTCGCCGCCGCTCCATTGGCTCTGTGTAATACCCATTAGGGCCGCGCAGCAGGTAGCCGTCCTTCGTGGTGCCGTACTTCTCCGCGTAGCGTTCAATCGCCTCCCGCACCGACCGGGGCAGAGGCACTTCCCGGAACTCCCCCGTCTTGCGGTGCTTCAGCTTCGCCGGCCTCAGCGTGTTGGAATGGATCTGCTCGCGCACCCGGTACACGTCCTTGGCCACGACGTTGTTGACGTTCACCGCCCGCGCCTCGCCGTTGCGCAGGCCGCATCCCGTCATCATGGCGATCTCCAGTGCGAGGTCCTCGTCGGCGACCGTCAGCGCCTTCTTCACATAGGCGAGGGACGGAATGGCGACCTGTTCGCGCACGTACTCGGGTTCCTGGACTCCTTTCACCGGGTCGTCCGCCATGGCCCCCTTGGCATACGCATCCCGCAGGATCGTCTTCAGGACCCGGAATATGTTCACCTGGTTCCCGCGGCCAACCCCGTCGCCCTCCATCTCGTCCAGGAAGCGTTCGACCACGATCGGTGTGACCGAGTTCAGCTTCCGCGATCCTAGGCGCGGGACGATGTGCACGTTGATCGAGCTGTCGACGTGCTCCCCCGTGGAGTAATCCGTCATCTTGCGCTGCCGAGGCCGCCACTGCTTGGCGTACTCCCCGACCGTCAGCTGACCCAGTTCACGGCGGGCCGCCGCCACGGTCGGCGCTGTGGTCTTCTTCTCCGCGTACACCTGCGTAAGACGCTCCATCGCATCATCCTGCGTGGCGTATCCGGACTCCTCACGCTGCTTGCCGAGCGCGTCCCGGTAGCGGATCGAGTACGGGTGAGGGCAGCGGGTGGGCTTCGCGCAGCCGCAGTCCTTGAAGAAGGAACCCATGCCGCGGGCGAGCTGTCGGGCCATGTGTCGTGCACCATCCGTTCCGGCCCAAGAATCATGCTCAGGCGCCGCACTGCAGGTCGCAGGTCAGCAAGCGGGGACACGTCCGGGACGCATGCTGACCGTTTGCTGACCTGAGGGGGGCACATGATGCCCCTGACCTGCGGCAACGCCAAATAGCTAGATCTTGGACTTGAACATGGTGCGCATCATCGGAGAGCTCCCGAGTTTATGGCTCCCTGCCTGCGTTTTTGCAGGTCAAAGGCTGTATCCTCACTTTACAACGAGTCGCATGTTCGGGCAGCGTTCCCCAGGTCTTTCAGGACTCATGCTGACCACTGGCCGACTTTCCTGATGCTTCGCCAGGTGACAACGGGAGGGCCCGCTCAACCTCCCGAACTCCACCGGGACGACTCCGCAAGCTTACGCAGCTCTCCCCTGTGGGTATCAGTGACCACCATCACCCCGACGAGCCGACAGCGGTTGGCGTACCTCCACGCCCGATGCAGGGGAGAACCGAACGCGACCCGACACAGCGATCGACCTCGAACCAGCCTCAAAGCGCAGTCCTGTGTTGCGGGAGAAGGCTCTGAGACTGCGGTCAAGCGCACCGCCATGGATGCGTGTGCCCTCGCCGCCGCGGCGTCGAGCCGCGGCGGCGAGGGCACACGCGGGGTCAGGGTGGTCAGTGTCCGGCGACGACGCCCGACAGTTCGTTGGTGCTCTTCGGCAGGGTGACCGAGGTGATCTTCTTCCCCGTCTCCACGTCGATGGCGTGCAGAGCCTTCTTGCCGGGCTCGGAGACGTAGGCGACGTGCCCGCGCACGAACAGGGTGGGCCGGGCCTGCTGCCAGTCGAGCGGCTCCTGCCAGTCGCCCACGACGGGGATCTTCTTCTCGATCTTGCCGGTGCCCGGGTCGATGACGTGGATGGCGCCGTCGGTTCCGAGGACCAGGGCCTCGCCGTGCGGGCCGCGGGCCAGCGAGCGGAAGGAGTAGCTGGTGCCCAGATCCACCAGGCGCAGCTTCTTCTTCTCGGTGTCGATGAGGGAGACGCGGGTGGGGCGTTCCAGCTCGGCGTCGGGGTCGGTCTTGTAGTCGCCCAGCAGAACGGGCGAGGCGTCGCTGCCGGCCTGGTTGCCGATGCGGCCGTAGTCGTCGGGGGAATCGATCTTGGTGAACTTGCCGTCCTTGTAGATCAGGATGCCGTCCTCGCAGCCGACGCCGACGGCTTCGTCCTTCGCGGCGGCTTCGCCGTGGACACCGGGGCAGTCCTCGTTGCGTGCGATTTCCTTGTTGTTCCGGTCCAGCACCAGCGCGCCGGTGCGCTTCTCCTCGGTGCCCAGGGTGCTCACGAGTTTGCCGTCGGCCAGTTCGATGGCGACGCCGTGGTGCGCCTCGGCGGAGGTGTAGGTGCGCCCTGCCGGCTTCTTGCCTCCCCTCAGCGCGGTGGGGTCGAAGACGTGGACCTCTCCGGTGCCGTCGGTGAAGAGCACGGTCTTCGCGGCGTGACGGACTACGTGGCCCGGCTTGGCGCCCTTGTACTCGATGTCGGTGAGGGCCTGGGCGGAGGCGTCCAGGACACGGAATCCGCTGTCCGTGGAGACCATGACGTGGTCCTTGTCACCTGCCGGATTGACCCGGTTGAAGCCAGGCAGGTCAAGGGTCTTGGCGAGCTTCAGGCTCTCGCCGTCGAGGATGTAGAGGCCGCCGTCGAAGGTGGCGACCAGCGGCTCCTTGACCGCCACCGCGGGCGTGGCGTCGGCGGTCTTGCCGGACGCGGAGTCGGTGGAGGAGGAGGTCTCTCCGCCACAGGCGGTCAGGACCGTGGCGGTGGCCAGCGCCAGTGCCGTGCCCGTGAGGGCTCTGCCGCGTATCGACTTGTTCATCGGTCTGTTCCTTTCTGCACCGCGCTGTGGCGGCATGGGGGTACGACGAGCCGGCGCCCGATGGGCGGGTGTGCCGGGAGGACCGGGGGGACAGGATCTGGTGGTCAGTCGCCGGTCAGGCCGGTGACCATGGCGGTGGTGTTGGCGCGCATCATCCGCAGATAGGTGTCGGCGCCCGCATCCTTGGCGGTGAGGGACTCCGAGTGGAGTTCGACGACGCGAACCCCGCCGCCCATCTCCGCCCGCAGTACCTCGGCGAGCCGTTTGGGCTGGGAGGAGTCGGCGAAGACGGTGCGTACCCCGGCCCTCTCCATCGCCTGGGTGAGGGAGCGCAGGTCCGAGGAGCTGGGTGAGGCCAGGGTGGTGCCGCTGGGGATGACCGCGCCGATCACCTCGAAGCCGAAACGGTCGGCGAGGTAGCCGAAGACGTGGTGGTTGGTGACCAGGGCCCGGTGGTCCGCGGGGACTCGGCCGAAGGACTTCTCCATCCAGGTGGTGAGGTCGGCGAGGTGCTGCGCGTAGCGTTCGGCGTTGGCCCGTACCGTGCCGGGGTCCACGCCCGTGACGTGCTCGATGACCTGGTCGGCTATCAGGCCGGTGACCTTGTGCACACGGTCGGGGTCGGTCCAGAAGTGCGGGTCGGACTGTCCTTCCTCGCCCTCGGGGCCGCCGTTGTCGGCGGTGTGGAAGGTGAGCGGGTCGGCCGCCTCGCCGGCCGCGAAGGTGGCGACACCGGACTCGCGGGCGGCGTCCACGTGCCGCAGGACGTTTTCCTCCAGACCCAGGCCGTTGTAGACGACCAGGTCGGCCTGTTCCAGCTCGGCGGCCTGAACGGCCGACAGTCCGAAGGAGTGCGGATCGGCGTTGGGCTTCATCAGGACGGTGACGTCGGCCTCGTCGCCGACTATCTCGCGGGTGACGTCACCGAGGATGTTGGTCGTGACGACGATGTTGGGCCGGTCGTCGTCGGTGGTGCAGGCGGTGGCGGACATCGCTGTCACGAGGGCGAGGAGGCCCGCGATCAGGTGTCGGGGGCGAGTGGTGCCCACCCTCGCTCGACGCTTCGCCGCGGTTCGGCTCATCGACCGGCCTCCACCATGAGGACCGGCCTGACGTCCAGGTCGAAGGAGCGCGCGATGCGCAGGCCGTCGTTGTAGTCGATCTCGAACACCCTCTTGCCCTCGGGGTCGTTGACATAGGCGCGGCTGCGGTCGACCTCGATGACGGGTGCGTTGCCGTCGGAGTCGCCCTGTTTTCCTGGTGTCAGCAACGGCTTGGTCCGTGCGGTCTGCTTTCCGGTCGCGATGTCATAGCCGTGTAGGGAGCCGTCGGTCTCCAGGACGAGCAGGGGGGATCCCTCTCCGGCCGTGTTGGCCGCGACGACGGCCCCGGTCTCCACCCGCTTCCAGGTCCGCTCGGCGACGTCCAGGACCCAGACGGCCTCTTCTCCGGCCAGGGCGGTGAGGGTGTCGCTGCCGGGACGATGACGGAAGGTGGTGGCGCGTTCCTGCGCCGGGACGTGCTTTCCGTACGGGATCTTCTCGGCAGTGAAGGCACCGTCCTGCGCACGCACGAGCAGGGCGCCGTCGGCACAGCCGAGAATCACGCCGCGCCGGGTGACCGCGTCTCCTCGGGGGGCTTCGCACGTCACGTCCGGGGAAGCCACGCGTTCGCCCTTGCGGTCGAGGACGACGAGTTCCGTGGCGCCGCCCTTGTTCGCGAAGGCGAGCAGGTGTTCCTCGTACGGCACGACCGCACCGGTGTAAGTGCCGCGCAGCGTCCGGGGAGTTGCGATCTCCCCCTTCTCCAGCTTGCTGCGGTCGTAGAGGACGGGGCGGCCGTTCTCGTCGGTCACCGCGGTGACGGCGACATCACTGCGTATCTGCGCTTGGCTGCCCGCAGGTATCTCACCCACGTCCCGCGTCGACGCGCTGTAGTAGTGGACGTGGTCGCCGTGGTCCACCATCCACGCGCCGCTGTCGAGCACATGGGTGCCACCGGCCGCATGGAGGTAGCCGAACCTGCCGTCCATGCCCACCCGCACGGCATCCTTCACCTCGGCCGTCCTGTGCACCTTGCCGGTGACGAGATCGAGGACTCTGGTGTTCCCGCTGTCGGGGTCGTTCAGGAGGAGCCGGGACTGCTGCTCGGCGGCCTCCTTCGCTCCCTCGACGTACCCGTGCGGAGTGGCGGACGGGGTTTTCGCCTCGGGTCGTCCGGCGCTGGGCTCCTCCCCCGCGCAACTCGTGGTGAACAGCGCGGTGAGCACCAGTGCGGCCGATGCCCACGGAGTGACGTTTCTGCGGACGGTCATGATGATCGCCTCTGGCTTCTTTCAGTTGACTTCGAGTAGGGGTGCCGTGGAGTGGATCTGCCGCGTACGACGGTCACGCAGGCCGGACAGCACGTGGGAGACGAAGAACAGGCTCACCGCGAGGGCCGCGACGGTCGCGCCGGCTGCGGTGCTCAGGTGCCAGGACAGCAGCAGGCCGCCCAAGGTGGCCAAGGTGCCGAGCAGTGCGGCGAGCGCCATGACGCCGCGCACGGAGCGGGCCCAGGGCAGAGCGGCCGCCGGCGGTGCGATGAGGAGTCCGAGGACGAGCAGTGTTCCCACGATGTGGAACGAGGCGACGATCGCCAGGCCGAGCAGGCCGAGCAGCACAGCGTGGGCCAGGCGCGGCCGCAGTCCCAGGGTGTGGGCCTTGCGAGAGTCGAACGCCAGGGCCAGGAAGGCGCGGTGGCCGAAGACCGACACCGCCAGCGCCACGAGCAACGCCGCCGCGAGCACGAGGAGATCCTGCTGCCTGACGGCGAGGACGTCACCGAAGAGGAAGCCGGTCAGGTCGACCGCGAAGGACTGCGAGCGCGACACGATGATCACGCCGAGCGAGAGCATGCCGACGAACAGCAGCCCGATGCCGGTGTCCTGCGACAGCCTCGGCGTACGGCCCAGCGCGGTGACGCCTGCTGTCATGACGGCGGCGCTGACCACCGCCCCCACCATCAGATTGCCCCCGAGGAGCGCGGCGACCGCGACGCCCGGCAGCAGCCCGTGGGACATGGCGTCACCGAGAAAGGCCATCCCCCTCAGCACCACCCAGGTGCCCGCCAGCGCACAGATAGTGGACACCAGCATCCCGCCCCACAGGGCCCGCTGCACGAAAGTCACCTCGAACGGGACCGTCAACCATTCCATGCCCCGGACACTACAATGAAAATCATGTTCAACACACCAGACCTCTCGCCCACCCCGCCCCTCGGCCGGACCACCTCCCTCCGCTTCTCGGAACTGTGCGCCGGCTATCCAGGGCGCCCCGTGCTCCACCAAGTCAGCGGAGAAATAACGGGGTTGACCACGACAGCCCTCGTCGGCCCGAACGGCAGCGGCAAGTCGACCCTGCTCGGCGTACTCGCCGGTGTGATCAAACCAACATCCGGCGGCCTCCTCCGCACCAGTGACCGCCCGCCCGCCTTCGTGCCGCAGCGCGGGGCGGTCGGTGACACTCTCCCGCTCACCGTTCGGCAGACCGTGGAAATGGGACGCTGGGGCGAGCGTGGTCCGTGGCGACGGCTGACCGCACGGGATCACGCGACCGTGGACGCGATGCTCGACCGGCTCGGCATCGGCGACCTCGCCTCACGCCAACTGGGCGAGCTCTCCGGCGGACAACGGCAACGCGCGCTCATCGCCCAGGGTCTGGCGCAGGAGTCGGACCTACTGCTCCTCGACGAGCCGACCACCGGCCTGGATCCGGAGGCGAGGGACCGGATCGGGGCACTGTTGACGACGCTCGTAGCCGACGGGGTGACAATCGTCCAGGCCACACACGACCTTGAGGTCGCGCGCACGGCGGACGCCTGCCTGCTGCTCCAGGACGGCCGCCTCGCCGGACAGGGACGTCCTGACCAGGTCCTCACCACGTCGTCGCTGACGCGTATCTGGCAAACGCTCTGAGGAGCCCGGCGCACGCAACCGCGACGGCCATGGCGGCGCGGCCGAGCGGTGCGTAGGGCCCAGGTGTTCGACCCGCACAGCCAGCAGGTCGAGTCCCGCCCGCCCGCCTGTCCGACGGGCATTCACGCCGGACGCGCAGGCCATGGCGCGCGTGACATTGCGACCGCCGGCCGTCGGCTGCCCGGGGAGGGGTGCTGGGTGACGTCGTTGCGGTTGCCGCCGGTCTGGGTGACGGCGAGCGAGATGCCGGTGGCATCAGTGATCAAGTGGCGTTTGCTGCCCGTCCCGCCCCGGTCGACAGGGCTTCGTCCCGGGTTGGAGCCCCTTTTGACGCTCTGGCGTGGGAGCCGTCGACCGCTGCCAGGGAGACATCAAGGGCATCCTCACTGATCCTCACTGGGGAGCTTGGCCAAGAACTCTTTTCGAAGCGGTCCAACCACCCCGAAGATCATTTCGTTAGGAGTTCCAGACCGTCACGGTGCGGCGGGCCGGCAGTAGCGGCGGATCAGTTCTGCCTGGTCGGGAAAGCGCTCCAAGAGGTCGCCTTCCTGACCGAGTGCCATGTCGGCGTAGTCGAAGCCGGGTGCCACGGCTTCGCTGATCAGGCCGTGGTCCCCCTGGGTGAGGTGGGACGCCTTCCAGACTCCGCCAGGGACGGCGAGCGTGAGGAGCTGACCCCGGCGAGGGTCCTGGCCCAGCACGGCGGTGTGGTGGCGGCCGTCGGGGTACAGGAGGTGGTACGTGATCGCTTCGCCGTGGTGGTGGAAGTGCAGGATGTCCGACTGGTTGAGATGCCAGTGGCCTACGGGCGACCAGCGCGTCAGCAGGTAGTGGATCGACGTCAGTGTGTACCGGTCGCCCGCGGGGGTGGGGATGCGTGGGCGGTGATCTGCCTGGAACGTCCGGCGGAAGTACCCGCCCTCCACGTGCTCCTCCAGGCCGAGCGCCTGAATCCACTGCTCAGCGGTGATCATGCAGTCCTCCTCCTCCGGACAGCCGCTCCCCGAAAGACTCGACTGCGCGATCGTCCTCAGTTGGTGGATCGCGTGCGGGCGAGGGCGGGGGGCGGGAACTATCCCGGGTGCTCACACCACCGATGCTACGAGCAACGTGGCGGCCCGTCCCGGAGAGTCGTGGTCACCTACGCCGACCGCACCCGCACCACCCGCAGCCTCACCGAACCAACAGCGCACACCCCCGCCTTCGCCCTGCGCGCGGAACGCCTCCCCTCCGCCTGGAACACCGTCCACCAACTCACTCTCGACCAGCGCGACGACAGGCTCCGCCGCCTGGCCGAGCGGTATGGGGACATCCAGCTGGCGACGCTGGAGCCGACGGCTCCGACGTCCGAAGCCTGGTTCTACGGGCAGCGGCTGCCCAACCGCGATGCCCGCCGGGTCCTGGTGGCCCGGTTCAGGCACAGCATCGATCAGTTATGGGCTCCAGCTCCCGAGGCCGCTGTCGCATCACAAGGCGGTGCTCTCGGCCATGAGGGCGCCGATTCGGGGTGCTGCTGCGTATCAGCAGGTCCACGGCACGGTCAGCTGTCGCTGGAGGCCCGCGCCGCGGCGCTCCCAGGTTCCGCGAGCACGTCCAACGCGGCGGCCAATGGAACGACTCCATCACCCACTCCATCCTCGGCCACGGATACGCCGCCACAGTCGCAGGATGATCGCTCGCTGTCTCGGGTCGTCTCAGCCTGCTCCTGCAGATCCGCCACAGTGAACCGAGCAGCGCCGCGTCTGCCGCCCTGCGCTGGGGCAGCGTCGCCAGGCGGTCGCTGCGGACCCGGAGGGCGACCGGCGACCAGTCCGGAAGCAGCCGGTGGGCGTCGCCCCCTGCCGGAGGTCAGTTCAACGGCGCGAGCCCCAGCGCCCTTCAGGTCACATGACCCGGGCAGCCCGGCGCACCATCAGTGCCTGTGTCTGAACCTCGGTTTTGGGTAGCTTTGCCTCCTAGGCTGACCGGGTGTCCGAGGGCATCGGGGAAGTCTCGAGACGGTTCTGTGGGGGCTGCGGGGAGCCGCTGTCCTCGGAGGCTCCGGCTCGTACGAGATAAGGACCGCCGGGTCGCTGGGGTGTCCTTCACCGTCCACCGCATCTTCGCCAGCATCACCGACGAGGAGGAGCGGTTCGCGACGATCCTGACCCCGCCGAAGGGTAAGTCCCGGTGGACTCCGGACGAGGCCAACCGACGGGCAGGCCGTCAGGTCGTCAAGCCGGTCACCCTGCAGGAGAAGGTCTCCGCGATCCACAGCCTGGCGGCTGATGAGGAGGTCGCAGCCACCGTCACCGGCGACTTGCTGCGGCGGCCGACCGTGGTCGCCCAGGTCAGGAAGGAGGACAAGGTCCGGGCTGTTGGCGAACTGACCCGCGACGAGGGTGTCGCCGCGACGGTGACCGGCGACCTGTTGCGGCGCCCGGCGGTGGTCGCCCAGGTCAAGCAGGCCGACCGCGTCGGGGTGGTCGAGGAACTCACCCGGGACGAACAGGTCGCGGCCGAGGTCACCACCGGCCTGCTCCGCAGGCCCGACGTCGCGTTCAAGGCGATGTCGGACGACACCGCCCGCCACCAGGTCAACCACGCCCAGGTCGAGCGCGGCCGCCAGGCCCGCGAGCACTTCGAGGACACCAGCCCCGCCGCCGAGACGGTCCGCAACATCGACCGGTCGGTCGAGTTCCTCGACCTGGTCACCGCCTGCCACGCGTTCGTCGCCGCCTCGGGACGGGTTGTCCCCGGCCTGCGAGACCGCCAGCTCAGCAACGACGAGAAGGTCCTGGTCCACGAGAACGTCGCCCGCGTCCGGGCCACGCTCGACTGGATCGAGATCGCGGTCGACACCGGCAAGGTCGACGTCGACGGCGAGCTGGCCCGCCTGCTGCAAGGTGAATAGCCAGTGCCCCGTGCTTCCGCGCGCAGACCACCGGCCGCCCAGCGCCATGCTGACAGCATCCGCTTCGTCCTCTTCGAGGCCCGCCCCGCCGGATTGACCTTCGCCCAGCTGGTCAGATCCAGCGAACTCTCCCCCCACCAGGCCCGGTCCGGGCTGGCCTGCCTGCGCGACATCATCGCCGAGCAGGGCTGGCCGCCCCTGATCTGGACCCGCGCCGACGGTTACCAGTTCTGCTCCGACACCACCGAGCTCCAGGCATACGAGGTCGCGGTCATCCGCGCCAAGCTCACCGAGATCCGCCGGTTCATCACCGGCGTCGTCATCCCCCACGCAACCCTCCAGCCGAAAGGACGGTGGATCAAACACCTCAACACCCAGCTCAGCAGCGTCGAATCGACGCTCGACGTCATCGCTGACTACATCGACGCCTGACCGGTGGTCCTGGCCGCGAAGCGGCCAGGACCACCCCATCGCCCACTGGAGGGGCCACGTTGCCGCGCAGACGGTGCTACCCCTCCGACACCTTCGACGACGAGTGGGCGCTGATCGAACCGCTGCTGCCTGTCCCGGCCTGCGACACCCCCACCGGCGGCCGGCCGGAGAAGCACCCGCGGCGCGAGATCGTCGACGCGATCCGCTATGTCGTGGACACCGGCTGCAAATGGCGAGCCCTCCCGCGCGACTTCCCACCCTGGCGCACGTGTTACGGATTCATGGCCCGATGGGCGGCCGCTGGCGTCGTCGGACAGATCCGTGACCAGCTCCGCAAGCGCATCCGCCGCGACCTCGGCCGGTCGCCCGGAGCGGTCGCGACCGTGATCGACTCCCAGTCGGTCAAGGCCGCCGAGACCGTCGGCCGTGACTCCCGTGGCTATGACGGCGCGAAGAAAATCAACGGACGCAAGCGCCACCTCGTGGTCGACACCAAGGGTCTGCCGCTGTTCGTCATGGTCACCCCGGCCGACATGACCGACCGCGACGCCGCGAAGGAAGTCCTCTTCCGCCTGCGGCTGATGCACCCTGAGATCACGATCGCCTGGGCCGACTCGGGCTATGCCGGACAGCTCGTGACCTGGGCCGAGAAGTATCTCGGACTCACGCTGAAAACGGTGAGCCGGCCGAAGAACACCCCTGGGTTCGTGATCCTGCCCCGCCGCTGGGTCGTCGAGCGGTCCCTCGCCTGGATCATGCACGCGCGCCGCCACGCGAGAGACTACGAGCGGTTGATTCAGCATTCGGAATCGCTGATCACTTGGGCCGCAATCACGCTTACGACCAGGCGAATCACCCGCCGGTCATCCCGCCGCGGCGGCCAACCCGACTCCCGCGAAGCCCACCGGGACTGATCCAGACGGCGTTGCCGGTCAGCAACGCCACCCTCACTCGTCCAACGACTGGCTCTTCGACCACATTCTCACGCAGGCCCGGCTCACCGCGGGCGAACCGGACATCCAGTTGCCCGCCGCCCGGGCCTCACCTGATCCTGTTCGAATCCTAACCTGCGAGGAACACGCCGGACCTTTAAGCACAGGCGCTGAGGCAGCGGCGTACGAGGGTGAGGGTGCGCTGTGTGACCGTATCGAGGGGGGTGCCGTTCTCGACGGCGGCCAGGGCGGTGTGCAGCATTCCGGCGATGAGGTCGGCCGTGAGCGCGGGCTCAGGAGCGCCAAGCTCCCGGACGGCGGCGCGGAACGGTTCGACCTGGTCCAGGTGGAGTTCCATCAGCCTCTGCTGGCAGGCGGGAGGAAGGCCGGCGTTCATGAGGGCGACGGCGGGCCGGTGTGCGCCTTCGGCGCCCAGGCGGAGGCTTTCCCCGAAGAACGCCTCGACGCGTTCCAGTGGGCCTTTCGCAGTGGCCATGGCGCGGGTGAGTGCCTCGTTGGAGCGTCGGAAGGCTTCCTCCGTGATGGTGGCCAGGAGGGCTGGCGAGGAGTCGAAGTACTGGTAGACGCTGGAGCGGGCCAGGCCCGCGCGGGCGCCGACCGCCGCCGGTGTGACGGCGGCGGCGCCCTCGTTGACCAGAATGTCGATCGCCGCCCCGATCAGCGCCTCGCGTTGCTGGGCGCGGTGCTCGGCGACGGTGGAGGCGTTGATCTTCGGCATGGGGGGCGGGCTCCTGTAAGGGTGGACAGGGCCGGGAATGCGGCGCCGGTTGGCGGCCCCCGTCAGGACAGGCGGCCGTCGACCATCTCGTACACCCGGTCGGCAGCGTCCATTATCGCCGTGTCGTGGGTGACCATGACCGTGGCCGTGCCGCGCTCGTGGGTCTGCTCGGCGATCAGCCGCACCGCCTCGGCGGACCGTACCCGGTCCAGTGCCGAGGTGGGTTCGTCCACCAGCAGGACGGCGGGGGAGGTCATCAGGGCGCGGGCCAGGCCCGCGCGCTGGCGCTCGCCGCCCGACAGCTGATGCGGACGGGAGCCGGCGCGGTGGGTCAGTCCGACGGCTTCGATGAGTTCGTCTGCACGGGCCCGGGCAGTGGTGTCGAGGCGTCCGTCGATGTGCAGGGGCAGCAGGAGCTGTTCCCTCACAGTGAGGGAGGCCAGCAGGTTCGACTGCTGGAAGACGAAGCCGATGTGGCGGCGGCGGGCGGCGGTGCGTTCCTTGTCCGAAAGGGCGGTCAGCTCGGTGCCGGCGATGTGCACGGTGCCCGAGGTGGGCCGCTGGAGGCCGCCGGCGACGGCGAGGAGGCTGGACTTGCCGGATCCGGAGGGGCCGACGACAGCGACGAACTCGCCGGGGGCAACGGTCAGGCCGACGTGGTCGAGGGCGGTGACGGCGGTATCGCCGTCGCCGAGGGTGAGGGTGACGTCGTCCAGGCGCAGCCCGCCGGAGCGGTCGGTGTCCGCGGCGGCCTGGTGGTCGGGGGCGGGTGTGGTCATCGGGTGGCTCCCAGAGCGATCAGGGGGTCGACGGCGGTGATGCGGCGGACAGCGACGCCAGCGCCCACGGTCCCGAGGACGATGAGGAGGCCGGAGGAGGTGGCGATGGCCGGTGCGGAGAGGGAGAAGGGGGCCTTGCCGATCATCGCGCTGCCCAGGGCCAGGCCGACGGCGGTGCCGAGGGCCGTGGCTGCGACGAGCACGGCGACGACCTGGGTGAGCGCGTCGCGCAGGATGTACCCGGTCGGGGCGCCCAGCGCCTTCATCAGGGCAATCTCGGGCTTGCGCTGGACGGTCCAGACGGTGAAGAACGCGCCGACGACCAGGGCGGAGATGACGTACAGGAACCCCTTGATCAGGGCCATGGTGCTCGACTCGGCCTCGTAGCCGGGGGACGCGTTGAACGTGGCCTCCTTGGTCTCGGCGAGGGTTCCGGTTGCCTTTTCGACCACGGCGACGTCGGCGCCCGGCTTCAGGGTCAGGGCGACGGCGGTGGCCTGGCGGCTCGCGGCATCGGGCAGGTCGCCGGGCAGGCCGTAGTGCAGATGCCGCCACGTGTCGAGGTCTGTGTAGACGACGCCGATGTGGCCATAGGAGACGGTCTCGTCGACCAGTCCCACGACCGCCAGCCGCACCTCGCTCTTGTCCGCGGTCAGCACGTCGCCGATCTCCACGCCCAGGTCGGCGGTCTCCTGGGTGATCACGATGCCTGCACTGCCCTCCTTCAGGCCCTTACCCGTGCTGGGGCTGGGCGCCAGAGGGGAGTCCGGTGTCATGCCGAAGACGGCGAGATTGACCTGCTCCCCCTTCTTGGCGCCCTGGGTCACCTGGGCATTGGCCAGGGTGTTCCCGAACGGCTCGGCGCGCTCCACGCCCGGAGCCCTGGACCATGTCTGCCAGTCCTCCTGCTCCACGGTCGAGCGGGAGAACTGCTCGCTGGTCGCCTTCTCGTCGAAGGCCAGGTGGGTTACGGGCAGCGCGCGCAGGCCGGATATGCCGGCGTCCGCCAGACCGGAGGCAAGCCCGGACAGGAGGACACCGAGTACGGCGATGAGCGCGACCACCGCGCCCATCATGGCGAAGCGACCGCGGGCGAAGCGCAGATCGCGTAGGGCAAGGAACACGGAGCTCTCCGAGCGATGAAGGGAATGAGGACACGACAGACTGGCCACGTCGCCGCTTTACCTAAACTTGACGACGCAGCTGTCGGCATCTTATCGGATGTTGCCGACGCGCCCGTCGGCATGTTGTGTCGCGTACGTCGGCCGGATCCTCCCCACCCGACCACCCCTGTGCGGGTGTGGCCTGTCTTCGCCTGGGGTTTGTACCGGGTCCGCCGACCGGCCGGATCGCTCACAAGGCCCGGCCACCGAGCTGTTGATCATGACGTCGGAGCGGGCTGAGAAAACCGCCGTCACGGCCCGGGAATCGGCGGATCGCCGTCGCGGAGAGTTCCTTCTCGCCGGACCGCGGCGTCAAGAGAACAGCACCGACGCCGCCTCGTGCAGTCGGCGCCTGACCAGGCCGCGGGCATGCTGCGGGTGAGGTCCTGCTCAGCGGTCAGCGACGGCTGCCGGCGGGAGCGAGCAGACTGGTGAGCTCGGCGATTGCCTCTGGGGGCGGCTTGAATAGCGCCGGACGTTCTCCGGTTCGCCATCAGCATCAGTAACGACGCGCCCTGCTCGCCGAGGTGGGTCAGGGAGGAGTGGCGGCACTCGCGCAGAACCCAGCGCGTTCCAGGTCCACGTACGGCGGTGTGCTCGTCCAGCAGGGCGCGGGCCTGCCCGTACGACAGCCGGGCGAACCCGGTGTCCGGGTCGGGCATCGGCGGGCTGGCAACCTTGCCTGGCCCCAGCCGCCCACCAGGGCGGACGGAGGCTCAGTGCACGATCTGACGCCGATGTTCCTCAGACCACGTTCCCCTGCGGCAGGACTCCCGGCTCACTCCTCCACGTCCGCGAGGCTCCGCACCGAAGATCCGGTCACCTCAAGCTGCCCGCGAAACGGACCCAGCCGCCCCTGTTCGAATCCTGACCTGCGAAGAATCCGGCTGGAGGTTCAGACACAGGCACTCACGGTTCTTGGAGCTCGTACCCGGCATGGCGGCCGCGTACGAACTACTCGCCGCGGACACCTGGGCACTGGACCCGTAGTCCGGGCGGGGGCGCAGGCAGCCGATCAGGTTCTTTGTCTGGATTCTCTGCGTGCCGCGTGTGCCGTCGATCGGTGTTGTGGTCAGGGTGGCTTTGCACGCATACGCCTATGACACAAGGAGAGCGTTCATGATCCGTCGTATCGCGATCACCCTGGCAGCTGTCGCTGCGGCCGGTTTCGTCGCCGCGGCCCCGGCTTCCGCGAACGACTGGGACGGTCACGCCGGCGGCCACGCGGGCATCGAGGCCGGCTGGGCCAGCGGCGAGTACCAGAACCTCGGCGGCCCGTACGGGATCACCACCGTCAAGGGACAGGCAGCCTACTTCGACGCGGAGCGCGGCTGGGTCGTCCGCTGACCCCGCAACCTGGCGCACACAACTGCATAGTTCCCGATGAGAGTGAAGGGCTTGCGCCATTGCGGCACAGGCCCTTCGCTCATGCCCCCGACGAACAGCGCCGGCCGCCGGAGCACGCTTCGCGGGATGGTGCCGTGCACGTCCTTTGACCAACATCCCATGCCCGGGTGCGGTGACGGCGGGCGGTCGCCATCGGTCGAGGCGGTGGCAGCGAAGCGGAGCAGTGGGGACCCTGGTCGGGAACGGGTGCGGTCACCGTGTGGTCATCGGGGTGT
The DNA here is from genome assembly GCF_032121415.1 of Streptomyces parvus. Taxonomy (NCBI): domain Bacteria; kingdom Bacillati; phylum Actinomycetota; class Actinomycetes; order Kitasatosporales; family Streptomycetaceae; genus Streptomyces; species Streptomyces parvus. The sequence goes on along the minus strand of NZ_CP135079.1, from coordinate 6,340,643 downwards.
GTGGACTCCTTTGGCCTGACCTCGCCAGCAAGGTGCTCACACGACAAGCACGAGTTTGCCGCCGGGGCGGCGGGACTGGCTGAGCTTGGCCGCTTCCTGGATCTGGTCGAGGGTGTAGGTGCGGGCAACCGGTACGACCAGGATGCCTTCTCCGGCGAGTCCGGCGAACTCGTTCATCCGGTCGTAGCGGATCTCGGTAGTGATGCGGACGCCCAGTTCGGCTGCGGCGGCGAAGTCCGAGACGGTGAGGACGCGGTCGGGATCCCCGGTCAGCTCGATCAGGGGCGGTAGCGAGCCGCCGGCCGGGCTGGGCTGGTCGGCGCGGTCGATCCGGCCCCCCGGTCGGCGCCGCGTCGAGGGCACGATCGATGTGGCCTCCGGACAGTGCCCTGACACGTTCGGCCATGCCCTCGCCGTAGGCGGCCACCTGGACGCCGATCTCATCCAGAGCTGCTGCCCGGGTCTGCCCGGCGGTGGCGATCACCCGAATACCCCGGTGCAGCGCGAAGCGCACCGCCGCCTCACCCACGGTGGAGCCCGCACCGTGGACGAGCAGCAGCTCACCCGGCTGAACGCCGAGGTCGTCGAGCGCGCGCCACGCCGCCTCGGCCGCCATCGGCAGCGCGGCGGCCTGCTCGGCGGATACGCCTTCGGGAATGCGTGCCCAGGCCGGCATCAGCGCGTACTCGGCGGCGCCGGCCGTCGGGCCGTCGAAGGTGGCCGGGCCGAACTTCGCCGGCAACGAACTCGAGGCCCACCTCGTCGACCAGGTCGATGCAGCCGACCCGGGCCTCACGCCGATCGAGGTGCTGCTGGCCGCGCTGGGAACCGCGGAGGAGATCTTCCGCCCACGCGAGTTCCTGCGGCGCCGGGGAAGAGTGATCGCCGCCAACCCGGCACTGGCCGAGCGCGATCTGATCAAGCTCGCAGGCATCGCCGACGTGCTGGCAGCGGCGCTCGAACGCCGCGGCGTCGAGCCCGGAAAAGCACGCTTCATCATCGACGTGGTGCTGGCGATCCACCGGCGCGCCATGCCCCGCTGGCTGGCCGAGCCGGACACCACCCTCGCTCAGCTCATGGCTCAGGCCGCCGCCGAGCTGCGCGAAGTGGTCGCGCCGCCAGCTCCGACGATCGGCTGAGTCGGCCGCAAACATGCCTCGCAGGTAAGCGTAGATCCGGCTGGCCGGGGAGCGGCCTTACCTCAGTGCGGCTTCCTGGTCCATCTGGTGGGTTCCTTGAGAGAGCGCCGTCGGCAGTGACTGCGTCGAGCCGCTGGCTGACGGTGCCGGCGCCAACTGGACCAGTGCAGCAGCTTGGTCGTGGTGGTGGCCGGCGGAGCGAGAAGGCGATCACGTGTCCCCTATCGCATCTTTTCACTACCTTTGTAACCATTGAGGAGACGTCTTTGGGGATGACCCGCCTCCCAATGCAGGGCCGATCGAGGAGGAGCTTTGAGCGACTTCGAGAGTTTGAGCCGTCCGGACAGTGGAACGACGACGACAGCGGCGCAGACCGCACGGGACAAGGCGAGCGAAAGTGCCGATCTGGTCACCGACAAGGCCGGTGATGTGGCAGGGACCGCCAAGGAACAGACAGCCGATGTGGCGGGTGAGGCTACGGCACGAGCCCAGGACCTCGTGAGCGAGCTGCGAAGCCAGCTGGAGGAACAGGCGCGCTCGCAGACCCAGCGTCTGGCAGGCAACGTACGGCGGCTGGCCGACGATCTGCACGACATGAGCCGCCACAGCGACAGCGACTCCTCCGCCGCGAGCGCGGTAAGGCAGATAGCGGACCGCGGCCACCAGGCCGCCTCCCGATTGGAAGACAGGGGTCCAGGGGGGCTCCTCAGCGATCTGCAGGACTTCGCACGTCGTCGTCCCGGGGCCTTCCTGGCGGGCGCGGCGCTCGCCGGCTTCGCCACCGCCCGGCTCGCCAAGGGCGCCAAGTCCGGAGACGGAGGAGAGGGGCCTGCGAGCACGAGGGAGGACAGTAAGGTCCGAAACGCGCCGCGGATCGGTACGGGCCGTGAGGCGTCGCGAGCCCCGGGCGCCGACCCCCGTCCGGCACCGCCCTCGCCCAGCCCCACTCCGTCCTACGGCGGAGACCCAGCACGGGGGCCGGCCCCGGTGAGCGACCCGTATCCGGATCCGCAGCAGCGGTAGGGGAGGTCGAGCCGTGGTCACACCATTTTCGGAACACACCACTGCCCCATCGGACGCCCAGGCCGCCGGCTCCACCCGCGCACCGTCGGCGGACCCCTCCATCGGAGAGCTGGTCGGCGAGATCAGCGAAGACCTCACACAGTTGGTGCGCGAGGAGGTCGCTCTCGCCAAGGCCGAGGCCAAGGAAAGTGCGACCCGGGCGGGCAAGGCAGCTGGCCTGCTCGCCGGCTCCGGGTACGCCGGTCACCTGGTGGTGCTGATGGGCAGCCTGGCGGCCGTCTTCGGACTCGCGCACGTGGTCGACCTGGCCTGGGCCGCGCTCATCGTGACCGGGTTCTGGGCACTCCTGGCGGCTCTTCTCTTCGTGGTGGGCCGCAGGCGCCTCAAGGCCGTCAGCGCGAAACCCGAACGCACTGTCGAAACGCTGAAGGAGGACGCGCGATGGGCACGCAACCCGACGAGCTGAAGTCCGACGTGGAACACACCCGCGCCCACCTCGCTCACAACGTGGACCGCCTAGCGGACAAGGTCACCCCGGGCAAGGTCGCCCGGCGCAAAGCGGCCGCCACACAACAGCGGATCACCCGCGTGAAGGAGCGTGTGATGGGCACGGCGAGCGACACCACAGCCGCAGGTACACAAGGCGTCGCGGACACTGCGCAGCAGGCGGGCGAGGTTGCCAAGAACACCGCCGACCAAGTGGGCCGATCCGTACGCCAGGCACCCGACCGCATCACGCAACAGACGCAGGGCAGCCCCGTCGCGGCGGGCATCATCGCCTTCGGCGCCGGCATGCTCGCAGCCGCGTTGCTTCCCACCACGGACGCCGAGGAACGCGTCGGCGCGCATCTGCGCGATCACTCCGACGAACTCCTCGAGCCCGTGAAGCAGACCGCCCAGGGCATCGCGCAGGACGTCAAGGAGGAAATGCGCGAGCCTGCCGTGGAAGCCGTGGAAGCGGTTAAGAGCTCGGCACAGGACGCGGTACAGACCACCAAGCAGAAAGCACAGGACGCCGGGCAAGAGGCGGGGACGGGGTTGCGGGAGGCCGGCCAGGAAGCCGCCCGCGAAGCCGGAAGATGATTCGGCCGTTCCTCATACCGGCCCGAGCGCAAGAAGCGTTCGGCAAAGACGCGGCCCCTCCTTCCTTCCGGGGCCTCGCCTGCCGGGTCTCTCCTCCGGTCGGCGGCATGGACCGGCCGTGAGGTCGCTGGCCGTACACCGCTGAGGTTGTGTGATTCCCATGGCGAACGAACATCACGATCCAGAGCGCCCGGGCCCGGAGAGGGCCCGGCCGGGCGTCGGTTCACGTGCGCAGGCAGACACCACCCCGCCCGCATCGCCGGCGAAGCTCGGCAAGGGGTCGTGGGGCGCGGTACTGAAGCGCACGTTGAGCGAGTTCAAGCGGGACGAGCTGGCCGACCGGGCCGCAGCGCTGACGTACTACGGCATCCTGGCCCTGTTCCCGGCCCTGCTGGTCCTGGTCTCCCTGCTCGGCATCGCGGGCAAGGAGACCACGCAGACCGTCCTGGACAACATGCAGAAACTCGCCCCGGGCGCGGCTCGTGACGTCCTCACGAACGCGGTGACCCAGTTGCAGTCCAGCAGCGGGACCGGCTGGGTGATGGCCATCGTGGGTCTGCTGGCCGCGCTGTGGTCCGCCTCCGGGTACGTCGCCGCGTTCATCCGCACCTCGAACGCCGTGTACGACGTGCCCGAGGGCCGCCCGGCCTGGAAGGTGCTCCCGGTCCGCGTCGGCCTGACGCTCGCGTTGATGGTGCTGGCCTGTGTGAGCGCGCTGATCGTCGTGCTCTCGGGCGGGATCGCCCGTCAGATCGGCACCGCTCTGGGGGTCGGTGACACGGCCATGACCGTTTGGTCGATCGCCAAATGGCCCGTCCTGGTGTTGCTGGTGACCATCATGCTGGCGCTCCTGTACTGGGCGGCGCCGAACGCCAAGGGCCGGGGCTTCAAGTTCGTGTCGCTGGGCAGCCTGCTGGCGCTGCTGATCTGGATGGCGGCATCAGCCGCCTTCGCCTTCTACGTGGCCAACTTCGGTTCGTACAACAAGACCTACGGCGCTCTGGCAGGCGTGATCATCTTCCTGGTCTGGCTGTGGATCACGAACCTGGCGATCTTGCTCGGTCTGGAGTTCGACGCGGAAATGGCCCGTGAGCGAGCCGTCATCAGCGGCCACCCTCAGACGGAGGAGCCGTACGTCGCCCCCCGCGACACCCGCAAGTGGACAGACGAGGACCGCAGAGCCATGGGCGACACCGGCCCCGACAGATAGGACGGCGCGGGTGCCCTCCTTGCCCGCCTCGGCACCGGGCGGAACGACGGACGGATGACGTGGGGACGCATCACCGACCTGTCGGGCACCGACATCGCTCCGGTTCAAGGGAATACGGCCCCTCTGTCCCTCAGTCGGCCGACGATCGACCGCTCCGGAAGTCGGCTCGCTGGTTTCCGCCCGGGCCGCAGCCGAGGTCACACGCGCTGCGCACGTGCGCCGCACCTCCCTTCCGTACGGTCCGACCGATGGCGAACGCCCTCGCACCCGCGGGCCCCCCGCTTGCCCGCCGTCCCGTACCCACACGCTGATCTCCACGGCGCCGTCGTTGATCTCCGGGGCCTCTGCCACCGGCTCGGCGCCGACGGAGGCCGCAGCCCAAAGACGGTGAAGAAGTGGGAGCGCGAGCAGCTCGCTGATCGGCGCGCCGCACTCGACGAGGCCGAGCGCCGAACCGCGCAGCGACGATCATGGTCGCCGGGTCAACGGCTGGGGATTTTCCTGGGGCGTCGATGAGGCTCGCGCTCATTCTGGGGTCGAAGCCGCCTGCGCAGCCCTCTCTGGACCATCAGGATCCGTTGCCGGGATGTCCACTCCGGAGGGTCCGCCGCGCGACCCGCGTCGGATCCTCCCATGGCAGGTGTGACAGGTTCCGGAAAACAGGTTGCCCGCCTGTGGAAGGAGTAATGAGGATGGCCGGGAAAGATCAACAGCTTTGCGAGGAACCATGCACATCACCGTCCCCACCACGGCAGGCCGCGTACGCGGACGACTCGAGGGACAGATCTCGGTGTTCAAAGGCATCCGATACGCGGCACCACCGTTCGGACCGCGACGGCTGAGGCCCCCTGAGGCACCGCAGCCGTGGACAGGTGTGCGCGACGCGCTCGTCCCCGGGCCTTCAGCACCACAGCCCGGGTATCTGCCGGTCATGGCCGGGTTGCTGGAAGAAGCCGTCAACCCGGGCGAGGACTGTCTCCATCTCAACGTGTGGACGCCTGCGCCGAGCCGCAGCCAGGGGCGGCTCCCGGTCATGGTCTGGATCCACGGGGGTGCCTTCCGTAACGGTTCCGGTTCCCTTGCCGCCTATGACGGTGCGCGGCTCGCCGCCGACGGTGTCGTGTGCGTCACGCTCAACTACCGGCTGGGTGCGGAAGGGTTCCTGCTGTTGCCCGATGGCACCTCCAACCTCGGTCTGCTGGACCAGATTGCCGCGCTGGAATGGGTCCAGGACAACATCGGCGCCTTCGGCGGCGACCCGGACAACGTCACCGTCTTCGGCCAGTCCGCCGGGGCCATCAGCATCACCGCGCTCATGACCATGCCCCGGGCCCGCGGGTTGTTCCACCGTGCGATCACGCAGAGCGGTGCCGGACATCACACCCATACCGAGGATGTCGCCCGGCGCCTCACCGATCGGCTGGCCGCTCTCGCCGGTGCCGAGCCGACCCGCGAGAGTCTGGCCGCCTTGCCGCCCCATCGGCTCATCGCCGCCAACGACGCTCTGGGCCGGGAGATCGCACAGGCTGCCGATCCCGGGGAGTGGGGCGAATCCGCGGGCGGCGGCACCACCGTGCTGCCCGTCGTGGACGGAGCCACGCTCCCCGAGCGCCCGATCGACGCCCTCTCCGGCGGGATCGGCTGTGAGATCGACCTGCTCACCGGCACGACCAGCGACGAGTTCCGCCTCTTCCTCGTGCCGCTGGGGATTGCCCCGCGCATCACGGACGAAGTCCTGCACGGTTTCCTGGCCGGTCTCGGTCTCGACGCCGACAAGGCTCACAGCGTCTACGCGGCCGCTCACCCTGGCGCGACACCGGGCGATCTGCTGTCCGCGGCCATGACCGACCACGCATATCGGATCCCTGCCCTACGGGTGGCCGAGGCGCGTGCCGCCCACGGCGCGGACACCTTCGTGTACGAGTTCGCACGCTCCTCACCTGCTCTGGACGGTGCCCTGGGCGCGTGCCACATGGCGGAGATCGGCTTCGTTTTCGGTCACCTCGACGACCCGCATGCCGGCCCCGACGCGCCGCAGCACCTCTCCGACCAGATGCGCGAGGCATGGATCTCTTTCGCCGGGACCGGCCGCCCCGGCCCTTCCACCCCTGGCGCGATGCCGTCCTGGCCCGCCTACTCCGGGCTCCGGTCCGTCATGCGCCTGGGCGAGGGTGCGCCCACCGTGCTCACGGACCCGTCACCGGACGAGCGTCTGCTCTGGCAGAACCTGCGCGATGCCGTCATCACTGGCACCTGACCACGGCCCGTGCCTCACGCGCCTCATCGATGACGGGTACATCGGAGAAGCGAAGTGACCGGCTTACCCGGAGCCGGCGAGCAGGCCCGCCGCCATGCCCGCGCGGGTCGCGCTCTCCTTGCTCAGCCTTGGCGCGTGCGACCTCCTCGCGCCCGTAGGACCGGTCGCCCCGTAGGCCACCCCGGGCATCCGGCCTAGAGTTCCTCACGCCCGAAAGCTGCGGCCAGCCGGACCTCGAGTTCGGCGAGCCGCGTGTGGGTGCGGGCCAGGGCCGCGTACCGCCAGTTCCGACCATCGAGGGGGCGGTCGGCGTAGAGGAGCACGCCTTCGGAGCTGCCGGGCTGGAAGTCCAGCCCGGCTTCGGTCAGGCGCCTGTCCGCATCGCCGAAGGAGACCGGTGCGACGGCGGTGGCCGTGCCGGTGGACCAGGCCGAGCTGCCCGCGCTGGTCAGGCGGCTCACCATGGCGTGGGCTGTGGTGGTGGCGGTGCGTCGTACGTTGCACTCCAGTGCGTACAGCGTGCCGTCCTGCGAGCACACCAGATCGAGGCTGTACGGCCCGCGATAGCCTTCAGCGGCCAGATGACCTCCCAGCGCTCGGGTCCAGTCTGTCAGCTCCTCGCGAGCCCTGGCGGGCAGACCTTCCAAGGGTGAGCAGTATCCGGCGAAGGAGCCGCCGCTCATGCGCATCTCGCCGTCGTACGCCACCTCCGCCCGGGTAGCTGTGGCGTGTCCCTGGGCGCTGACGGCGCGGGTGTGCTCCACGTACTCTTCCACCACCCACCGGCTTTCAGGGAGCGGCGGGGGCGACGGCGGCGACGGGGCGCCGCGGCTGACGAAGTGCAGGCCGTGGCCGCCGGCGGAGCGGTCCGTCTTGAGAACCACCCGTGGGTGCGAGGCCAACAGTTCGTCCGTCACCTGGCCGAGTTCCGCACCGGTGCATGCCCGGCCGTGCGGCAGGCGCAGCCCGAGGGACCGAGCGACCGCACGGAACCCCGACTTCGTGTTCATGGCAGCGACCGCCCGCAAGGTGCCGGTACTCGGGACGCCTGTTTCGTACGGGACGACGGGGATGCGCAAGTCCGCAGCGAGGACGGCGGACGCTTCGTCCAACGCGGTCGGGAGCAACCGGGCGGCCGGGCGCTCGGCGACGAGAGTGCGTAGAGGCTCCAGCAGACCGTGTTCGGCCAGCGCCTGGGCCATCGGCAGGTGCGACGTGTCGGGCACGGTGATGATGTCCACCGAGTTCTCCGGCACGCCGAGCCGGTGGAAGACGTAGCGTCGGAAGGCCGCGCTGAGAGGGACGGGGGTGATCAGCACGTCGCCGGGGCGGGTGAGCCACAGCTTACGGGGAGCCTGCTCCGCCCACTGGCGCAGGACGGATTCCTCGGCGAGGTCGACTGCCAGCGGGGATACGAAGTTGGCCAGGATGACAAGTGTGCCCGGACCTTCGTGCCCGCTGATCACAGTGCTTCGCCTTCCGCCTCACGTGGCCACGGCCCGTCGGCCCCCGGCAAGGTGCCCGGAGCCGACGGGCAGGATCAGACAGCCGGGTTGAACCGGTCCCAGGCTCGGTGGTGCGCCAGCATTCCGGTGAGGCCATCCAGGACCGCGGCAGGCTCGGCAGCAGTGACCACGCCGGGAGCGTCGGGAGCGATACCGGCGGTCTCCAGAGCGTCGAGGCCGTCGGCCCAGGCCCCGATGGCCTTGCCGTGACGGTATGCCTCGGTGATCAGCAGCAGGACCCGGGGATCGACGCCGGCGGTCACCACCGCGTCGTCATCGACCTTGGCATCGCGGGCACCGGTCGCGTCAGGGCCGGGGGCCGGTGCGCCGGCGAGCAGGATGGCGTCGAACTCGACGGACCGTGCGGTGGTGAAGGTGCGTTGCACGGTGACGGGCTCGCCGTCCTGGTCGAGCTTTCCCCCGGTCGGAGCGATGACCAGCGGAACCATTCCGGCGTCCAGCACCGCCTGGCGTACCGACCGAACGCCGCCCAGGTCCTGATCTCCGGCGGTGACGATGCCGATGATCCGGCCGTCCGCCGGCCACCTGTCACCCAACTGCGACAGAGCCGGGCTCGGGTCCGGCTCGCCCAGGGACACGGTTGCCTGCGGGGCGGGCAGTCCGAGGCCGGCGGCCACCTGTTCGCACAGCACGCTGTCGATGTTCGCCAGCACGAGCAGGGCACGTTCCTTGATCGCCTGCTCGTAGCACTTGCCGAGTTCGAAGGTGTAGGCGGCGACGATGTGCTCGCGCTCCGTGGGGGTCATGCTCAGCCAGAACAGGCGGGGCTGGCTGAAGTGGTCGTCGAAGGAAGCAGGGGCGTCCCGGACCTTGCGGGCTGCGGGGACCTCGGCGGGCACCTCGATGTAGGCACCGGTGTCCTCCCCGGCAAGGAACGGGCAGCCGCCGTCCAGGGAATTGGGCCGGTACGGCGCAACACCGCGGTGGACCGCGGTCTGGTGCATACCGTCGCGCAGCATGTCGTTGACGGGTGCGTGGGTGCGGTTGATCGGCAGTTGGCCGAAGTTGGGTCCGCCGAGCCGCGTGAGCTGGGTGTCGAGGTAGGAGAAGAGGCGGCCCTGGAGCAGCGGGTCGTCGGTGACGTCGATGCCGGGCACCAGGTGGCCGAGGTGGAAGGCGACCTGTTCGGTCTCGGCGAAGTAGTTCGACGGGTTGGCGTTCAGAGTCATCAGCCCGATCGGCTGCACCGGCGCCAGCTCCTCGGGCACGATCTTCGTCGGGTCCAGCAGGTCGATGCCCTCGAACATCTGGTCCTCGGTGTCCGGGAAAGTCTGCACCCCCAGCTCCCACTGGGGGAAGGCGCCCGCTTCGATCGCGTCGGCGAGGTCCCGGCGGTGGAAGTCCGGGTCGACTCCGGCGGTGATCTGCGCCTCCTCCCACACCAGGGAATGGACGCCGAGCTTGGGCTTCCAGTGGAACTTCACCAGCGTCGTTTCGCCTTGGGCGTTGACGAGGCGGAAGGTGTGGACTCCGAAGCCCTCCATCATCCGGTAGGACCGCGGGATGCCGCGGTCGGACATGTTCCACAGCGTGTGGTGCGTCGCCTCCGTGTGGAGGGTGACGAAGTCCCAGAACGTGTCGTGCGCGCTCTGGGCCTGCGGGATCTCCCGGTCCGGGTGCGGCTTCCCGGCGTGGATGACGTCGGGGAACTTGATCGCGTCCTGGATGAAGAAGACCGGGATGTTGTTCCCGACCAGGTCGAAGACACCTTCTTCGGTGTAGAACTTCGTCGCGAAGCCCCGGGTGTCGCGCACCGTGTCGGCCGAACCCCGCGAACCGAGAACGGTGGAGAAGCGGACGAACACGGGTGTCTCGGCGTCCTTGGCCAGGAACGCTGACTTGCAGATCTGCCCGGCAGTGCCATAGCCGTGGAAGACGCCGTGCGCTGCTGCGCCCCGGGCGTGCACAACGCGCTCGGGGATGCGCTCGTGGTCGAAGTGGGTGATCTTCTCCCGCAGGTGGTGGTCCTGCAGCAGTACCGGCCCGCGCGGGCCCGCCTTGAGCGAGTGGTCGGTGTCGTACAGCCGAGCCCCCTGCGCGGTCGTCAGGCGGTCCCCGCCCTGCGCCACCTTCTTCCGGGGGACTCCGGTCTCCTGTCCGGTCGGGCTGTACGTCTCCGGGCCCCGCTGGTCGGGTTTGGGCGGCAGCGGACCGGTCGGCTCGGTGGGCTCTTCCACGGGCGGCGGCACCGGCCCCGGCGCACCGGGGATCTCGTTCACGGCCCCGACGGCGTCCTGTACCTTTTCGACCACCTTGTCAGCGGCGGCCTTCACGGGGTTCTTCTTCTCACTCATGGAGTTTCCCATCGTTGCGGAGGATGTCGTCTGTCATCGAGGGCGGGACAGGTGGTGAGGGGGATGCCGGGGCGGCGACCGCGGAGTTGACCGCGACGAGCTCCGCCCCGGAGAGCGAGCTGGGCAGGGGGCGCTCGCTCACCTCTGTCTCTTCCGTGCGGCGGTCACGGTCTGCCTTGCGGCTGCGCGGCCGTCGCCAGGGGTATGCGCAGAGCGGAGCGGTCGGTTCGCCGGCCTGCCGGCAGGAATTCGCACAGCCTGTCTTCGAGCAGACCCGTGGCGTGGATGCCGAACGCCACGTCGATCTCGGGACCGGGCTCAGTGGCCAGGAGCGGTTCGACCACCTCATGCCGGACGACCTGCTCACGCACGGCGTCGGCCTCGACGTGCTCCTCGTAGGAACGTGCGGCGGCCGGTCCGGCGCCCGTGCGTCGCGTCGCCTTCGCGAGCCGTCGGAAACCGGACGAAAGTCGGCGGCGTCGCGCACGGAAGACCACCAGTTCCTCTTTGTCCTGCTGCTCGTCGTCCATCAGCCCCCGGTCGCGCAGCCGCAGCAGCCGGGAGCGCATCACCGGGCCGAGCGGGACGAGCTCGCGGTCGATGACCTGCGTGTCGAAACCGAGGCTGTGGAGAGCATCGATCGTGATATCGACGCGGCACATCGCCGAATGCACCATGAGCAACGTTCCGCCCGACCCCAGAACGGTTGCGGCGGTCATACAGACCTGGTCGACGACCGCGCGGCCATCCAGGCCGCCGTCCCACGTACGGGCCTTGCCGCGCACAGGCGGCAGGGCGGCAGGGGCCGGCACGTAGGGCGGATTACTGATCACCAGGTCGTATCCACCCCTGTCGAGGGTGGACAGATCCCGGTAGCGGACAGTGATGCGCCGGCGGTGGAGAGCGGCGTTCAGTCCGGCGCACAGCACCGCCCTGCGGGAGATGTCCACAGCCGTGACCCGAGCACCCAGGCGGGCCGCGTGTACCGCCAAGGCTCCACTGCCCGTGCCGAGTTCCAGCACCCGCTTGCATGGATCGGCGAGTTCTCTGCCGACAGCGCGCATCAGGAGGTGCGTGTCATGCTGCGGGGCATAAACACCCGGCAAGGCAAGCATCCGTTGCGGCCTCCTGCGAAGTCTCTCCGCCATGTCTGCTGATCGCCCTCTCAGTGGCGACGACTGTCCGCCGCTCGTCCAGGATGTATTGCTGAAATGAGGACCGCCATTCAAACGGTTACGGAACGTATTCGGGCTTACGTCGGGTTGGGTCAACACCTCGCGTCCCCCGATGCCCGGGCAGTCGTCAGCTCGCCCGGAGCAGCCTCTCGACGGGCACGGACTGGTCGGCCGCCGACGCACTGTTCGTGGACCGCAGCCCTGGCGTAGGCGGAGCAGTAGGGAAAGCACCGTCCTCAGCCCGCCCTTCTCGCAGATCGTCGCAGCCGACTCACACTGCTCTCGCCGGGAATCGGCAAGTCCTCGTGCGTTCCGTGCTGCCGGAACCGGTGAGGCTTACTCCGGCTGTCCCGAAAGTCCCGGCCCATCCCTCACGTGGTCGGCGTAATCCGGCAGGACGCGCGGGCCGCTACGGGACGCCCGGCAGTCAGCCCGGGGTTCCCCAGACCTCCGGGTGCTGGGTGGCTCTTGATGTGCGAGATTGAAGCCCCTGGCATTCCGTTAGTCGTTCCCTCATGACCGGCGGCATCGACCTCAAGAGGTGGGCCGGCATGCAGACGTTCCTGCCCTATCCCGACTTCGTCGCCTCCGCCGCATCACTGGACCCCCGGCGTCTGGGCAAACAGCGTGTCGAAGCACTTCAGGTGCTGCGCGGCTTGACGGTCCCTGGCTACGGGTGGCGGCACCACCCGGCCGTGCGCATGTGGGTGGGTTACCAGGAGGCGCTGGTGCGCTACGGGCTTGAGATCTGCCGCGTGTGGACGGCGACCGGACGCGCGGATACGTGCGCCGCTTCGCTCCTGACCGAGTTCTCGGCTCAGGGGACGGAGGGGGTGCGTACGCAAGCACAACTCGCGGCGCACCACGAGTTGCCGCCATGGCTGGGGGATCCCGCTTTCCACCGCAGCCACCGGTCCGCGCTACGGGGCAAGGACCCGAATTTCTACACTCCTCTGTTCCCCGACGATCCGGACGACCTGCCCTACATGTGGCCGGCCTCCGACCGCTCCGGCTAGCGGAAGGGGACCCGGGGACTCCAGGACCTGGCGGCCACCTGCCCGCGCGTTCCGGTTCACACCGTTCCCTCGGAACATCCGTCACTGGCCGGGCAGGGCCCGGCGTCGGGTGGCACGGTCCCGGTGGGAGCCGGCGGTCCGCGAACGCGTGGAGCCATCCGGTCTCCGCCCCCCTGTGTCGCACCTGCACGATCTTGCGCAGCGCCGAGAGGTTCCACCACCGATGGGGTTGGAGGCCGATGAGCGGCTCCGCCCCAGGGTCATCCGCTCAACCGCAATGGTGCAACAGCTGGCTGCTGTAGAGCAGCGCGACACGGTCGCGGCCCGACCGGTCGGCGAGCCGGGTGCGGATCATGCTCATCATCGGTGTCACGGCGCTGCCTGCCGCGACGAGCACGATCTCGTCCGGGGGCTGCGGCTCGGTGTGGAAGGACCCCGACGGGCCGCGCACTGCGAGGCGGTCCCCGGCCCGGAGGCTCCGGTGTACATGGGTTGAGAAGCGGCCGCCGTCGGTGTGCTTGACGGTGACCTCCAGCCGGGACGCCCCGGGTGCCGACACCTCGCGCGCTTTTCGCCGCGTTGGGCGGAAGGTGGACGCGACGGAACGAGGTGGCGACGTTGCGGTGACACTGCCGCTGGTGTGGGCGCTGAAACGCTCGGCGGGTCTACGTCCTCTCCGCGCTCCGGTTCTCCCGATGGACGTCGGTGGGGAGGTCGCGGTGCAGCAGGAGCCCTCCCGCTCGGGCCCGGATCGCGTCTCCCGGGCTGCCGGCACCGGGAGTAGATGCTTCACGCTGGTGGTCTCTGCGCGGCTCCAGTCGGTGAACCTGCTTCCTGGCCAACGAGCGAATGAGATCCATCGGCGTGACCGAGTTCAGCTTCCGTAACGCCAGACGCGGCACGATCTGCACCTTGATCGAGCCGTCGACATACTCCTTCGTGGAGAGTCCGTCATCATGCGCTGCCGGGGACGCCACTGCTTCGCGCACTCCTCGACCGCCTGTTGCCCCAGTTCCCGACGTGCCGCCGCCACCGACGGCACCGTCGTCTTCTTTCCGTGTAAAGCTGCCTCAGGTTCTCCGCGTAGAGCTGCGTCAGGCGCTCGATCGCGTCATCCTGCGTGCCGTGACCGGACTCCTCGCGCTGCTTGCCGAGCGCGTCCCGGAAACAGACCGACCTGCGCATCGCCGCCCCCTCTTCCACCGTCATCCGCCTCTTCGACGTCGTGGGCGCCGACACCTTTCCCGCAGATCCACCCCACCGTCGAAGCCGCCCAAACCGCTTGACCCGGCACCCACGATTTCGGCCTGTCTGAAATGCGCGGGGCCGGGTAAGCGAGGTGAGCCAGCAGTCGCGGCGGGCCGCGACGCGCGTTGAACGGGGGGAATCTCATGGAGCAGCTGACCATGACCGGGCAGGAACGACGAGAGGCGGCCGCCACGGGCACCGTCAGGGGCAGCACCGGCTACGACATGGCATCCGGCGATATAGCGCGCGCCCGCGCATTCGTCAGAGAATTCCTCGACGCCGCGCAGTCACAGCACGGCCTGCGCGTCTCCGCCCGGGCGGTGGAGACCGCTCAACTGGTCGTCAGCGAACTGGCCACGAACGTCTGCAAGTACGCCCCGGGCCCCTGCCTGCTCGACCTTGAGACCGACGGCGATCTGCTGGACATCGTGATGTGGGACTCCGGCCCCGTCCTGCCTACCGCCTCCTCGGCCGACCCCACCCGCATCGGCCAGCACGGCCTCGAACTCGTCCTCATGGTCTGTCAGAGTTTCGCCATTCACCGCGAGCCGGTCGGCAAGCGCATCCGCGTCCAGGTCCTTCTTCGCGACGATCTGGGGGCCTCCACCGCCTAGCGGGACCCACCCGCCCTGATCACGAGCAGCGGGTCCCCGCGAGGGGCAAGGGGAAGACACCGCGGATTGCAGGGCACGCTGTTTTCGCCGCGCTCAGACCCCTCGCGCGGCACGCCGAGGATGAGCCTGTCACCAGTAGTGCCGTCGTCCCCCCACCGCATGCCCCAGGGCACCGAGAACCCACAGCACCGCGCCGACAGCCACCAGGATGATGCCGATGGTCCACAGAAACCCGACACCGGCAATCAGGCCGATGATCAGAAGAATGAGGCCGAGGATGATCATGACGCCTCCCACTCATTGCCCCTTGTCATCAGTTTCACGCTGAAGGGTTCGGCCCACAACCGGTGGCAACCTGCCGCGCCGACAGTTTTGCGCCCTGATCGGGCGCAGGGGTATACGTCGCGTCGAGCGCGACGGTCTCGGGCTCGGCGCACTCCCCCGGGCCAGACCGAAGCCGAGGGTCGGGAGAGGCCGCGACGACGGACTCGATGACGTGAGCCGTGTCGAACCTGGAGCAGCCGACCGCCAGAGCTCCCCGCCTCTCCCGGAAGCCCGGCTTGTTCCTCAGCGGTGGGCGTGATCCGGCACGGCTCGCGCGGACGCGCGTGTCACCCGCTCGGAAGGAGGGCGGGAGAACGCCCGGACGTCGGGCAGTCCGGGCGGCTGTTCGGGGCGGTGCGGGTCCGAGTGGGCCGGCCCCGTCTCGCTCGTGGGAGTGGCCGGTACCTCGCCCCCGAGGTACCGGCCGAGTCTGAACGCGGCGTTCAGGCCGCCTTCCTCAGGGACGTGAGGTGGGCGAAGACCACCACGTTCGCCGAGTAGCCCGCCTTCTCGTCGAAACGCCCGCCGCAGGTCAGCAGCCGGAGTTCGGGCCGTCCGGTCTCTCCGTAGACTTTGTCGTCGGGGAACTTGTCCTTCGTGTACGTCTTCACCGCGTCCACCGTGAACACCGCGGTCTTCCGGTCCGCGCGCGTCACGTTGACCTTGTCGCCCCGGCGCAGCGCGTTGAGGTTCAGGAAGATGGCGGGGCCGGTCCTGGTGTCCCGGTGTCCCACGAGCAGCGCCGTGCCGTCCTCGCCGGGCGACGGACCCTTCTCGTACCAACCGGTGAGTTTGGGCTTGCTCAACGGCGGGGCTCCGAGCCGGCCCTTCGCGTCGAGGCCGAGGCCGGTGACCTTCGCCTCGATGAAGATGGCGGGAATGGCGACCTTCAGTGGGCGGGAGGGCACCAGGGGGGCGTGCGAGGCGGGCACGTGCTTGTCCGGTTTGTGCGGTGCCCGCCGGAACGGCTCCCGCCCGCCGCCCGCGGAGTCCCCGCCGCGGGCGGCGGTGGCCGTCCGGGTGTCCTCGGCGGAGCCCGAGGACACCCAGACGATGCCGGCCACCAGAGAGAACGTCACGCACAGCGTCATGGTGAGACGGCATGCGCGCGTCGGGCCTCTTCGTCGCCGTCGGCAGCGGACGTTACGCTTCGCCACGGGCACGGCGACGTGCGGAACGGCGCACCATGATCAGGCCCGCGGCTCCTACTGCCCCGGCGGCCAGTGCGGTGACGGTTCCGGCGTTCGAGTCGCTCTCGGAGCTGATGGGCTCCATGTCCGGGACCCCACCGCCGCCCGCGGGGACCGCACCGATGGGCTTCTGCGGCGTGTGAGGCTTGCTGCCGCCGTGACCGCGGTCGGGGCACTCGACCTTGAAGCTCCTCTGCTTCGGTCCCGCCGGGACGACCCACACCAGCTGGTACGTGCCCTCCGGGAGCAGGTACGTCTCACTGCGCGCACTGCCGTTGATGAGCGGAAGCCTGTCCATCAGGGTGGTGCCCGGCGGCACGGTCGGAGGCTGCTCGGTGATCGTCCAGGGGACCGAGGGGAACGACTCGAAGTTACTCGCCGACAACACGAACTTGCAGACCTCGACGCCCTTGCGGTCACTGCTCGAGTGCCAGCTGACCGAGCGGACATCGATGTTGCCGCTGTCGCCGGGGGCGGCATAGGCGGCGGGCGCGCCGGCCAGGGTGGCACCGGCGACCGCGACCGCGACGGCCGCCGCAGCGCCCGTACGGACGCTGCGTGAGCGAACAGAACTGGAGATACGCATGAAGGCTCCTTAAGCCGAGATGATTGTCGTACTGATCACCTGATCGCCTAAGAGATGCCATGAAAAGTCGTAAAAGTCAGATAAGACACGAGAACTCACCAGAAGTTCCCTGATCGGCGGACAGCGCGCGGGTGGAAATCGGCCGCACTGAGGGTTTCCGCCTGTTCACGCGATGTCCTTCACCGAGGAGCCGGTCCAGGCGTGCTCGCGCAGCAGGCGCAGCCCGTTGAGGCCGACGATGACGGTGGAGCCCTCGTGGCCGGCGACGCCGAGCGGCAGCGGGAGTGTGCCGATGAGGTCCCAGGCGACCAGGGCGGTGATGAACACCCCGGCGATGGTCAGGTTCTGGACGACGAGGCGGCGGGCGGTGCGGGAGAGGGCCATGACGGCGGGGACGGTGGCGAGTTCGTCGCGGACGACGACGGCGTCGGCGGTCTCCAGTGCGAGGTCGGATCCGGCCTTGCCCATCGCGATCCCGGTGTGCGCGGCGGCCAACGCGGGGGCGTCGTTGACGCCGTCGCCGACGACCAGGACCCGGCGGCCCTCGGCCTCCCACGCGCGTACGGCGGCCACCTTGTCCTGCGGGAGCAGCCCGGCCCGGACGTCGGTGATACCGACCTCGGCGGCGAGGTGACGGGCGGCGCGCTCGTTGTCGCCGGTCAGGAGGGTCGGCGGGCGGCCGGTCAGTTCGGTGAGCGCGGCGACCGTCGCCTTCGCGTGGCTACGGAGCCGGTCCGCGATGCCCAGAACGCCGACCGGTACGTCGTCGCGCAGGACGAGGACCGCGGTACGGCCCTTGTCCTCCAGCGACCGGACCACGCGGTCGAGGTCGTCGCCGCCGGCGGGGGCGAGGTGGGCCGGGGAGCCGACCCGGACGGGGCGGCCGCCGACGGCGGCGGTGACACCGGCGCCCGGGGCCGAGGTGAACCCGGTCGCCTCGGCCAGGGCGAGTCCTCGCTCGCGGGCGGCCCGCACGATCGCGCGGGCCAGCGGGTGTTCGCTGGCGTGCTCGGCGGAGGCCGCCAGCCGCAGGAGAGCGTTCTCGTCCGGAGCGCCGCCGGGCAGCGGGGTGATGTCGGTGACGCGCGGGGTGCCCTCGGTGAGCGTGCCGGTCTTGTCCAGGGCGACGGTGTCGATCTGGCCGAGGCTTTCCATGACGACGGCGGACTTCGCGAGGACACCGTGACGGCCCGCGTTGGCGATGGCGGACAGCAGCGGCGGCATGGTGGAGAGAACCACGGCGCAGGGTGAGGCGACGATCATGAACGTCATCGCGCGCAGCAGCGCCGGCTGAAGGGGGTCGCCGAAGGCGAGCGGGACGCCGAAGACGGCCAGGGTCGCGATGACCATGCCGATCGAGTACCGCTGCTCGATCTTCTCGATGAACAGCTGGGTCGGCGCCTTGGTCTCGGAGGCTTCCTCGACCAACTTCACGATCCGGGCGATCACCGAGTCGGCCGGGTCCCGCTCCACGCGTACCCGCAGGGCGCCGGTGCCGTTGACCGTACCGGCGAACACCTCGTCGTCCGCCTGCTTGGCCACCGGCAGGGGTTCGCCGGTGATGGTGGCCTGGTCGACGTCGCTCGCCCCGTCGAGAACCTTCCCGTCGGCGCCGACCCGCTCCCCGGGGCGCACCAGGATCGTGTCCCCGACGGCGAGACGCCCGGTGTCGACGCTCTCCTCCGTGCCGTCGGCCAGGAGCCGGGTGGCCGTGGTGGGGGCGAGGTCGAGCAGGCCGCGCACCGAGTCCGCCGTACGGGCGGTCGCGACGGCCTCCAGGGCACCGGAGGTGGCGAAGATGACGATCAGCAGCGCCCCGTCCAGGACCTGCCCGATCGCGGCGGCGCCGAGCGCCGCCACGACCATCAGCAGGTCCACGTCCAGCGTCTTGTCCCGCAGGGCCTTCAGCCCCTCCCACCCCGGCTCCCATCCGCCGGTGACGTACGTCGCGGCGAACAGCGGCGCCCACAGCCAGGCCGGACCGCCCAGCAGGTGGACCGGCAGGGCGAGGACGAACAGCACCAGGGCCGCGAGCGCCCAGCGGGCCTCGGGAAGTGCCAGGACGCGGGTACGGCGCCGGGGCGGGGCCGGGCGCGGACCACCGACGGACGGCGCGGACCGCTGGTCCAGAGCAGAAGGCATGACGAAGAGACCCTTCACGGGCGGGGGCGGGGCAACATCTCCACCATACAAGAACATATGAAGAGGTCTTCAAGTGTCGTCGGTAAGATGGTCCCATGGGCCACGGAAGCGACACCCCCAGCAGCGCCACCACGCGCGACCGCCTCGACGCGGTCGGCACCGCCGATGTCGCCGCCACCCTCCAGGCGCTCGCCACCCCTTCGAGGCTGCACATCCTGGCCCGCCTCCAGGAGGGCCCCTGCTCCGTCGGCGACCTAGCCGAGGCGGTCGGCATGGAATCCTCCGCCTGCTCGCACCAGTTGCGACTCCTGCGCAACCTGGGCCTGGTCACCGGCGAGCGTCACGGACGGTCGATCATCTACGCGCTCTACGACAACCACGTCGCCGAACTCCTCGACCAAGCTCTGTACCACGTCGAGCACTTGAGGCTCGGTGTCCGCGACGCACCGGCCGAGACCCCCGAACCTGCCGTCGCCGACTGATCCGGTGGTCAGGCCGAGCACCTGCGCGTGCCCTGGCCGCCCTCAACTGGCTGGTCACGCCCGAGGACGCCGGGGTGATGCTCGAGCGCTATTTCTGGCAGTGCGGGCACCCCACCGTGCGCCGCCCCGACCTTCGGGTCGCTTCCAGCCGCCGAGCGCAACGAGGACACGTGGGATCCGGCTCGCCCCGTCAGCCACGAGGGGCGCGCTCGGCACGGACGGACGTACGCAGGGTGCGCCTCATCGCCCCGTGGAGCGTGCGGACGGCGTCGGCGTCCAGGTGGCGGGCCGGTGTGCGCGGGTCGATCCGTGCCCGCCAGAGAACTTCGTCGCTGAGGAGGTTCCCGAGGCCCGCGAGGACGGACTGGTTCACGAGCGCGTCCTTGACCGTGCCCCGCCGACCGGACAGCGCCTCCGTTCGCGCAGACTCAGGGCTGCCGTGCGGACGCGCCGAAGTCGTCGTCCGCCGGGTCGAGGTCGAACACCATCCGGCCGGGGTGGTGCGGCCGGTCCGCCCGGGAGACGAAGCGGTGCGGGGTGATGCACGCCTGTCCGGCGAGGTACACGAGCGCGGCGGGTTCGTCGCCCACCGCGTAGGTCACCGTGCCGTCGGCCTTGGGCAGTTCGACCCGGTGGAACCAGTCCGGGAAATGGTCGGGGACGTCCTTCTGCATGAAGGACTGCCCTTCGATGCCCTCGGGGCACCGCTCCATCATGAGCGGCCGTCCGCGCAGCTGGGGCACCATCGCGTCGGCGGCGAGGCGGTAGTAGTCCGCCAGGTCCGACTTGGTGATCCCGTCGGCCGGGAACAGCACCTTGTCGGGGCGGGTGACGACAACCGTGCGACGGCCCACGCGGAGACGCTCCTCCGCGCTCATGCGGTCTCCTCCCCCGGCTCACCGGTGACGTCCAGCTGCTCCAGGGGCCGTGTCGCCGGCCCTTGGAGCACCGCGCCGTCGGTGGCGAACCGGGACCCGTGGCACGGGCACTCCCAGGTCGTTTCCGCCTCGTTGAAGGACACCAGGCAGCCGAGGTGGGTGCACCGCGCGGATACGGCCCGCAGCGTCCCGTCCTGGCTCCGGTGGACGGCGCAGCGCCGCCCCTTGACCCGTACGACCGCGCCTGTACCCGGCGGGATCTCGTCGACCGAATCGACGTGCGTCACCCGCATCCGGTCACCCGCGAAGTGTTTGGCCACGTCGGCCTGCTGCCGCAGGAGCGCGGGAGCCTCGCGCAGCACGTCCGCGACGCGCCGCGGGTCGTACAGCTCCGCCCAGGCCGGACGGGCGCCGGAGCCGGTGATAAGGGAAGTGAGCAGGCGTCCGGCGAGGATGCCGCCTGTCATCCCCCAGCCTCCGAAGCCGGTCGCCACGTACGTGTGGCGGGCCCCGACGTGGAAGGGGCCCACGAGAGGCACCGTATCGCTGGGGTCGTTGTCCTGTGCCGCCCACCGGTACGCGGTGGGGCCCACCGGGAAGCGTTCGCGCATCCAGGCGTCGAGACGCTCGAAGCCCTTCTGCGGGTCGCCCGTTCCGGGGGTGAAGCTCTCCCCGGTGACGATCAGCAGGCGCCGGTCCGCGTCGAGAGGTGCCGTTCGCACCGAACGCTTTCCCTCGTCCTCGGTGATGTACATGCCCCGCGGAGCCTCGTCGGCGGCGACGGGGGCGGCCACCACCAGCTCCCGCCGGGGCGACAGCCGTGCGAAGAGCACGGCGCGGTCGAAGACGGGATAGTGCGTGGCGATGACCACGTCGCGGGCGACCACCTGTCGTCCGTCCTCCGTGGTCAGTCGGCACGGCTGTCCCTCGGAAAGGCCGGTGACCCGGGTGCGTTCGTGGATGAGGCCGCCCCGCTCCGACAGGTCCTCGGCCAGCGCCGCGAGATATTTACGCGGGTGGAACTGGGCCTGTCCGTCGAGCCGGACCGCGCCCCCGACCGGGAAGGGAAGCTCCGTCCGGGTGACGAACGAGACGTCCAGGCCCGCGTCGGCGGCCGCCCGGGCCTCCGCCTCCACGGCATCGCGCGAAGCGGGCCCGGCCGCGTAGGCGTAGGCGCTCACACGTTCCAGTTCGCAGTCGACGTCCAGCTCGTCGGCGATCGCCACCAACCGCTCCACCGCGTCCAGTTGCGACCTTGCGTAGAGCCGTGCCGCCTCGGCGCCCCGGGTCCGTCGCAGCCGGTCGTAGACGAGCGAGTGCAGCGCCGACACCTTGGCCGTGGTGTAGCCGGTGACCCCGGAGGCGATGCGGTCGGCCTCCAGCACGGCGACGCTCCGGCCTGCCCGGGACAGCTCCCATGCCGTGCTCAGGCCGGCGATGCCGCCGCCCACCACGGCGACGTCCACCTCGATGTCCTCGGTGAGGGGCGGGTGATCAGGAATGGGCGCGGTCTCCATCCAGTAGGACTCTTCGAGCCCCGAGAAGGAACGGGGGGCGGCGGCCATGGTGTGTTCTCCCCACGTAGGGTGCGCGAGCCGTTCTGCTGTCGCCGGGTACCACGGCGGCCGAGCGCCAAACGCCGCCGGACAGCGCCGGGACGAGGGCACGGCAGCCGGAGAAGCCCCACGGACCCGGAGCGCACGCGCACCGGACGGACAAGGGCGGGGGCCCCGGGGCGGAGTTCCGCCAAAGGAGCGTCCGGACCACCCTCAGCGCGTACGGGTGTGAGTCGGCCGGTAGCGAGGTCAGGGGCGGCGCCAGTCGTCGGAGCGCAGGTGGGACCCCGCCTGCGGGCCCATCCGCAGCATTCCGCCGTCCACCGCCCAGGAGGCGCCGGTGGTGTACGAGGACTCGGGACCGGCGAGAAAGGCGACCACGGAGGCGACCTCGCGGGCGTCGCCGGGACGCCCGAGCGGGATGCCCGGCCGGTCCACGCTCTCCACGTCGGTGTCCTCCTGGCCCGTCATCGGCGTGGCGATCTCGCCCGGAGCCACCGCGTTCACCGTGATGCCGTACTCGGCCAGTTCCAGCGCCATCACCTGTGTCAACAGGCCGAGGCCGCCCTTCGCTGCGCAGTAGGGGGCGGCGCCCACGCGGGGTTGGTGCTCGTGCACCGAGGTGATGTTCACGATGCGCCCACCGTCTCCCTGGGCGATCATGCGGCGGGCCGCACGCTGCGAGCAGAGGAACGGCCCGATGAGGTCCACGTCGACGACCTGCTGGACCGTGGCGTGGTCCAGGTCGAGGAACCGGGTGGACGTTCCGGTGCCCGCGCAGTTGACGAGGACGTCGAGCCTGCCCAGCTCGCCCGCCAGGGCGTCCACCACCTCGGCGGCGTCCGGCAGCTCGGTGAGATCCAGCCGGGCGAGGGCGGCACGCCGGCCGACGCCGTGAACTTCGGCCGCGGTGTCCTCGCCACCCCGCCGGTCGCGGTGGTAGGTAATGCCCACGTCCATGCCCTGCTGCGCGAGCTTCACGGCAACCGCTCTGCCGATACCCGAGTCCGCGCCGGTGACCAGGGCGACGGGGGTGCTCAACCCGGTGGCGTCGGTCATTTCTCCTCCAGGGGCGGTACGGGGAAGGGGGCGGGCCCACACGGGCCGTGCTGCGGGTACCGCGGTCATCGGGCGTCAAACGTGCTGTTCACCGGCTTCGGCGTCCTCCGCGTCGGGCGTGAGGTCGTCCAGCAGGGCGTGGCAGTCGGCGATCAGGCTGCCGAGCGCGGCTCCCGTGTCGGGGTCCTGGCCGTGCAACTGCTCCTTCACGGCGGCGAGGGCCCGTCGGGCGTCGGCCAGCGCGGTGTCCCGCCGGTCGCGCTGCCCTTGGTCCGTGCCGTCCGCCATGAGGGACTCGTACGCCTCGCACACCTCCGCCGCCGCCGACAGGAGCCGGCCGAGTTCGCGCCGGGCACGGTCCAAGGGGCGGGGCAGTCCGCGGTCCTCGGAAGCGGTCTCCCAGAGCGTGAGGGTGAGCGCGAGCAGCCGGTTCACCACCCGGGCCCAGAGGATGTCCCA
Organism: Streptomyces parvus; assembly: GCF_032121415.1. Lineage (NCBI taxonomy): Bacteria > Bacillati > Actinomycetota > Actinomycetes > Kitasatosporales > Streptomycetaceae > Streptomyces > Streptomyces parvus. The sequence goes on along the minus strand of NZ_CP135079.1, from coordinate 6,317,382 downwards.
GTCGGTCGACGGAGCGGGGGTCCAGCGGCGGAGGCGGCGGCCGGGGTTGAGCCGGGAGCTCTCGGCGTCCCACCCCCGTCCGACGTACAGCTCCGAGAGCGCGGCCATCAGGTCCTTGGCGCTGCGGTGCCACTGCTCCGCGCGCGGTGCGTCGTAGTCCTCCATACCGTCGGCCAGGTCCCGCAGCAGGTGTGCGCTGTCGCGCGGCAGTGCGGACGCCAGCCTCCTGACGTGGTGGGAGTGGACCGGCGGGAGCACGAGGGCGTTGACGGCGATGCCCACGGCGGCCCCCACCAGGGTCTCCAGGAGCCGGTGCCCGACGGCCGGCCACGAGTAGGAGCCGTACGCGAGGACGAAGAGGGCGGTGGTCGACGCGTACAGGCCCTGCCCGCCGACGGGGGCCAGATTGCCCAGCAACGTCGTGAGCGGGAGAGCGATGACCACGGCGATCATCGTGTTGCCGGTGAGGGCGGCGGCACCGGCGGCGAGCAGCGTACCGGCCGTGATCATGAGGACGATCTGGACGGCGGTGCGCAGGGACCGGTAGACGGTCCCCTGGACCAGCGCGACAGCCGCCCAGGGCGCCATCAGGGCCATGGGCGCCTCCAGCCACCACCCGGTCAGGGCCCAGGCGATGATGGCCGCGGCGGCCGCCTTCAAGGACTGCACCACCTGGTAGCGGTCGGGGCGGTGCAGACGAGGGGCGAGGCGGGCGCGTGCTGCCTTCACGACGGAGGTGGCACGGGTGAGGACGGGTTCGGCACGCCGCGCTTCCGTCCGCCGGCCGGAGGAGGTGATCGGGGAGATGGCGTTCACACCCCCTCGTGCGGGACGTCGTGGCGCAGTCGCTGGCGGGACCGGTGGAGCAGGCGCGAGACGAGTTCACTGCGCGGCCTCTCCCGCCCGCGCCCCGGCGGCGTTTCCCGCAGCCTTCGCAATCCCTGCCGCGAGGGCGATTCGCCCTGGTCCGGGCGCCGTTCGGGGCCGGATGCAGCCTGCATACGCGTCCACTCCTCGTCGACGATGTGTTGGGCCGCCGTCGGAGTGCGGGGCGCAGGTTGGACAGGGCCGCCCGCGACTCCCACGGGCGCGCCTGCTGTCCGAAGCGCGTGGGCTCGCGTGCCCGTGTGCTCGGCACGTAAACACCTCGGACCCAGTAAACCTGTCCGCCTCGGCGTCGGCAGCCGGAGTGGAGCGGGGACGAGCGTGGCCGGGGCGGGGCAGCCCCGGATCGGCCCGGAGCCGGCGCCGGCGCCGATGCCCGCCACATTCTCCTTACTCGGCCATTGGTCTATACCTTGACTGGATCATGCCAAGCCGCTTGAGTGTGGTCACACCCCCATCACGGTCGTGACCGGACGCCGCGCACCCCGGTCCGGGCGGCCGTCGCGCTTAGAGGAGTGACCGAGTGCTCAGACATCGCATCGCGAGAACGCTCATGACCCTGCTGCTGGTGACCGGGCTCGCGGCGGCGTTCGCCCCCGCCGCCTCGGCGGCCCCCCTCAAGGCCGTCGCCGGTCCGTGCGACACGGCACCCAACTGGCAGGCGGGTTCCTGGTACACGGCGGGGACCGTCGTCCGCTTCAACGGGGCCTACTACATCGCCGAGCACGACAACCCGGCCTACGATCCGACCATCAGCACGTGGTACTGGGACCCCTACACCTGTGGCGGCGGCAACCCGCCCACCACCGGCTTCCCGGTCAGCCAAGCGCAGTTCGACCAGATGTTCCCGAACAGGAACTCCTTCTACACCTACAGCGGACTCGTCTCCGCGCTGAGCGCGTACCCGGCGTTCGCCAACACGGGCAGCACCGAGATCAAGCGTCGCGAAGCGGCGGCCTTCCTGGCCAACGTCAGCCACGAGACCGGCGGCCTCGTCCACATCGTGGAGCAGAACACCGCCAACTATCCGCACTACTGCGACTGGAGCCAGCCCTACGGCTGCCCGGCCGGACAGGCCGCGTACTACGGCAAGGGGCCCATCCAGCTCTCCTGGAACTTCAACTACAAGGCCGCGGGCGACGCACTCGGCATCGACCTGCTGAACAACCCCTGGCTCGTCCAGAACAACGCGTCCGTCTCCTGGAAGACCGCCCTCTGGTACTGGAACACCCAAAACGGCCCGGGGTGGATGACCGCGCACAACGCGATCGTCAACAACCAGGGTTTCGGTCACACGATCCGCGCCATCAACGGCAGCATCGAGTGCAACGGCGGCAACCCCGCCCAGGTGCAGAGCCGCATCTCCAAATTCCAGCAGTTCACCCAGATCCTGGGCACCACGCCCGGTTCCAACCTGAGCTGCTGACACCCTTCACAGCAGTCGCGGGCCGGGGCCGACACCTCCGGCCCGCGACACCCCCGCCGCCTGGTGCCTCGCGCCCGTTCATCATCGGTGCCGTGGTACTGCTGCGCCGCCGGGGCGGAAGGAAGAACACATGAGTGCCACCCTCTCCCCCGCGCGGACCCGGCGCGGCCGGCGTCACGGTTCCTGGCTGCGGGGCATCGCCATCACCGTCGTGACACTCGTCTTCGCGCTGCCGGTGGTGTGGATGTTCGCCGCCGCCTTCAAGACCAACGTGCAGGTCACCGATCCGTCGGTCGGGTTGTGGTTCACTCCGACGCTGGACAACTTCCGTGCCGTCGTCGAGGCCGGGCAGATCGTGCGCTCGATGGGCAACTCCCTGCTGGTCGAGGTGGTTTCGACCGTGCTCTCCGCGGTGATCGCGGTGCCGGCCGCCTGGGCGGTCGGGCGATTCTCGATGCAGCGCACCGGTTCGGTGATCCTCGTCGCGCGTATCGTCCCGGCGATCTCGCTGCTGGTGCCGTGGTACTACCTGTTCGCGCGGATGGGCCTGGTCGGCTCCTACACGGTGCTCGTCCTCAGCCATATGTTCGTCTCGGTCCCGCTGATCATATGGATCATGATCAGCTTCTTCGCCGGGCTGCCGGTCGAGCTGGAGGAGGCCGCCCGTACCGACGGGCTGAGCGCCTTCGGCGCGTTCTGGCGGATCTCGCTGCCGCTCGCCGCGCCCGGCACCGCGACCGCGTCCCTGCTCGCCTTCGTCTTCAGCTGGAACAACTTCATGTTCGCGCTGGTCTTCTCCGACGACCGGACCCGGACCGTGCCGGTCACCCTGTTCAACTTCATCTCCTACGCGAGTACGGACTGGGGCGGTCTGATGGCCGCCGCGGCCCTCATCACCGTGCCCGTGGTCCTGGCAGCCGTCCTCGGCCAGAAGTACCTGGTGGCCGGGCTGACGTCCGGCGCCTCCAAGGGCTGAACCCACCACTCCCCCACCTGCGGAAAGAGCACTCACGCATGAAGATCGTCGACGCGAAGGTCGTCGTCACCAGCCCCGGCCGCAACTTCGTCACCCTCAAGCTGACCACCGACGAAGGGCTGACCGGCCTCGGCGACGCCACCCTCAACGGGCGGGAGCTGGCCGTCGTCAGCTACCTCACCGGCCATGTCGCCCCGCTGCTGACCGGGCTCGACCCGCATCGCATCGAGGACACCTGGCAGTCCCTGTACCGGGGCGCCTACTGGAGGCGCGGACCGGTGACCATGGCCGCCATCGCCGCCGTCGACGTGGCGCTGTGGGACATCAAGGCCAAGGCCGCCGGGCTGCCGCTGTACCAGCTGCTGGGCGGCGCGAGCCGGGAGCGGATCGGAACGTACGGTCACGCCAACGGGCGGGACATACCCGAGCTGCTCGACTCCGTACGGGCCCGGATCGCCGAAGGCTATCCGGCCGTCCGCATCCAGTCCGGCATCCCTGGCATCAAGGCGGTGTACGGAGTGTCGGACACCGACGACACCGGTACGCCGGTCCTCCACCAGCAGGCCCGCCCCCTGGTGGAGGACTGGGACACGGCGGCCTACCTGCGCCATGTGCCGACCGTGTTCGAGGCGGTGCGCGCGGAGTTCGGGGCCGAGCTGCCGCTGCTGCACGACTCCCATCACCGGCTCACCCCGGTCCAGGCCGCCCGGCTCGGCAAGGACCTGGAGCCCTACCGGCCGTTCTGGCTGGAGGACTGCACCCCGGCCGAGAATCAGGAGGCGCTGCGCCTGGTCCGCCGGTCCACGACGACACCGCTGGCCGTGGGCGAGGTCTTCAACACGGTGTACGACTACCAGGCCCTGGTCACCGAGCAGCTGATCGACTACGTCCGGTCCGCCGTGACCCACTTCGGCGGGGTCACCCCGTTGCGGAAGCTCTTCGACTTCGCCGCGCAGTACCAGATCAAGAGCGCGATCCACGGCCCCGAGGACATCTCCCCGGTCGGAATGGCCGCGGCCGTCCATCTCGACCTGGCCGTGCACAACTTCGGCATCCAGGAGTACTCCCGCCACACCCCGCTCACCGACGAGGTGTTCCGGCACGCCTACACCTTCTCCGACGGACACCTGCACCCGGGCGAGGAGCCCGGCATCGGGGTGGAACTGGACGAGGAGCTGGCCGCCGCCCACCCGTACGCGGCCGCGTATCTGCCGGTCAACCGGCTCCACGACGGGACCGTGCACGACTGGTGACGCCCGGTGCGGCGCGTACCGGCGGCGCTCCCGGCGCCCCGGCCTCCCGGGGGCGGGCCTACCACCTGACGCCCAGAAAGCGGGGGCTGCGGGAGGTCGTTCCGGTGCGCCACACGACCGGGTCCGCCGGGTCGGCCAGGCGCAGATCCGGGAAACGGGCGGCCAGGCGGTGCAGGGCGAGTTGGAGTTCCGTACGGGCCAGCCAGGCACCGAGGCAGTAGTGGGGCCCGGCGCCGAAGGAGAGCGTGGGGGCCTCCAGGGGGGCGAACAGGTCGTGGAGCGTCGCGGGCGGGAAGACCTCGGGGTCGCGGTTGGCCATGCCGCAGTCGGCGAGCACGATCGCGCCGGCCGGGATCGTCACCCCGCCGACCTCGACGTCCGTGGCGGCGTGCCGCGTACTGCCCCGGTCGTCGCCGAGCGGTACGAGGTGGACGAGCCGGTCCGCGACGGTCTCGGCGGCCTCCTCGTCGGCCCCGAGACGGGGCCAGGTCTCGCGGCGTTCGCCGAGGAGGTAGAGCAGCGCGTTGCCGAGCATGGTCATCGTGCTGTCGTGGCCGCCGACGACCAGCCCGCACACCAGGCTGACCAACTGCGCCTCGGGAACGCCCCCTTCCTCGTCGGCCGCCGCGACGATCCCGCTGACCAGGTCCTCCCCCGGAGCCCGGCGCCGCTCCGCGAGGAGGTCCGCGCCGAACGTGCTGAACTCCCGGAGGACCGAGGCCACTTCTTCGCCTTCATGGGTGCCGTCGGAGAAGGCGTGTTCGCTCCAGGTCCGCAGCCGGTCCCCCGTGGACTCGTCCAGTCCCATCAACCGGCTGATCACCGCCACCGGCAGGGGGAGAGCGAACTCGGCCACCATGTCCGCCGGTTGCGGTCGTGCCTCCAGCCGGTCGAGCAGTTCCTCGACGATCGCGGCGATCCACGGCCGCCAGCGGGCGACGGCCCTCGGGGTGAACGCACGCCGCAGGGTGCGGCGCAGGCGCAGATGGGCGGGGCCGTCCTGGTTGAACATCAGGTCGGGGTCGTTCACGAGGTCCGGTACGCCGGAGAGGGCCGGGGCATCGGGGGCGTACAGCTGGGCCCGGCCGAAGCGCGGGTCGGAGAGCACCTGGCGGACGTCGGCGTACCGGCTGACCAGCCAGGCGGGCGTGCCGCCCGGGAGCTCGGTGCGGCAGGGCGGCCCGGCTTCCTCGAAGCGCAGGCGGTGCATCGGCTCCGGGGCCGGGGCCGGGGCCGGTTCCTTGGGGTCGATGGTCAATGTGCCTCCTGGGACGGGGCGTTGGAGCGGCGGGAGAGAAGCGGCGGCGCTCAGAGTTCGACGAGTACCTTGCCGCGGTTGGCCGCCCGGTCGCCGTAGAGGCTGGCGTAGGCGGCGGGGATGGCGTCGAAGCCGTGGTACACGGTGTGGTCGCAGACGACCTCCCCGCGCCGGACCCGGCCGCCCAGCTCGGTGTGGAGGTCCTGCCAGTTGCGTTCGGTGAACCATTCCAGGGAGAAGATGCCGCGCACCGTGGCGCGCGGGAACATCAGACAGGGCAGGAGCCGGGGGCCGGTGTCGTCATTGCCGACCTGGGTCGCCCACTGCCAGCACACCGCCACCTGGCTGCCGATGTTGAGCAGGGAGAACACCGCGTCGGTGACCGTGCCGCCGAGGTTGTCGAAGTACCGGTCGACGCCGTGGGGGGCCGCCCGGGCCAGCGCCTCGCGCACGGTGTCCTCGCCGTCCCCGTGGCGGTAGACGACCACCGCGTCGAACCCGAGCCCGGTGAGGTAGTCCGCCTTCTCCGGGGACGAGGTGGTGCCGATGACCCGGGCCCCGTCGAGCGCCGCGAGCTGGCCGACGAGGGCCCCCACCGCACCGGAGGCCCCGCTGACCACGAGCGTCTCGCCAGGGTTGATCGTCATGTACTTGGAGAGGGTCCCCCACGCGGTCATACCCGGACCGCCCATCACGCTGAGGGCGGTCGACAGCGGCAGGGCGTCGTCGTACCACCGGGGGTCGAGCCTGCGGTACGCCGGGAAGACCATGGGGAACGTGCCGGTCTGCCAGAGTTCGGGGACACCGGTCGAGATCACATGTGTACGCCAGCCGCCGAAGCCCTGGACGAGGTCGCCGACGCGGTGGGCGGCGCGTGGTCCGGCCTCCACCACCTCCATGATCGAGTCGGCGCCCATGTGCCGGCCGATGGGGGTGTCGAGGGCGATGCCCTGGAGGTAGGGGTCGACGGAGACGTACAGGGTGCGCAACAGCATCTCGTCGGGGGCCAGCGTGACGTCGACGTGCTCGACGACCTTCTCGTACACGCGGTCCACGTCGGGGACGCCCTCCATGTGCTCGCGGACCACCCATGTGGCGATCTTCATGGCTTCCTCTCCATCGATGTGGCGGGGCGGACGGGCACGGGGATCACCCGGTGGGTCGGCGGGGGTGCGGTGAGGTCGATCGACGCGGTGAAGGGCTTGCCGTCGTCGCGGCAGACGAACTGCATGACGTGGCGCCCGGCGGCGGCGGCCCGGATGAGGCCGCCGGTGGTGGCCCAGACGCCGGACTGGTAGAAGTCGCGCAGTCCGGGAAGGCCGGGGCCGTGCTTCTTGATCAGCTCTTCGAGCTTCTCGCCGCTCTCCACGAAGGGCTGCCAGCCGAGCACGGTCCCGTCGTAGTTGCCGGTGTAGCGGACCTGGGTGAGGGGGCTGGAGACGTCCCGGACGACGATCGCGTCCCGCAGGCCGGGGTGGCGCTGTTCGAGGAAGCCGACGAGCGCCTCGCGGGCTCGCCGTTTCGCCGCGTAGTAGCCGCGCCCGTGGCGTACGGGCAGGGTGTGCAGCTCCTGGCCGCCGCGGGTACGGGTGACCTGTTCGGGGCCCTCGTCCAGGGCGCGCCAGGGGGCGATGTCGCAGAAGTAGGTGGCGTAGACGACGCTGGTGCCGTCCGGGGACAGCTCGGGGTAATGGCGGCTGCGGAACTGGACGTTGATGCTGGGATGCCGGATCCCGGTCAGCTCGGCCGCCAGGGACTCGTCGATCAGGTGCGTCGTGCAGGGGTCGCCCTCGGGGAAGGGGCGGGAGAGGCCGAGGAAGAGGGTGAAGTAGCCGGGGAAGACCATGCCGGGCTCGTGGATGGTCTCGGTGTAGAGCTTGCGGTACTCCTCGCCCAGGTAGGCGCCCTTCAGGAACTTCATCGTGGTGGTGTAGCCGTCGCAGGCCGAGACGACGATGTCGGCCCGCAGTTCGCCGCCGCCGCTGAGCCGGACACCCACCGCCCGGTCGTCCTCGACGATCACCGACTCGACCCTCGTGTTGTACGAGACCTCGCCGCCGAGCCGCCGGTAGCGGGCCTCGATCGACTCGGCGAGACCGAGGGAGCCGCCCTCGGGGACGCCCGCGGAGAGGTTGGCGTGCGAGGCGAGCTGGAAGTGGAACGGAAGGACGGGGAAGGCCGGGTGCTTCTCGTACAGGATGAAGTTGAAGGCCTCCCGCAGCAGCGGGTCCTTGAAGCGCGCCGAGAAGTCGGTCATCAGGACGGTGATCGTGGTGCGCACGGCGTTGAAGTACGGCAGGAACGAGGCGAGCATCCGCCAGCGCTCCCGGCGCCCCATCAGTCCGACGGGTTTGAGGAAGGGGTAGACGGCCAACGCCTCGCGGAAGCTGCGCAGTTGCCCGCAGAACTTCCGTACGAGGCGGGTGTCGGCCGGTGAGATGCCGATGAGGTGGGCTTCGAGGCGGTCGGGGTCGGAGTAGAAGTGGACGGCCCGGCCGTCGGCGCCGCGCACGATGTTGAAGACGTCGAAGTGGCGGATCTCCTTGCCCTGGAGGGCACCGAGCTCCAGCCAGATCTGGTGCATCTCGTTGCCGGGGCCGCTGCCGAGGAGCCAGCTGACGCAGGCGTCCAGCGTGAAGCCCCCGCGCTCCCAGGCGGTGCAGCAGCCGCCGGGGATCTCGTGCATCTCCAGGATGCGGGTGCGGTAGCCGTTCATCTGGGCGTAGCAGCCGGTGGAGAGGCCGCCGAGCCCGGCCCCGATGATGATCATCGTCTCCCGGGTTCCGCGCGCGCCGCCGCCACGCGGGGGCCGGTTCCCGTCGCCGCTCATGAGCCCCCGCTCTCCCGCGCCGACCACCGGTCGAGCTGGGGCAGGTGCCCCAGCTTCCCGGGGTGCCACGGTTCGTCGCCCTTGCTCTCCCAGGCTCGGAATTCCAGCCCCAGTTCGCGGCAGAGGTACTGGACGGCGAAGCGGCCGGTGGAGGCGGCACGGATCAGGCCGCCCATGCCGACCCACTGGCCGGCCATGGAGAAGCCGCTCAGTCCGGGCAGCCGCATCCGGTCCCTGCCGACCAGACGCGCCGCCACGTCATCGGCGTCGGAGAAGGCCTTCCAGGCGAGGATGGAGCCGCCCAGGTTGCCGGTGTAGCGGTGGGTCGTGGCGGGTGTGGCGACCTCGATCATCTCGATGCGGTCGGCGAGGCCGGGGGTGCGGCGCTCCAGGAAGTCTCGGACGAAGTGGGCGACTTCACGCTTGCGGCGACGGTATTCCTTGCGGTTCCTGGTGCGCAGGTCCTTCCAGTGGGCGTAGTCGCTGAAGTACGTGCAGTGCAGGACGGAGCAGCCGGGTGGTGCGAAGCCTCCCGAGTAGCGGGAGCGGGCCTGGACGACGAGGCTGTCCTGCAGCGCGCCGGGGAGGTGGTCCGCGTCGTCCGGGCCGAGGAGGTGGGTGGTGCTGTGCGCCTCGTCGGGGTCCAGGTCGCCGCGCAGGCCGACGAAGGCGGAGACGACGGCGGGGAAGAGGGCGCCGGGCCGGTGGAGGAGGTCGGTGTAGAGCTTGTCGATGCGGGGGCCGGTGTACCGGCCGCCCAGCAGTCCGTAGACGGTGGTGTGCCCGTCGCAGGCGGAGACCACGTGCTCGGCGAAATACCGCTTTCCGCCCCGTAGTTCGATGCCGATCGCCCGGTCGTTCTCAACCAGGACCCGTTCGGCGCGGGCCCGGTAGGTGATCGTGCCGCCCAGGTTCCGGTAGCGCTCCTCGATCGACCGGGCGAGGCCGAGCGAACCCCCTTGAGGGAAACCGGCGTTGCCGTGGTGGGCTGCGGCCATGTTGAAGAGGTACGGCAGCAGCGGGAAGCCCTCCGGGTCCTGGAAGAAGATGTTGCGGAACGCCTTGCGGAGCAGGGGGTCCTGGAACCGGTCGGCGAACACGTGCATCGGCGTGGCCGCGGTCCGCCAGAACAGCCGGAAGGCCGGGAGCACCGTGCGCAGGGTCTCGACCCGTTCCCGTACGGTCCGCAGGGCGGGCGCGGTCAGGAACGGATACAGCTCGATGTCGATGAATTGCCGCAGGTCCCAGGTGAAGGCCCGGATGAGCGGGGCGTCGGCGGGCGAGATGTCCAGGAGGTGGGCCTCCAGGCGGTCGGGGTCGTTGTAGAACGTCACCGACCGGCCGTGTTCGTCCTCGACCTTGTTGAACAGCTCGAAGTTGGTGACGGACTTGCCGTCCAGCGCGCCGAGTTCGGCCCACACCTGGTGTGCGTCGTTGCCCGGGGCGGTGCCGATGAGCCATTCGATGCAGTAGTCGAAGAGGTAGCCGTCCCGCGACCAGGCCGTGCAGCAGCCGCCGGGCAGTACGTGCTTCTCGAAGACGCGGGTCCTGGCGCCGCTCATCTGCGCGTAGCAGCCGGTGGAGAGGCCGGCCACGCCCGCACCGACGACGATGACGCGGGGCGGGGTGCCGGGCGTGCGTTCCCTGGTCGTCCAGTCGGAGGAATCGCGGGAGTCGGAGGACTCCGTGCGGGCGCAGGGGTCGGTGGCCCCGGTGGTCCCGGTCGTGTCGTCAGCCGACATGGGCCGCCTCCCCGGCGATGACCGACCGGACCAACTGGGCATTGCGGACCAGGTGTTTGGCGTCGAGCATGTCGGCATGGACGCCGGAGCCGCGCAGGACCGCGGTCGCGCCGGTGGAGCTGCCGTGCCAGGTGCCGTGCTCCCCGGCGGCGTAGAGGGCCGCCTTCTCCTCGTCGGTGATGACGGTGACCGTCGCGGCGACCGTGCCGGTGTTGGGGGTGCGCCCGCAGAACGCGAGGTATTCGGCGGCATGGGCGAGGGTCTCGTGGGTGACGGCGTCGGATCCGGTGTGCTTGCGTACGTGGTCGGCGAGTTCGGCCTCGAAGGCGGCGATGCCGGAGGGGTCCGGTTCGTAGGCGGTGAGGATGCGGCGGGAGTCGAGGATGACGACATGGGCGACGCGGCGACCGCGCCGCTCCAGCTCCTTGGCGGTCTCGAAGGCGAGGTTGCCGCCGAGGGAGTAGCCGAGGAGCAGGCAGGGACCTTCGGGCCGGTCGGCCTCGATCAGGTCGGCGTACCGGGCGACCTTGTCGTCTCCGGGGAGGTAGTTGAAGCCGATGACGCGGTGGTCCGGGAGCTGGGCGGCCAGACCCCGGTAGACGAGCCCGTGGCCGCCGGCGGGCGGGAAGCAGAAGAGGACGGGGTGCTGTCCGGCGTTGAAGGTCAGGCTGGGCAGCTCCTCGGCGCTCGCCCCGAGCAGGACGTCCTGCACCGTGGCGGCCATGCCGTGCAGGGTGGTGACCTGGTAGAGCCTGCTGACGGGGACGCCGACGCCGAACTCGGTGCGCAGGTGGTGGAGGAGTTCGACGAGCTTGATCGAGCTGCCGCCGAGTTCGAAGAAGTCGTCTTCCAGGCCGACCTGTTCACATCCCAGGAGCGTCTTCCAGTGCCGGGCGACGCTCACCTCGTACAGCGTCACGGGCTCCTCGTGCGGCCGGTCGCCCGCCCCGGCCCGTGGGGCGGGCAGGGCAGCCGTGTCGACCTTGCCGTTGGCGGTGTGTGGCAGAGCGGGCACCTCGGTGAAGTGGGACGGGATCATGTACGAGGGCAGTGAGCGGGCCAGATGGCGGCGCAGTGCCCGGACGTCGAGGGCGGCGCCGGCCCGCGGTACGCAGTAGGCGCAGAGGGCCGCGTCTCCCCCGGTGTCGGTGCGTACGGTGACGACGGCGCGGGCGATCGGCGGCCACTGGGCGAGGTGCGCCTCGATCTCGCCGATCTCGATGCGGTGACCGCGCAGTTTGATCTGTCCGTCGGTCCGGCCGAGCAGATGAACCCGGCCGTGCGCGTCCCAGCGGGCGATGTCGCCGGTGCGGTAGAGCCGTTCGGCGCGGGCGCCGGGGGCCCTGGAGAGGGTACGGGTGACGAAGCGCTCGCCGGTCTGCTCGGGGTCCCCGGCGTACCCGAGGGCGACGCCGTCGCCGCCGATGCAGAGTTCGCCGGGCACGCCGGGCGGGACGGGTTCGCCGTGGGTGTCGAGGATGTGGAGGGTGCTGTTGGGCAGGGGGCGGCCGATCGGGACCATCACGCCGGATTCCAGGTCGTCGATGGGCCCCTCGAAATACGCGCTGTCGATGGTGGCCTCGGTGAGGCCGTAGGAGTTGACGAGGCGGGTGCCGGGGCCGCACAGCTCGGCCAGCCTGCGGTACTCCCCCACACTCCAGGCGTCCGATCCGACCACCAGCAGCCGCAGGAAGTCCAGCCGCAGCCCCTCCCGTGCACAGTGGTCCATCAGACCGCGTACGACGGCGGGGACGAACTCCGCACAGTCCACGCGTTCCTGACGCATCGTGCGGTAGAGGCGGGTGGTGTCGAAGAGGAGGTCGCGGTCGGCCAGGACGAGCGTGCCGCCCGAGCACAGGGCACGCACCAGATCGCCGGTGAACACGTCGAAGGAGGGGTCGGCCATCTGGAGGTGGGTCGTCACGTCGGTGTCCAGCCGGTACGCCTGCTGCCAGGCGGCGTGTGCGGAGGCGAGGTTGCGGTGGCTGACGCGGACGGCCTTCGGGCGGCCGGTGGACCCTGAGGTGGTGACGACGTACGCGGGCGAGTCCGGAGCGGCCTGGACCGCCGGTCCTTCCGGGTGTGGTTCGGTGCGGGCGAGGGCGGTGAGGGTGAGCGTGGGCGCGGTCAGTGCGCCGAGGTCTCCGGTCGCCCCGGGGCCGGCGTCGTCGGCGACGAGGACGAGCTGCGCTCCGGTGGCCGATACGAGGTGGGCGAGCCGGTCGCCGGGCTGGTCGGGCCGGACCGGGAGGTAGGCGGCGCCGGTCTTGAGCACGGCGAGCAGGGCGACGATCAGCTCGGGCGACTTGTTCAGGCGGAGTACGACCACGGAGCCTTCGCCGATCCCGAGCGTCCGCAGACGGGCTGCGGTGTCGGCAGCCCGCCGCTCCAGTTCCGCGTAGGTCAGCCGGTGCGCTCCACCGTGCGCCGAGGGCGTGGTGACGGCGACGGCCGTGGGATGTTCGGCGGCGGCGCGGGCGATCAGCGCGTGGACCGGGGTGAACGGCTCGTCGTCCCGGTGTCCGGCGGTGGACGGCAGGGCCGGGCGGCTCCACTCCCCCACGAGCCGCTCCCGCTCCCGGTCGCCGAGCATCGCCAGCCGGGAGGCGGGCTGTCTACCCGGTGCGCGGGTCATCCGGTCGAGGAGCCGGGTGTAGTGGGCGGCCATGCGCCGCATGGTCTCGGGGAGGAAGAGGTCGGTGTTGTACTTGAACACGCAGTGGAACCGGCCCTCCGCCTCGTCCTCGTAGGCGGACAGCGTTATGTCGAACTGCCCTTCCTCCTCAGGTAGTTCGATGTACTCCAAACGGTAGCCGTACTGCTCGGTGGCCACCTTGTGGGTGAGGAGGATGAACATCGCCTGGAAGACGGCGGAGCGGCTGGGGTCGTGCTGGAGGCCCAGTTTCTCGACGAGGAGGACGAAGGGGTACTCCTGGTTGTCCAGGCCGCCGAGCACGGTCCGGCGGACCTGTTGCAGCAGTTCGGCGACGCTCGGGTCCTCGGACAGGTCGGCGTGCAGGGGGAGCGGGTTGACGAAGTAGCCGTAGACGGAGGCGAAGTCCTGCCGTGTACGACCGGTCACCGGGCTGCCGACGACGATGTGGTCCTGCCCGGAGTAGCGATGCAGCAGGAGGTAGTAGGCGCTGAGCAGCACCATGAACGGGGTGACGCCGTGCGTCCGGGCCAGGGCGTGGACGCGGGCGCTCAGCGCGTCGTCGAGGACGAAGAACTCCGAGGCCCCGTTGTGGGTCTGGACCGCCGGGCGCGGTTTGTCGACGGGGAGGTCCAGGAGCGGGACCTCGGCCGGCAGATGGGACCGCCAGTAGTCGAGCATGCCCGCGGCTTCGGGCCCGGCCAGGAAGGTGTTCTGCTGGTTGAGGAAGTCGAGGTAGCGGGCTTCGACCGGCGGGAGCTGGGGCTCCTGGTTGCGGCGCAACGCCTCGTAGATGGCCAGGAGTTCCTCGATGAAGGTGAACGTGGAGATGGCGTCGGAGACGATGTGGTGGACGGCCTTCATGATGATCCAGCGGTCCGGACCGCGCTGGAAGAGGCGGAAGCGGATCAGCGGGTCGTGGGCGAGGTCGTAGGGTTTGCGGTACTCCTCGATGATCGTGGCGTGGACGGTCTCCCAGTCCTCGCCCCGGACGTCGAAGAGGGCGAGGTCGGTCCTGGCGTCCTCGGAGACCCGCTGCACGGCCTGCCCGTCCTCCAGGTGGAAGTTGGTGCGCAGCGCGGGGTGGCGGGCGATGAGCCGGCGGACGGCCTCGAACATCAGGTCCGGTTCGAGGGCGACGTTCACCTCGACGGCCCCGCCGATGTTGTACGCGTAACCTTCGGGGTTGAGGTGCTTGAGGAACCAGAGCGCCTTCTGGTTCTGGGTCAGCGGGTACTGCCGCTCGTCGCTGTGGAGTTGGACCGTGCCTGCCGTCCCTGCGGGGTCTTCCGCCGCGGCCAGGGCGGTGAGTCCGTCGTGGAGCTGAGCGGCGAGTTCCCCGGCCGGGGTGCCGCTGAGCAGGGCGACCACGGGCAGGGCGACCCCGAGTTCGGCGTGGATCCGGGCCCGTAGCTCCATGGCGAGGAGCGAGTCGAGGCCGAGTTCGCCGAGGCCGGTGGCGGAGTCGATGCGGTCGGCGCCGGTACGCAGGACGTTGGCGGCCAGGGCGGCGAACCGCTCGGCGACGAGGGCTCGTCGGGCCTCGTCACCGGCGGCGCGGAAGGTGTCGAGGAACCCGTTGCCGGAAGTGGTGTCCATGGGCGGGGCGGCGGCGGCAGCGAGGTCGGTGACCAGTGGCGGCGGGGACGGGTACCAGGCGAGGAAGGCCGGCCAGTCGACGACGGTGGCGACGACGAGCTGGGCGTGGTCCTGGCCGATGACGCGCTCCAGGACGGCCATGCCCGTGTCCGGGGAGAGCGAGCTCATGCCCCGGCTGTGCAAGTAGTGCTCGACCAGGCCGAGTTCCTCGATCATGCCGGTGGCCCAGGGGCCCCAGTCCAGGCTGAGCGCGGGCAGGCCCTGGGCGCGACGGTGGTGGGCGAGGGCGTCCAGGAAGGCGTTCCCTGCGGCGTAGTTGGTCTGGCCCGCCGTGGTCAGCAGGGAGGCGATCGAGGCGAACAGCACGAAGTGTTCGAGGGGTTCGTCCCGCAGGTGCCGGTGCAGGAGATGGGCGCCGACGGTCTTGGGGTCGTGGACGGCGTCGAAGGCGGCCCGGTCGAGATCGGCGACGAGCGTGTCGCGGACCTGGCCGGCGAGGTGGAACACTCCGCGCACGGGCGGCGCTCCGCTGCGCCGATGGGCGTCGAGCCAGCCGGTCAGGGCGTCCTCGTCGGTGATGTCGAACGTCGCCGGGACCGGCTGCGCGCCGAGCGCCTCCAGCTCGCGGAGCAGGGCCACGGCCCGGCCCTCGACGGTGCCGGGGTCGGTGCCGGCCCACTTCTCCCGGGGCGGTACGGGGGCACGCCCGACCAGCACGATCCGCCGGGCTCCCCGGCGTACGAGCGTGCGGCACAGCAGCCGTCCGAGCGCGCCGAACGCACCGGTGACCAGGTAGCTTCCGTCGGCTCGCAGGCGCAACGGCAGCGGTCGGGTGAGGTTCCCGGCGGGGCGGAGGCGGCCGGTGCGGCGGCGGCCGTCGCGCAGAGCGATCTCCGCTTCGTCGTCGCTGAGCGCTTCGGCCAGGAGTGCGGCGGCCTCGGCCCGGACGCCGTCGGGGCCGGGGTGTCGCCGCGGGTCGAGGTCGATGAGCTTACCGGGGTGGTCGGTCAGTTCCTGGTGGCGCAGGACGCGGCCGATGCCCCAGGCGGGTGCTCCGAGGGGTTCGGGTGCTTCGCCGGGCAGGGCGGGCTGGGCGCCCCGGGTGACGATGTGCAGGCGGCCTCCCTCGCCCCGGGCGGACAGCAGCCGGGCCAGCGCGATCAGGGAGTACGCGCCCGCGCCGGTGTGGTCGCCGAGGGCGGTCCGGTCGCAGGCGGCGAGGGCGGGGGCGTCGAGGTTCCACAGGTGCAGGACGGTCCCCCGGAAGGGCCCGCCGTCGCGGTCGAGGTCGGCGAAGAGGCGTCGCAGGTCGGCGTCGGACCCGGGGTCGACGGTGTAGGTGCGGCCGTCGGCGGAGGCTGTGTAGGCCGCCCCCCGGCGCACCAGGCGGCAGCGTTCGCCCCGGGCGCCGGCCAGGGCGGCGAAGGCGTCCGCGGTGCCTCTGGCATCGGCGAGGAGCAGCCAGTCCACGTCCCGCGGCAGGGCTTCGGCGTCCTCGGCCGGCAGCGGCGGGCAGTCGGTCCAGACGGGTTCGGCGAGCCAGGAGTCGATCGTGGTGCGGGCGACAGCGGTGGCGGCCTTCTCGACGTCGGCGGCGCGGAAGCCCTCGATGCGGCCGATGGGTGTGCCGTCGTCGGCGTACAGGGCGATGTTGCCGAGGGTGGTGTCCGCGTCGGCGGGCAGCAGGGTGGCGTGGGCCCAGAACGGCTGGTCGCCGATGGGTTCGAGGGCGACCTCGTCCAGGGAGAGCGGCAGCCTGATCCCGGTGGCCGGGGGGCGGTCCTCGGGTGCCGCCGGGATCAGCGGAGTCAGGAGGGCCTGGAAGCAGGCGTCGAGGAGGACGGGGTGGAGGTGGTGGCCGGCGGCGCCGTCGCCGATCGCCCGGGGCGGGCGGATCCGGGCGAGGATCTCGTCGGCGCCGATCCAGACCTCCTGCACGGCCTGGAAGGCGGGCCCGTAGTGGTAGCCGAGGGCGGCGAGAGCGGTGTAGCAGTCGGGGCCTTCGAGGTGGCGGTGGGTCCTGGACCGGATCGCGGGGGCGTCGAGCGGTGGAGCGGTACGGCGGCGCTGGCCGGTGCGGACGACTCCGCTCGCGTGGACGGCCCGTTCGCCGTCCTCACCGGTCGGGGAGGCGATGGTGAAGGCGGCGTTCTCCAGGGAGAGCGACACCTCCACGGTGCGGTCCTCGCCGTCGGGCAGGAAGAGCGCCTTGCGCAGGTCGATGTCGGCGAGGACGGCCGCGGTGCCGCCGGTGAGCCGCAGGACGGCCTGGGCCGCCATCTCCAGGTAGCCGGCGGCGGGGAAGACCACGGTGTCCTGGATGCGGTGGTCGGCGAGGTAGGGCAGGGCCTCGGTGTCCAGGCGGGCCTGCCAGGTCGGTTCGGTGGCATCGGTGCGGCGGCCGAGGAGCGGGTGGTCGCGGTGGCCGAGCCGGACCTGGGCGACCGGGCGGGGCTCGGTCCAGTGGCGGTCGCGCCGGAAGGGGTGGCGGGGCAGGGTGACGGGCCGGCCGGTGGGCTGGAGCAGGTCCCAGTCGATGGGGACGCCGAGGGTGTGCAGCGTACCGAGCGAGGCGGCGAAGCGCTCGGTCTCGTCCTCCCGGCGGCGGATCGAGGGCAGGGTGAGCGCGGGCCTCCCGCCCGCGTCGAGGCATTCGCGGATCGCGTGGCCGAGGACCGGGTGCGGGCCGATCTCCAGGAAGACGCGGTGGCCGTCGTCGGCGATGCGGTCGATCGCCGAGCGGAAGCGGACCCGGTCACG